>CAYXWX010000046.1:0-32803 GCA_964468915.1 uncultured Pirellulaceae bacterium
CCAGCAATTGCAATTTCAAGATACCCCGCAATCTAAACGGACCAAACCACGAGTGGTCTGTCAAATTTGAATTGACCAGTTTGAGTCGTGCTTACGCGCCAGCAGATTTGGCGGAAAGCACTTCCAAGATCGGTCAATTCAGGTCTGCTGGACCACTAGATCAATCGGACGCACTTGAAAGGGATTGAGCCCAATCGCCGCTCTTGGTTTCTGATTCCAGAGTGCATATAGTCAAGCACCGACGGGAATGCACTTGATCAGTAGATCCCGTCTTTGACAGGCCACACGCTGGGGAGGATGCGGGACCATGACACGAATAAGTTTGCAATTGACTTCGGCTTTGATTTATTTGACTTTGCTTTCATCTGCGGCGATGGGGCAGCTGACGGCGGATTATACTTATGACGATTCTGGTTTTTTCACGTCGATACCGGCAGCTCGTTGGGCAGTCGAAGCAGCCATCGCTGACTTGAATTCGGCCATCAATCAGAACCTGGCAGCGGTCAGCCCTTCTGACTTGACCGTCAGTGGCACCTTTCAAACGGCGACAGTGACTATCGAGATGACCACGAAGATTCGCAGCCCATCGACGGACGCGATGATTGATTTCCCCGGCGACAACGCTCAGTCGGTCGTTCCAATCTACCTCGGAGCGATGCCGCAGGAGTTTTCAAGCGATGGATCCGTTTTGGGAACGGGCGGGACAGCGTCGTATGGATTTCTGGCAGGGGCCAGTTTCTCCAATAGCAGTGATATAGAGATTGCGGCACGCACTGCGGGGGAAATGGCATCGGCTGTTTTCACTCGTGGCGAAGGGCCAATCGTTTCCCGCCAGAGCGGTAACTTCAACGGTGATTATCCATTTCAAGTTGAGTTCGGGCTCGGTCACGGTGTTGTTTCACTTGACAACGATACGGACAACAACGGAGTTGATGATCTGACTGAAGGAGTCGACCCGGGTGACTTCTTCCATTTTGATCACACGGTTGCCCCCGAGGCAGGTAAAGTTGACTTCTACACTGTGGCACTGCACGAGGCGATGCATGCGATCGGCCTTGGCGGGTCTTTGTCATGGAGAGAATTGGTAAGCGGAAGTAACTGGATGGGGAATGAAGCCATGTCCAGCCACGGATCTGCCGGGCAGGGAATCATCAACCCGGATGGAGCTCATGTCGCGGCGGGTGTTCAATCACCCAGAGTTTCTGACGGCGTGATGCAGGAATCGGTGTTCGTTTCGACTCTTGCAGCGGGCGAGCGATACGAGTTGACGGAGCTGGATCTTGCTTTGCTACGCGATATCGGTTTTGCCGGAGCCGTGCCTCCTGTTCGACTGGTAGGTGATTTTGACAATGACGGCGACGTCGATCTGGCTGACCTTGATCAATACAACGGGGTGCTGGATTCAGCTGCGACCGGTGTACTTGCTCGACTGGATCTTAATGCCGATGGAACGGTTGATTCGGAAGATTTTGAGAATCACTACACGACGCTGGTGGAAACGTCCAATGGAGTTAAAGGAACTTTCGCTGGCGATGTGAATCTCGACGGTGTCGTCAATGTCCTTGGTGACGCGTTCGCTTTGGTCGGTAATCTGAATAATCCCGCGACCAGTTGGTCTCAAGGAGATTTGAATGCGGATGGGACAGTTAATGTCCTTGGTGACGCGTTTTTGCTTGTTGGAAATCTCGGCAATAACAACGGTTCGGCTTCGCCAGCAGGCGTTGCGGTTCCAGAACCAACTGCGTTCCCGCTTCTGCTGCTTTGGTCGACCCTTTGCGGCTTCCGGCGGCGATCCAGCGGCGCTGCCTGAGTTACTTGTCGGCGTTCGCGAGGGTCAGCAACGCCATCGCGGTGCCGTAGCAGCGGCCGATTTCGTGCGAATCAACGAAGCAACCGTCAATTTCTGGTAATCTCAGCACCAGCTTTTTCAATAGTTGCTGGTGCTTTGCCTTCAGCTTTGGGTTCTTCAGACTTCGGACTGCTTCACTGCGACCATGGATGTCAAACCAGAAGAAAAAACCACCATAGTCATGCCGAGAGGTATGGTCGTCATATTTCAATGACGCAAAAAGATGAGACTGATTGTTGATGGAAGTCTCTACTGCTTTGGCCAATTGTCGATCCTTCGATGCGTCCCAAAGGTGCAACGCCAATTCGCACAGGGGAAGTCTTCCGGCTGATGCGTCCGTCAAATCTTGAGCTTTGATCTGCTGCGGTCCGGTCGCTTCGTCGCTGTAGTAAAAGCCTCCACGGCCCCGGTTGCGCTCGAGTGCTTTCATCGCTCGAGCGACTCTTTTGTTGTCAATCGTTGCTCCAGCCAATTCTGCTTTTTTCATCGCGACTAAAGCAAGTGAAGTAACCAGTGGGTTGGGGTACTCGTGATACCAACTACCGGAAGACAGCTGCATGGCTTGAAGTTGATCGACGGATGTTTGCAGTTCAGCTTCGCCCTCCCATTCGTTTTTGATTGATGAGGCCAGCAGCATGACTCGATAGGCATGAGCCCAGAACAGCTCGTCCGAGTCACGTCGATTCCAGTTTCGATCGTTCAGCACAAAATCGCGAGCCGTTTTGATCGCGTTGTCAATTTTCGCTCGCGGCAAATCGTCGTTTCTTTCTGCCGACTCGATCAATGCCATCGCACAAATTGCGGTCACGGCCACGTGCACGTTCGGCAAGCTGTCGGTCCCACCGAAATCGTAGTCGCAGTCGACGAATCCTCCATCGGAACGCTGCATGCCCAGCAGAAATTGAGTTCCTCGTTTCCAAACGTCTTCTTCCGAAAACGTTCCGGCAGGCGCAGTTGACGTGATGTTTTGGAGATCAACGTTGTTGTAAGCCGAATCGGGTAGGGCAGTATGTACCTCAAACCCTCGCACGAACGGACCGAATCCCTCCGCTTCGGCAGCCGCTTTTTGGGCGAGCGGTTCGTCAGGAAATCGTTTCCCCAGCGACTTCCAGATTTCTCGGGCCTTGTGGTGCATTCCCATCCGGAAAAGGCACATCCCACGAAGCAAATCTGGCTCGGTCAATCCCCGGCGACCGATGGTGCTCATCATGTGCACGTAAACGAGGTGATCGAGTGCTTGCTGGTATTTGCCTACGCGAAAATACGTCCAAGCCGCGTCAAGTATTGAGTCTGTGTGCGAAGCCAGAACATCGTTTTTTCGTGCCGGCACGACCGAATTCAAAAGTTGGTCAAACCAGACCGGATGCTGAGTGGTCAATCGATTGCACCGAAGGGTGGTTTTCCCTTTCGCATCGATCACCAGAAAACCCGGCTCGATAAATTTGAAGGGTACCAAATCGAATTGGCGTGATTGATCCGAGTTCGGAACTGCGATCAAAGGTACAAAGTCATTGTTCAGTCGATCAACGATATATGGCCAACTGAAAAGACCCGCTCTCATGTACCGGTCGATTTCGACCTTGCGGTCCATGAAGCTGTTCTCAACCGTCGGCACATACCAAAAAATCGGTTTTCCATTTTTGGTCGAAAGTTGTCGTGCCTTTTCGAAAGAGCCAACCCATTTCACTGCCGACCCGATTCGCTGAGCCTGCTTTGATGGTGTCGTTCTTATCTTTTCAGTCGAGTTTTGGCCATCACACTCGGTGTTGGCGTCCGACAGCGCAAAAATAAAAACCAGAATGAACTGACACAACGAGTGGCGTACGTACGGCATCAGCGACGGTCGTGACGGAGAACGAGATTGCCCATAATCGGATGCTCAACTCGTTTACGCTTCAGTCAAGCCTTTGTGATCATCATGCAAACATTGATTACCGTCAATACAGGTGGTCATTTCATCAGGTCGAATCGGACGCGAAATCAGGCTCCTGCGTAAACGTGTTCTTTCAGTGATCTGCCAGTCAGCCAGAGTGAGTGCTTCAGCTGAGCCGTGAAATTGCGTGGAATGAATTTGACGCGTGACAACGTGACTCGATTAGTATTCCAGCGAGCTTTGTATGGTTCGTCACCTCGTAAAAAGTCGAAGCAGGCAAATCCCATATTAATCGACCGTTGAATCGCACAAGCTGCCAGCTGATAACCGGGCTCCAACGCGGATCGCTGATCGCACGTTCCCGACTGAAACATGTAAACAGTTTTGTTGTCATTCAGCAGAATCATGGATGCGAGCGGCTGGCCCGCATGCTGGATTTCGACGATTTCCGCATGTCCGGAAGTTGCCAATTCTCGGACTGCATCACGGAGAAATGCTTCGAATGCCGTATCGGCAAAGCAGCCGGATTGGCCAAGCATTTGTCTGCGTTTCTGATGGAGCAGTACAAAGGTTGACCAAAGTTCGTCGAAGTCAGCTTTGTGACTTGATCGGACAGCTGTATCTTTCTCGTTCAAACGTTTCGTTGCCTTTTTCGTTTTTCGGCGCATCGATTTCGAAAACGTTTGTTCAAGATCGGCCCATGACTTCGGCAGATCAACGGCCCAACAACCTTCAATTTCAGTTTGATGATTCTGGAATCCGGCTTTGGTCATCTTATTGTTGAAGTACGCGACTTCAGGCTGGTCCAGCGCGATTCCTTCCAGCTCAATCTCATCCAAACGACCTAACAGCTTTTGAGGCCCGATATTGCGGCTCAGCCACCGAACGGCCACGTCCGCGAATGCAGCTTCGTAACCGGGACGAGTGAACAGATTCAGATAGTCCGCACACGCTGCGCCGCTGGATAGCCATCGCAAACGCCGAGTGAAATTGTGGTTCCGATCGATGCACCATGGGGCAACACCGATCCAGTTTCCAATCTCATCAGTGGCGACCAGAACAGCCAGTTGACACGACTTCCCGAGGTGCCGAATCCAATTGCCCATCCACGAAAAGCGATAGAATGGAAAGTCGCCAGCAACTTCGTCCCATTGTTGTGCGTATTGCTGCAGTTCATCGAAATCAGTAATAAATTTCAATTTCATCTTAAACTTCCTTTACCGTCCGACGGTTCTGGTGGAAAGCGTATTGAGTGAAGATTCGAGTGAAGATTCTGTTGCCAGAGTTTTCGTTTTTGTCGCGTGCCATGTTTTGAGGCCGCTCCACAACTTGTTGAGCGTTCTGGTGATGGGTCGCTCAAACCAGAATGTCACGACGGCACCAAGAGTGATCGCGAAGATCGTTCCCATCAGCACACTGACCTGAGGCCCGAGGCTCATTGATTCGAGCCATGCAATCAAAGCACACCCTGCGTTGTTGTGAAACAGATACAAGGAGTACGAGATCGTGCTGACGAAAAGAAGCGGTTGGAAACGCAGGATCGGAATTTTTCCGTAGGCACTCAGCGCTAACAGGCTGAAAAGCATGGCGGTGGCGACCGGGTTGTGGTCACGCAGGTCGATCGCATGAAATGCAAGAGCACTCACAAGTATGCCAGCGCTGTGCTTCCAGATTTTGCCTCGACCACTGCGTATTTCGTTCAGAAGAATACCCATTGCGAAAAGGGGAAGGTTTCTCATGAAGAACAGATTCTCCACGACGGTAAAGCGGCTGTTCCACACAGATTCGGGGCGGTGAACGAAATGCCAATCAAAATAAATGCAACTTGCAAAGCTGATACCGACAGCAATCATCATCAACCGAAGTGGCCGATCAATCCAACCCGTCATCAAAGTGATCATCAAGAAGCCGTAGAACAGCATCTCGATTTGCAGTGTCCATGTCACGGGTTCCATTGTGTCATAGCCGAACAGGCGTGGCATCGTCGACGCGTTTGCCAAAGTGCTGGTAGTCGTTGGCGAAGTGTGAAACATCGACAGACATGCGAACAGCACGAGGTTCACGACAATCATCAACCAGTAACTTGGAAAAATCCGGATGCACCTGGCGGCGATGAAATCACCCGGCTTTCGCTTCGAAAGCAGCGTCATTGCATTAACAAGACCGCTCAGCATGAAGAACAACTGAACGCCGTACTTTCCGTAGGGAAATGCAAATCCCAGCGGAGACTGAAAACCGTACTTGTTCTGGTAGACATAGGTGAAATGAAATAAAAGCAGATTCAAACACGAGATCGCGCGAAGGGCATCCAATTCCAGGATCCTTCCGGATTTTTTTCTCTTTTGCCCACCCGTTGGCCGTTCAGCGGTGCTGAGCATCGTGTTTGCGTGGGCATTTGACAAATGAACGTTTCCCTGTGTGAAAGAGCGTCGTGGAAATTCGGTGGAACCCGGACAGCCGGTAGTATTTATGGTCAGCGGTTGTGATCTGAGACCGTTTTGTGTCACCGGCATGCTGTTGGTTGCAATCGTCGTGCCCGGTTTCGGTTGTGCGTAATGAAATACGAGATTGGCGGAATTCACGGGCAACACGGGGCGAGAAAACTCTCTGATGTCGCTATGATGTTGCGGTTTATCAACATGCATCCTGGTGGGCGTCGCAGAATCGACACATGAGTAACGTGAACTCCGGCGATCAGAATGAGTCTTCGCACGCTGACACAGAGCGTGGTGGGCAAGTCAACAACGCCGCAGGCAAACGTGAAATGTGGCTGTTTCGTGTTGCAGCAGCCGTGTTTTCAGGTTGGTTGCTTTATCTTGTCTGGGTCGCAATGAAAGTGATAAGTCAATGAAAATCGTCGTGCTTGATGGAGTGACCTTGAACCCGGGTGACAATCCGTGGACGCCCATCGAACAATTTGGTGAACTGACCGTCTACGACTCCACCGAACCGGATCAAGTCCTGTCGCGATGTGACGAAGCGGACATCGTACTGACCAACAAAGTGGTTCTTGATGATGAAATCCTGAACCAGTTGCCGAACTTGAAATTCATTTCCGTGACGGCCACCGGTTACAACGTGGTCGACCTGAAAGCTGCCAAAGCAAGACGAATTCCAGTCTCGAATGTTCCCGTTTACAGTACCGAGGCAGTGGCTCAGCATGTGTTCGCAATGCTGCTGGCATTCATCCACCAGCCAGAAGCGCATTCGCAGGCAGTGGCGGATGGAAAGTGGATGGAATCCGGGCAGTTCAGTTTCTGGCTTAAACCAATTACTGAACTCAAAGGGAAGACGTTCGGTGTCGTTGGCTGGGGGCGAATCGGAAAAGCGACTGCCGCGATTGCAAAAGCGTTTGACATGCGAGTTGTGGCATCCAGTCGCAGACAAGCAGACGCACCCGACTGGGATGGTTTTGAATGGCTTAGTATCGAGCAGTTGACCGAACACTCGGACGTGGTGTCTTTGCATTGCCCGCTGAACGAAGACAGTGAAGGCATGGTCGACGCGAATTTCCTCGCATCAATGAAGCCGGAAGCGATTCTGATTAACACTGCCAGAGGCGGATTGGTCAACGAATCCGATTTGGCGGTCGCTTTGAAAAGCAACCAGATTGGTGGTGCATTGCTGGACGTTGTTTCGTCAGAACCAATGCCAGACAATCATCCGTTGCGTTCAATCAAAAACTGCCTTGTGACGCCTCATGTTGCGTGGACAACGGTTGAGGCTCGTCAGCGATTAATGAATTCCACGGCCGGAAACATTCAGGCGTTTCTGGACGGGTGGCCTCGAAATGTTGTTAATTCGTAGGCCGCCAACAATCCATGAGAGCAGCTATTGATCAAGAAGACGTTTTCGCAACGGCTTTGTGAGCCGCCGCTTCGTTTCCTTCGTGCAGTGGAACCGTCTTTGCGACCTCGGCAACGGCATTAACCAGCTGTTTCATCTGCTCTGGTGTGTGAAGTGCACTTGGCGTCATCCGGATGATGGAGGTCCCGTAGGGCACCGCCGGATACATGACCGGGTTCACGATAATCTGGTGCTCTTTTTGAAGCATGTCCACTGCCGTCAACGCCATCGCGCCTCGAGTGAAAATGGAAGTTACGGCTCCCTGTGGATTTCCGATTTCAAAACCAGCGTTTCGCAGACCATCACGCAGCGTTTTCACATTGTCCCAGAGCTGCGTTCTTCTTTCAGGCATTGATTGCATCAGTTCCAGCGATTTGATGGTTGCTGCGGTAATGCAGCCTGGCAATGCTTTGGTCAGCATGAATCCGGGAGAGACGAATCGTACAAAGTCGAGCACTTTCTTCGGGCCACAGATATAGCCACCGAAGGTGCCAAACGATTTCGCAAACGTTCCACCATGCAGGTCGACCTCATCTTCGACGCCGAACAGTTCGGGAGTTCCTCGCCCGTTTTCACCCATCACACCAGTGCCGTGAGCATCGTCAACGAAAAGTTGAGCGTTGTATTTTTTCTTGAGCTCAACCAGTTCGGGCAGTGGGGCGAGATCGCCAGTCATTCCATAAACGCCGTCAACCGCAATCAGTTTGGGCTGTTCCAATGGACATTCTTTCAGCTGACTTTCGAGGTCGTCCATGTCGTTGTGGCCAAACCATGAGGCTTCGCCTTTGCACAATCGAGCCCCATCGTGCACGCACCCATGAGCATACGCATCAACGAAGACCTTTTCCTTTCGTCCGACCATGCAGGCGATCGTCCCGGACATCGCACCAAGTCCCAGATTGAACACCAGGCTCGCTTCGGTTCGACGAAATTTTGCCAATTCCGATTCCAGCTGTAGGTGAAGTTCCGTGTTGCCTGTCAACGGTCGGGCTCCCAGTGGGGTGCCGACGCCACTTTCCTGTACCACTTCGGTGGCCGCTGCGACCACGTCTGGATGAGTCGCCAGGCCGAGATAATCGTTGGTCGATACCTGCAGATGTTCGACGCCGTTGAGCATGACGGTGGGCAGGCAGTTCGTAACGGGAAACTCTCGGAAGAATGTTTTGACGCCTTCATCGAAGTGCTCGCCCGCAACCTTCTTCATTCGTCTCCAGAATTCATCGCACTTGTCAAATACGTCAGCCATGGGATCCTGCTTTCCAGGTTGTAGATTCACGTTTCTCTCCGAAGGCCAAAAGTGGACCTTTCAGGCGATCAGGCAGTCTATTCATGACGCGGTTGTGCAACAACGTCAAAATCGGATTTCAGACGATGAAACCCGTGTTTTAAGGTTCTTAGAAGCAGTGGAAGTTTTTGTGAGTAACCGAAGAATCGTGCGGAACGAACGGGAGTCATTGGGTCGGAGTTTATTTGTCAGGTGTCACCGCGGATCGAGCCTGATTCGACAATCGTCAAGTGGCGGGATTTGTCATCCGTTTGCGTGTTTTTCGGCGTCGAAAAAGAATCCCTGCCGGGCCCGCGAGGATCGCAGGCAGTAGGATCAGATCTCCAACCAACGCGGTAAACAGCATGACGCTCAATAAGAGAGCGAAATTAACCGTCGGCATGAACACGCCGAAAAGGAACGGTGCGACGCCAAGGCCACAAATCAGGGAGGTATCAATCATCGCTTTGGCACAATGCTCAAAGGCATGTCGAATCGATGCGAATCTCGAAAGTCCCTCCATCGTGCCGCGTTGGTACCAAGTAAGGAAATGGATCGTGTCATCGACTGCAATCCCAAGCGCGACGCTGGCGGTCATGACCGATCCAATTTCAATCGACCGTCCGAGCCAGCCCATGGTTCCGAAAACAACCAGCGGAGGAAACACGTTCGGAATCATCGCAACCAAACCAGTTCGCACACTTCTGAGGACGACCATCAGGATGATCGAAATGAACACGAACGCTGTCACAAAACTGATACTCAAATCACGCAAAATCTGGTGCTGAGCTTTGTAGACCAATGGAATTCCGCCTGTCAGAAACGATTCGACGCCAACCATATTCAGATCTTCAAGTTGGTGCTGCACATTTGTGCTGACGCTTTCGAGAAACTGCCCGTAGTCAATATCGTTTAACGCATCCACGCGCAGGCTGATCCTCCAATAATTGTCTCCCGGGTGCATGCTGACCAGCCCGTTTTCTTCCAAAGCGGGAATTTGCTGTTTCCACTGGTCCAGCACGGTCTTTCGTTCGAATGTTGAAACCATGCTTCGCCCGGATGGCAGACGCGGCGCGAACGTGCCAGCGGAAAGCGTCGCGTTGACGGCGGTTGTCTGTCGAACGGCACGTTCAATCATTCGCACCGTCCGCATCTGTTCCCATGGTCCGAGGTCGCTGGACGGGGTGAAGTGGATGATGACTTCCATGGGAACCAGCGGTCCCAGATTTTCCTCCAGCCATTGATAGTCCTTGATAATCTCCGTCCGTTGAGCAAATCTGGATTGCAGCTTGACTGAGGCATGCAGTTTCAAAACGCCAGTGGCAAGCAAAGCGACTCCGATCAGCGAGGGGAGCACAACCCACCAGTGAGTCCGGCACACCCAGTTGACCAGAATCGATGTCGAGCGGCTGACGCCAGTGATTCTTTCGCGTCGCGTCAGTTTCCCTTTTGGAGAAAAGAATTTGCTGATTCGACCTTTTAAAAGATACAGCGTTGCGGGTAACACCAGTAGAAAAATTACCAGACTGCAAAGGACTCCGGCTGCCGAGTAAATTCCGAACTGACGAATCGGATTGACCTGGCTGGTAGCCAGCGACACCAATCCGCAGGCGGTTGTCAACGCTGACAGAATGATTGGATAGCGAGCGTCTTTAACTGCCTGGTCGGCCGATGCGAGACCATAGCCTCGCGTTGACGCTTTACGGTAGTAGTTGACCATGTGGACGCATCCGGAGACGCCCAGGATGAAGATCAGCGTGGGAAGCATGATCATCGTGAGATTCATTTTTCCGCCCGTTGCATACAGAACCGCAAGGCTGATCATCGCACAGACCGAAGCGAAAAAAATGACCATGATCGTCAGCGGCAAGTCTTTCATGCGGTACCACGTCAACAGAAAGACCACCAATACCGACGCCCCAAGATATCGCCGCAGCGCCAGTTGGCTTTCGATGTTGATCACCGCGCCATCAACGGTTGGGCCTCCCAGCTTCAGATCCGCTGCCGACAACCCAGTCGACTCTTCCGCGATCTGAAGAACCAGCTCGTAGGCCTGTCGACGTTGTGTCAGGACGTGCTCGGCGGGCGTTGCGACGATGCACGTTGTTTCCTCGTCAGGACCAATGACCAGTCCTTTCAAACGAGCAGCCGCGTAACGTTCACTGACGCCTCCGTTCATGATTCGTTTCATCATGCGAGGCCCGGAAGTGACGCGGACGAACGCCCGTTGCCCATTCATTTCCGCCAACTCTAACGCCGTTTGCAGCTGCTCAACGCGAGGATCGGTGATCGTGCATCCGGGCCAACTGATGACCATCATTTCGTCGATGCCGAATTCGTCTTTGAACCACAAATATGTTTCTGCCTGCTCAAATCGAGACGGCAACCACTGCATGACATCGGTCGAGTACACCTTCAATGCGCGAACGGCCGCTTGTCCAACGATCGGAATCGCAAACAGCGCCAGACAAAGGATCAGGGTCGAGTATTTTTGCAGAAAGGTACTGGGCTGATCGAGCGGTGGCACTTCGACGACGTTGTCGGAAATCGGAGCCGCCGATTCGTCACGCGTGCTCGCTGCGTTACTCGAGTCTGATTCCCGGTTGTTCATGAGGTTATTCGGATCCAAAAATTTAATCTGGATGCCATTGGAAGAAGCGGACCGGGAAAGTTCAATCGCAAATCCCGCAAGCGATCGAGGCCTGTTCAAACCGCGATCAAGCACTAAAAAACGCCGCCCGGATCAGGCGGCGTGATAACAGTTTGATTGTTTTCGCGAGTCAGGTCTAGTAATGCTTGCTTGCATCTCCAAAGTCGACATCTCCAACCATGTGGAAGTGGTTGTGGTCAATATAAATGACTTCCACGGAATCCTCATCTTCCAGAGTGTGGGGAATTGGCCAGCCCACGATTTTTCGTTCCGTGTAGTAGATCGTGCACTTGTAATGGGCATGGTGCAGCTGAGCTGGACCAATCAACGGAACGACTCGCGGTGGGTCGATGTAATCGGCGATCTTATCAACCACCATGGTCACGTTGTTCCGCTGAGTTTCATGGAAGAACGGAATGCCGCCCTGAACCGGATTCGCACGTTCCAGCGCTCGCCAGATTTCGTCTTGGCTGGGAGGATCAAGAGCTTTCACAGGCCCGCCGGCTGTGACCGGTCCGAGAATCGGGACGCGAGCGTATCGCTCATGAACGTGGAACTCGTCTTCTCGTTTCTTTTGCTGATACGGCGTCACAGGGATCGGTACACTGAAAATACCCAGCGAAGGCCCTGATACGGTGAAACAGCCGGTATTAAGAACGGTCGATCCTGCGATCAAGCAGAACATGGCAACCGTCATTCGTTTTGAGGACATCGCGAAACCCTTTGCGTTGTAAACACTGTCAGGTTTGATATCGTGATAAACTGTGACGAACTTGCGGATTATTTCGATGATTCCGGAAATACCGTGCTAGCACGGATACTTCGTTGGCCAGCTACGAGGTCTCGAAAACACTGCCGGCCTGCCCCCGGATGAAGTATCGACGCCAACGTCGCGATTGAATGGCAGCTGCCCTCGCTTCAAATCGATTGACTGCGTTCTCTTTGAGCGGGCAAGCGGTAGATCCGTGTGGCAGTCGCGATTTGCAGTGAACTTCGACCTGTTGGCACGAAAAAACTCGCTCAAGCGGACCGCTCAAGCGAGTTTTGGTAGTCGTTTTTCATTCACGGGAATGACTACTTATCGTTGAAATCAAGCTGCCACCAGCCATCATCCCATTCCAACGTGACTTTACGCCAACCGAGCGGTACCTGTGGGTACGGGTAGAACGGGCCGATGTATGGCCACGCCGCAGCGGAATACTGCTTAGGGTAAGTGACTGCTCCGAAGTTAGGGCTGGCTGCATATCCGGGCCATGCGTATCCGGGCAAGTTCGCAGCTTCGCTTGGACCACCCACTCCGCCTCCGTAGCCGGCAGCAACGGGAGCACCGCCACCGGCGTAACCGCCTTCGATGGCTCCGCCACAGCTGCCTCCGCCGCAAGATGCGAATGGCATTGGTTCGCCGCCAGTTGCATATTCGCCAACAATGGCTCCATCCATGGGCGCACCGTAGACTTCGCCCGTGACCATGGGAGCGACGTAGTCTTGGGCGGCCGGTGCAGAACGTGGCATGGCTGCAACGCGAGCAGCGGGGCCCGCCATCCGTGAAGCCATTGGAGGTTGTTGCTGGTATTGAACCTGCTGATTGGCAGACGCCTGTTGAGCAGGAACTCCCAGTGGAGATTGCAGGTTGGCCGTGCGAGTTGCCGATGGACCGGGTACGATCGCCGGAATCACACGCTCAGGCGTCGCCTGAGTATTTTGGAACACGGGCGGAGCCACTGGCGCCGAAACCTCAATGTCGTCGACGACCTGAACAACGCCAAGGTGTCCGGCCTGCTGAGCTGTTCTCAAGATTAACGCTTCCTGAGTCGCGTTGGAGACGTTGCCATCGAACCAGACCGTGCCGTGTTCGACTCGCAAGTCTACGTTGAAGCCTCGCAAGTTCCCCTGCTGTTGTTCCATTTGAAGTTTGCTGCGAATGAAGTCAGCAATTTGCTGGTCATCGGCCTGCACGGCGGCAGGAGCAAACGTTGTAACCGCTGCCGCGATTCCAAGCACAATACGTCGCATCAGATTCCTCCTGAATCAAATTCGTTGACCGCAGTCAAACAAGTTCGCTAATTCCGTTTTGCCTGCTTTGTTCACCCCGATACCACTAGTACCGAGAACTGGCAGACGTTGTTGGTTAAGCAATAAACCAGGAGAAGCACGAACGCCTGCAATGAGACCGGATTTCGCCGGTGCAGCATGGCAGTTCCGTCAATCTGAAGCCAGTTTTTGTTACCAACTGAAGATCGATCAGAACCGTGCGAGATTCCCCCCCTCGCGGATTCAAACCATGAATCCAGTTATTGTGTCGGCAACCAATTGCTCCGGAGAACACAATTTTTCCGATTTTGTGGGTCTTTGCGAAAATTCCTGCCACGACGGTTATGCAGCGCCGTCTGCAATCGGCACGGTTGTTTCCGATCAACTGCCTTGGCAGGGGCATTCAGCGGACGTCATTGGTGAAAAATCGGCCGAAACGACCGTGCAATCTGAGCACGGTCGGTGCTCAGCCTCTGTCGTCGCAGTCGACATGCTGGTCGCGGCGACCAGACCGAGTACGAAAGAAACACCAAAAGCGAAGTATTTTGACATTTTGGACTACCTGAAATTGATTCGGATTCGAAGTCTGTCGAAAGCGGAAGTCTGAGCAATTCAGCAACGGGAAACTTGAGTCTCTGGGCTTTCCGGTACATTCAAGACGACTTCTGCTATCCAAACCTTACGAAGGTGGGCCATAGCAGGGGACAGGATGCTCAAAAATTATCGCCGGGTTTCCAGAGTGTGCTCTGACGAACATTCCGCAAGATCTTTCTTCCGAAAGAGCAACCGGGAAACGAGCTCATTTGCCAACGGAAATTTGAAATCACGGACGTGAGCTTCGGCGGAGGGAATCGACATTCAGGGAACTTTCAGCGTCCATACCGAATCTTCGTATTTGGTGGTTGCCAAAGCCTGAGCCTCTTTCACCAGCGATTCCCGCTGGACAGGCGGTAGTAAGCCGTGAGGGTTCCACGCGTCGATAATTGCTTGTTTCAATGTCTCGCGGCCAACCGGTAAACGAGTCAAAAAATCCTCATGGGATCTTCCAGCTCGATAGTCTGGTTCTCGCACTGGTCGCTTCAAGAAATTCGTGACTTGCGAAAGGTCGAAGTCCTCGCAGATGAGTGTACCGTGGTACAGGAACCGGTCTTTGATACAGCGCATGCTGTTGCCAGAAAACTTCCTTCCGTTGAAAGTAAGATCCGATACGCCTTCGATCTGAACCGAGATTCCTAAACCGGCAATTGCTTGCTGTATTCGAGTCATCACATACTGATGCGCGTGGTCCAGCATCCGCAGATCCGGATGATCGCGATAGCTGAGGACGACCGCGTACATCAAGCAACCCGGCCCGGTCACAATGGTTTGTCCTCCACTAACCCGCCGACCCAACCACGAACCAGATTCTCGTATCCGATCGATGTGGACTTCTGCAGCGGCGGGCGAGCTTCGACCCAGAACCGTGAATGTTGAACTGGGCAGCCATGTCCTGATGGCGTCCGAATTTATATCGGAAAGCAACATTTGCTCGTCCATTGCCAAACACAACGAGGGTGAAACACAATCGAAATCAATCAGTTGAATGGGATTGTCTCCTGGCAAATTAACCGCACGCGATCAGACAAATTGTAACCGGAAGAGTCGTGTTTGACGTTGGCCAGAAACTCCAGAAACCGTTTCTCGTTTCACTGGGCAAGTTTCGAGACGTATGATCGCAAACCGCCTTCAATTCGTCCCGTTGCCCCGAAGGTCCTGGTGAAATACTTCATTCGAGCGTCCGGAGTCGCGCTTGCTGTTGCCGCGTTTTCGTTCAGCACTTTGACATACTGAACATACTGACGCGGAAACCGTTCGAATAGGTAAGAGGTCAGGGCCCACGAGAGTCCATAAGCTGATGTTGCGTCTGCGTTGAAGAACGAGTCGGTTCGAATCAGTTGCTCGACGACGCCCGGTTTGTCGTGCTTGTCAAGAAAACGAGCCGCAGCGATCAAACTATACGGATCGATTCGTTGATCGGCTCGTGGATGCGCTGCCGGGTGGTTGATTCCGGGGGCTTCGAACAGAGTTGCAAGTCCTTCTTTGAACCACTGGGGTTGGGGAAAAAAGCGACTGTGGATCCCAATATTGTGCCCGGCCTGGTGAACGGCTTCGTGGATGACGGTGGTCATGGTTTCAAACGTGGCGGCAGAAGAACCAGACGGTTGGCCTCCGGACTTGTCGTAGGTAATCATCCGATTGCTGCTCGAACTGAAGTAACCATCGGTCGAGTATGAAAACGAGGTATAGCGGGAGGTGAATCGGTCGTACTCACTTCGATCAAGTAACACGATGGCAACCATCGGAAACTCAGGATGCTTCAGCTTCATGCCTCTGGCCGTAAACCACTGTCGAAACCGGACATAATATTGCTCAAACGGCAACGCCCATCTCTGATAGGCTCCGGGCGGATGAACGACCACGTAGTGGCGAGTCAGAGAAACTTCGTACTTGCTGCCGAATTCCTTCTGCAATTCTACTCGAAGCTGCCTTGCCGTTTTGGGACTGAATATGTTGGAAACCTGCTGCAGGTCGTCGACCTGCCCGGGCTTGAACATTTTGATGCGTCCATTGCGCCGCAGCAGCACGGTCTGCAAATGATTGTGGACAATGGGATGTCCAACGTAGGTGTTTTCACCCGACTTCACCTTGACGGTGTAGCGGCTGGAGCGGTTGGACAGCGATGTTGGATCCGCCGCGGATGCCCGACCAGGAAAAGTCAGAATCGTGCAAAACAGGAACGCAAGAAACGTCAAAATTCGTATTCGAAATCTCTCACGTCGGTTCAACGGATCAGCCTCGGGAAAGGGAGGTTGCACTTTGGATGCAAAGTTTCAGCTTGGTTCTGGTCGCTGAAAATGGTGCGTTATCTGAAGCATACGCCGCAGCGATTCGGCGTATTCTGAACGTTCGAAACTTCAATCAACTATTGGATTGGCGATTGATGCGACCCATAAAACCGTTGCAGTTGTTTCTCAGTTGAGCACTTTGTGCCGTTGCAGTCGGTGAGAATATGCGGTCAACAGAAATGAGCCTGCTTATCCCTTGATTTAACCAACGCGTGATGCGTCGAATTTGAATAGTATTATGACGATTTCTCCATCCAAAAGCGGTCGTTTTGAGGTCTTCTACGACGCACAGTGCCCTCTGTGCAAGAAAGAGATCGATATGGTTAGGCGAATGGATGTCAATGATCGTCTGATCCTGACAGACATCGCAACGGACGAGTTCCAGCCGTCCACGGTTGGGAAATCGCTTGACACATTGATGCGAGAAATCCACGGACGTCACGAAGACGGGAGTTGGGTGGTCGGGGTCGAAGTGTTTCGCGAAATTTACGGTCGCGTCGGGTTTGAAAAATTGACGGCCTTAAGTCGTTGGCCAATCGTGAAGTCGATGTTGGATTTGGGGTACATGTGCTTTGCATGGCCACGCTATCGACTTGCGTTGCGTCGGATGAGGAAGGCAGGCACCGATTCAACTGGTCGATCAAACGCTTCAACGTGTGAACTTGAGTCGTCGTCTCGCTGCCAGCAAATTGGATCGATGTCTGAACCCGTATCGTCTGCATCAACCGTCGATTGATACATCTTGGATGATTCAGCCGAAGGCAGGAGGGAAATGATGCGGATCGCGATTATCGGATCGGGTATATCTGGATTGGTCGCGGGCTACTATCTGCACCGTCTGCATGACATCACACTATTCGAAGCCGATGATCGAATTGGCGGGCACAACAACACGGTCGAGTGTCAGAGTGACGGAGAAAGGCTGAACGTCGACACAGGCTTTATCGTTTACAACGAGCGGACGTATCCGAATTTCATCAGGTTGCTCAATGAGCTTGATGTGGAGACGCAGCCAACCCGCATGAGTTTCAGCGTCTCATGCGAAACGACGGGTCTCGAGTACAACGGCACGGGGCTCAATGGTCTGTTCGCTCAACGACGCAACTTGGTCAGTTCAAAGTTCTGGCGACTGTTGGTCGACTTTCGCCGTTTCGGAAAGCTGGCGAGGGCCCAGTTGAACGCTGAGGATTCGAATGAAACGGTGGGTGAGTTCCTCAGCCGCAATCAGTTTTCACGATCGTTTATTCGCCACTACTTCCTGCCGATGGGAGCCGCAATCTGGTCAGCTTCTTTTGACGCTTTTTCACAATTCCCCATTCGATTCATTGCCGAGTTTTATCACAACCACGGTTTGCTGGACGTTGTGAACCGTCCACAATGGCGAGTGATTACAGGTGGCTCAAAGCAGTACCTTGGCCCGTTGACGAATGGTTGGAGCGAGCGAATTCGAACCAGTTCCCCAGTTGTCAGCGTCCGACGTGGCCAGCGTGTCGTTTCGGTGACCGTTGCAAACGAACAACCGGCCGAGTTTGACCATGTCATTTTCGCTTGTCATTCTGATCAGGCTTTGAGAATTCTTGAGGATGACGCTCGCCCGTTGGAACACGAGGTTTTGTCTGCGTTTCCTTACCAGTCCAACATCGCAACGCTTCATACCGACAAATCCGTTTTGCCGGACAATCATCGAGCATGGGCGTGCTGGAACTACTTCTGCCCGCGGTCGACTCCGGATCGCCCCACGGTCACGTACAATATGAACATGCTCCAGTCTTTAAAAACCAGGCAAACGTTTTGCGTGACATTGAACGACGACATTCGGATTGATCCGGAAAAGATTATCCGCACGTTTGAGTACACTCATCCGACATTTTCTGTCGGCCGACGCGAAATGCAGAATCGGCATCACGAACTGATTGACCAGAACCGGACTTCTTTTTGTGGAGCCTACTGGAGAAACGGGTTTCATGAAGATGGGGTCGTCAGTGCGTTGAGGGTCGTCAACCAATTAGTAGAGCCTGCCTCGGCTTGCGAAATTGCTGACTATGCCCGAGAGGCGAATGCGTTTGAATAGTTGCATCTACATCGGAAAAGTACGGCACCGACGAAAGCAGCCAACGGCCCATCAGTTCAATTTCCTGCTGTACATGTTGCTTCTGGATCTGGACGAACTGGCAACCGTGTTCCGCGGGCGTTGGTTGTGGTCAACGACCGGCAGATCGTTAGTCCGTTTCCGAAAAGACGATCATTTAAAGAAATTCTCGGATGAACCTTCACTGAAAAAACGCGTTCGTCTGGCGCTTGATGAACTGGGGGAGCGTCGGCCGATTGGGCCCGTGCGGCTGCTGACTCAGCTTCGGCATTTGGGGTTTGAGATGAACCCCGTCAGCTTTTTTTACTGTTTCGATCCTTCGGGTAACCACATTCTGGCTGTGATCGCAGAAGTGAATAACACACCTTGGGGGCAGCAGCACCTGTATCTGGTTTCTGCGGATCAGAAAGATATTGCTCGAAAGCGAATTTCGACCGATCGTGTTGATAAAGCATTCCACGTGTCTCCATTTATGGAAATGAACATGCATTACCGCATGGTTTTCACCTGCCCTGAAGATCGTTTGGGAGTAAAAATGGAGAACTGGCAGCAAGGAAGCCGGATATTCGATGTTTCGATGCTGTTGGAAAAACGAGAAATCAGCGGTTTCAACCTATCGTCTGTGTTGCTCAGATATCCCTTGATGAGTCTGCAGACCTTTGCAGGAATCTACTTTCAAGCACTACGTTTGTGGTTAAAGAAAATTCCGTTTGTTCCTCACCCCGATAAACAAGATCTGGTGACTTGAATATCTTGATAGCCAGATTCTCACTACGCTGTGTCTCCCCTGTTTTTAATCATGAATCCTATTTGCTCGACCGTTGATTCCATCAATCCCGATTGCTTGCCTGGCTCTGCTGACAGTACTGATCGTCAAGTCGCCAACCCTCGGTTGGAGCTTCCGGTTTCGATTCAACGGGATGGTGAATTAGCGAAAGCTTCCTTGTTTCGGCCCGCGTTTCGTAAGCTGCTTGATGGAATCAAGACAGACGCATTGACGGTTAACGACAGCGATGGCCGACACGTATGTGGACCGAAGGAACAAAGCGTTGATTCGCTTCACGCCAACGTTGTCGTTGCCGACCAGGCAGCGTATCGGCGAATCGTTCTTGGCAGCACGTTAGGCGCGGCTGAGAGTTACATTGACGGGCAGTGGGGATCCGACGACCTGACGTCGTTGATTCGGATCATGATTCGAAATCTGAGCGTGATTCAGCGAGTCGATCGAACTTGGTCTCGCGCGAAGAACGTTTGGAGCTGGGGCCTGCATTTGACGCGGCGGAATACGGTGTCAGGGAGTCGCAGAAATATCCACGAGCATTACGATCTTGGAAATGATTTTTACAAACTGTTTCTTGATCCGACACTCAGTTATTCATCCGCCATTTTTGATTCTGTGAGATCTGAACGTGATTCCGAAGCTGATAATACATTGTATGACGCGTCGATACGCAAGATGGAAGTCGTTCGAGAGAAATTGAACGTTGCCGCTTCGGATCACGTGCTTGAAATCGGAACCGGTTGGGGTGGAATGGCGATTCACCTCGCGTCGACCACAGGATGCAAAGTGACGACAACCACGATCTCGAAGGAGCAGTACCACCACGCGATTCAGCGAGTTGAAAATGCGGGTCTGTCGGACCAGATCACCGTTCTTCAGAAGGACTATCGTGAGCTCGACGGATGTTACGACAAAATTGTTTCCATCGAAATGATTGAAGCCGTTGGGCATCAGTACTTTGATCGATTCTTCACCACTTGTTCGCAACTGCTGAAGCCGAAGGGCAAGATGCTGCTGCAGAGTATTTTGATCGCAGGCCAGCAATACCACAGATACATTCGGCAGACCGACTTCATTCGACGATACGTTTTTCCCGGTGGTTGCCTGCCCTCAATCGCGGCAGTCCAGCGATCAATCGATAAAGTGACGGACTTTCAGATGATTGCCCTGGACGACTATTCAGAGGACTACGCGACAACGCTGATGCTGTGGCGGAAAGCGTTCATGAGTCAATTGCATGAAGTGCGTTCTTTGGGTTACGACGAGAAATTTATTCGCCTTTGGCATTTCTACTTGTGTTATTGCGAAGCGGCGTTCCGTGAGAGGCGTACGAACCTTGCGCAGATTGTTTTCGAAAAACCGGCTGTTTACCAACATTGAGTTTTGTACTCACGCGAATCTGAGACTGCAATCATGATGGAACGTCTGATCGATTGGATGGAGCGAGGTTACGTGGCAGACTTCGCGCTGCGAGCCGGGATTCGCAAGCTATTGCGTAAAAGATTACAGAATGTCGATCAAGGTTCATGTGAACTGAATCAGGCACGGCAGGAAGAGCTGATTGCAGAATTTTCGCGAGGGCCGGTCGCGGTTTTGCCAGAGAAGGCGAACGAGCAGCACTACGAAGTGCCGGCTGAACTTTTCGAGTTGATGTTGGGGCCCCGCCGAAAGTACTCAAGTTGTTGGTGGCCCGAAGAAGTCAACGATTTATCTTCCGCTGAAGACGCTGCCTTGGAAGAAACAGCTGTTCGGGCTGAGCTGCACGATGGGCAGAGTATTCTAGAACTTGGTTGCGGTTGGGGTTCACTCACGCTCTGGCTGGCGAAACGTTTTCCAAACGCAAGTATCACGGCCGTTTCAAATTCCGCTTCCCAGCGAGAGTTTATTCTTCAGGAGGCGAAGCGTGAGCAGGTTGATCAGAATCTGACCGTTATCACCGCAGACATGAATGATTTTTCGGCGGCCGATACGTTCGACCGTGTGATTTCGATCGAGATGTTTGAGCACATGCGCAACCATCAGTTATTGATGCAGCGGATCTCAAGTTGGCTGAAGCCTGATGGAAAATTGTTTGTTCACATTTTTTGCCATCGAGCGTGGACCTATAAGTTCTCGGACGATTCCGAGGCGGACTGGATGAGCCGGAACTTTTTCTCCGGCGGCATTATGCCAGGCGATGATCTCCTCGGGAGGTATCAACGTGATTTGCAGCTGGCTCGCCGGTGGCGGTGGAGCGGTTTGCACTATCAGAAAACGTGTGAAGCATGGTTAGCGAAACTTGATCAGAATCGCAACGTCGCACTGCGTGTGCTGGCTGACACTTACGGCAGCGACGAAGCGTTTCGTTGGTTGAACCGCTGGCGAACCTTCCACATGGCATGCAGCGAACTGTTCGGCTTCAACGGGGGGAACGAATGGTGGGTCGGGCACTACCTGTTCGAGAAACCCGACGCCAAAATGATGTAGATTCGTCCATCGAGCGAAGCTGTCGATCCGGTCTCGCGGATGGCGATTCGCGACCGTTGCCAGTTTTACCCACCGGCTTGGAAATAAACTTCCTCGTAAGGCTGAATCACAACGAACCCATGGCCCTCGAATGAAGTTTGAATCGATTCGCCGCTGCCTCGTCCCAGAAACGTTTTCAAAGAGACATCCGTTTTGACCTTTGGCTCCAACGAGCCTGACCAGGCGACGGTTGCGTTAGGATCCGTCACAACTGGGTTGTCTGGCGTGACCAGCAGCGTGATCGGATCGTAATGAGTTGTGAAAGCGACCAGACCGTGGCCTTCGAGTCGAATGTTGAAAAGTCCTCCGGCGAGCATGGCCGACATCTTTTTCATCATCTTGATTTCGTAACTGACCGACGGTTCAAACGCCAGTAAATCGTTTCCGTTAACGAACAGAGATTCTCCTTGAAGATTCAGTAGCGTAATTTTCTTTCCGGCGTCTGCCAGGTAAACTTTGCCCTGTCCCTCTGCTTTTGTCAGTCTGGTTCCTTCGCCTGAAACTGCTTTCTTGAGCAAATTGCCAATCCCCTGTTCCATGATTCCTTCACGTGTGAACTTCACGTTCCCTCGGTAGGAAACCATCGATCCCATTTTGGTCCAGACAGCGCCGTCCAGATTCAGTTCAAGCAGCCGAGCGGTTTCCAGCTCAAACGTTCCCTGACCGTGATCTTTTTGTCGGGTTTCCGTGACGAACTCTTCGATACTGTAACGACTCATGGCTATTCTCCAGTAATAGAATCAAAACCGAGTACTTGTCTGCGCTGGGCCGCTGTTTTTCGCGCGACATGATTGATCGGTTCAAGATAGCGTTCGCGCCGACCCGAAGAAACCGGTTGATCGTATCAGGCTACGGTAGTGATCAAGTTGACTCAACTGAACGAGGCCGCAAACGAGTTACGTTCGTCGGCCGATTCTCAAAAGATGAACGCACGGTATATTGTTGCTCCATGAGATTCCGTTACCTGATTTCGCTGACCTTCGCGTTGACTGCTGCCTGGCTGCTTTGGTCGGGGCATCTTGAACCATTCATTTTGATTCTGGGCGGCGTGTCGGTTTTGGTCACTCTGTGGGTGTCCTGTCGCATGGGTGTGGTTGATGATGAAGGAGCGCCAGCACAGTTGGGGATTCGTCCGTTTACTCATTTCGCACCGTGGCTGATGTGGGAGATCATCAAGTCGAACGTTGAGGTCACGAAGATTGTTTTGTCGCCAAAGCTGAATCTCAGGCGGAACATGATTGAGGTCAGTGCAGATCAAAAAAGCCAGATTGGCAAGGTGATTCTGGCCAATTCAATTACGCTGACTCCCGGAACCGTTTCGGTCAATCTGAAGGACGACCGAATCGTTGTTCATGCGTTGTCGTTCGAGGGCGGAGAGGAAGACCTTTCTGGTGAGATGTCGGACCGGGTCTGCAAGCTGGAGAGAAACCAGACATGACGCTGCACGCTTCCGACATGATGTCTCCAGTGCTATTGATAACTTCCGTTGCCATTCTGATCACGATGTCGTTGGCACTGATCCGAGCGATGTTGGGTCCGACGGTATTTGATCGAGTCCTTGCATTAAACATGATGGGCACCAAAACGGTGCTTCTGATTTGCGTGGTTGGCTTCCTGACCGGGCGCACAGACTTTCTTGATCTGGCGTTGTTGTACAGCCTGATGAACTTCATTGGGATGGTGACTCTGCTGCGGTTTTCACGATTCGGACAGTTTGGTGAACCGGTTGATGATTCCGGACAGGACGATTCGCTGGTGCTGCCTGGCCAGGGAGGCGACGCATCGTGATCGCTCTTTCAATTGTCAGCTGGGCATTGTTGTTGACCGGTTCATTCTTTGCCATCGTCGGTGGAATCGGAATCGTTCGGTTGCCCGAGTTTTTTTCACGTCTGCATGGCGGGGGAATTACGGACACGCTTGGGGCAGCGTTGATCATCATTGGACTTTGTTTTGCTGCCGGCGGATGGTTGGTGGTTGCCAAACTGTTGATGATTTTGTTCTTCCTGTTTGTTACCAGCCCGTCTTCCTGCCACGCGTTGGCTCGTTCCGCATTGTCGCAGGGAGTGATGCCGGTTCTGGAGATCGACTCGATCCGAAAAAGCGAATCGCTGTTGAATCGCGACTCGGACGGCGAAAGTGAGTCGCAGGATGCTTGACTTTCAACCTTGGATTTTAGAGATACCGATTCTCGCATTGCTGGCGATTACCGCAGTCGCGGTCGCAAGGATTCGCGACTTGTGGGCAGCTGTCATGTTCACGGGCATTTACAGTTTTCTTGGTGCCAGCTGGATGCTGATTCTGGACGCGCCGGATGTTGCGTTCACCGAAGCTGCGGTGGGTGCAGGAATTTCCACCGTCTTGTTGCTGGCGACTTTGGCGTTAACTGGGAAAGAAGAGAAGGCGTTCAACATATCACCACTAATGCCGTTGGTCGTCGTGTCCGTCACGGGTGCTGCGTTGGTGTATGGCACGTTGGACATGCCGCATTTTGGTGACCCGAACGCTCCGGTTCACCAGTATCCGGATCCCGGTTTTGTAGAGCAGTCGCTTCATGACATGCACGGACTTCCTAACGTGGTGACCTCCGTGCTCGCTGGGTATCGAGGCTACGACACGTTAGGTGAGACTGCGGTGATTTTCACTGCGGGAATCGCCGTGTTGCTTATTCTCCGAGCCAACAAAAGCGACGATCTGCCGGAACTGCCAACACCAAAGTCGAACTCGAAACGACGGAAGGGAGGACGCAAGTGATCTCGTTCCCCATCATTCGAGTCGTCAGCAAGTTGCTGATTCCCTACATTCTGTTGTTTGGTCTTTACGTCCAGTTTCACGGTGATTTCGGGCCGGGCGGCGGGTTTCAGGCCGGTGTGATTTTCGCCTCGGCCATCGTTTTGTATGCCATGGTTTTCGGTTTGCCGGCGGCTCATCGCGTTGCACCTCCGTGGGCGATTGAGAAATTGATTGCGATCGGCCTGCTGATCTATGCGGGCACTGGTTTCGCTTGTTTATTCCTGCCGCGACCGAACCAAAAGGTGGCGGTCAATGGAAATTTTCTCGAATACGAAGTCCTTCAGCATGACCTGTTGCCGGGCATTCTTCCAACCGGCCAACACCTTGGAATTTTTCTGGTCGAGCTCGGCGTCGGGGTCACAGTGACGGCCGTCATGACGATTCTCTTTTACGCCTTCGCGGGGCGGGAGCGGAAAGCATGACCGTTGAACAGGTCCTGGGATTATACAATTACTGGATCGTCATTTTTTTGATGATGACAGGGTTCTACATTGTGATCGCTCGAAACAATCTGGTGAAGACAGTGATCGGTCTGAATATTTTTCAGATTTCTGTGATTTTGCTTTACGTGACGATAGGAAAAGTTTCCGGTGGAACCGCTCCGATTGTTCCTCCTGCGTTGGTCAGCCACGGGCATGCCGAAGTCGCTCATTCGGATCATGGTCACGATGAACATCATGCCGCTGATCATTCGGATGAGAGTCACGACCATGGCGAAGACGACCATGGCGAAGACGATCATGGATATGGTTCACACGAAGCCCATGGCTCGCACAAAGGCGAAGGTTCCCATGACGATCATCACGATTCCGTTGTTGGTGACTCGCACGAAAGTGCGACGCATGATGATGGGCATGCTGGCGATGTAAAGGCAACGGATGTTGTCTATTCGAATCCGTTGCCCAGCGTGTTGATGCTTACGGCGATTGTCGTTGGTATCGCGACGACCGCGTTGGCTCTGGCGTTGATCGTGCGAATTCGAGAAGACTACGGCACGATTGAAGAAGACGAAATACTGGAGTTGGATCGAGCCGCGTGATTGAAATAAACTCACAACTTCCGATTCTCCTGATTGCGATACCGCTTTTTGCGGCGCCGGTTTGTGTTCTGTTGGGTGGCAGGTGGCTGACCTACCTGTTGTCGCTGGTTGTTTGCGTGACGACCTTCGCAATTTCAGTTGCCTTGATGCAGGAGGCAGTGAAATACGGGCCGATTCACTATGAGATTGGCAACTGGAAGCCTCCGTACGGAATCGAATACGTTGTGGATGCCCTCAGTGGGTTCGTCATGATGTTCGTGTCGGCTCTCGCTGCGATCGTGCTGCTGTATGGCAAGCCGAGTATTGATGCAGAAATTCCTCGCTCAAAACACTACCTGTTTTACGCGTCTTATTTGCTGTGCATGACCGGGCTGCTTGGGATGTGTATCACAGGCGACTTGTTCAACGTATTTGTATTCCTTGAAATCAGCTCTCTTTCCTCGTACGCATTGATCAGTCTCGGGCGTACACGACGAGCCCCGCTCGCGGCGCTGCAGTATCTGATTTTGGGAACGATTGGCGCAACGTTTTTTCTGATCGGCATCGGGTTGCTGTATCAGATGACCGGAACGTTGAATATGACCGACATCGCCAATCGCCTTGATACGGAAACTGGTCCTCGAACGCTGTTGGTCGCATTGGGATTCATGACCGTTGGACTGTTTGTGAAAATGGCGGTGTTTCCACTGCATAGCTGGCTGCCCAACGCTTACACGTACGCTCCTTCGGTCGTTACCGCTTTTGTTGCGGCCACTGCGACAAAGGTTTCTGTCTATGCGTTTATCCGATTGGTGTTTGGAATTTTCAAACCGGAGTTCGCGTTCGAGCAGATGCCGCTTGGAACGCTGATCATTGTGCTGTCGCTGGTTGGAATCTTCATCGCATCGACTGCCGCGATCTTTCAGGACGACGTCAAGCGTCTGTTGGCGTATTCCAGTATTGCCCAAATCGGGTACATGTTATTGGGCATCGGGATGGCAACGACGAACTCGTTGACGGCCGGTATCGTTCACATGTTCAATCACGCGCTGATCAAAGGTGCCTTGTTCATGGTTGTCGGTTGCTTTGTCCTGCGGCTTGGGTCATCGCGTTTGTCCGATTGGCGCGGTGCGGCTAAAACGATGCCGCTGACGTCACTTGCATGGGCAATTGGCGGACTTGGTCTGATTGGTGTGCCCATGACGGCAGGATTTATCAGCAAGTGGCTGCTGTTGACCGGAGCGTTCGAAACAAACAACCAGGCGGTTGCCGGTTTGATGCTTGTTAGCAGCCTGTTGGCGGTTCTTTATGTCTGGCGAGTCGTTGAAACGTTGTATTTCAGCGAAGAATTGGCTCCTATGGTCGAGGATGCGACCGAGGCACCAGTTTGGATGCTGATACCGATGTACGGGGTGGTTTTGGCAATTCTCGTATTTGGCGTCTGGACAGATTGTTCGGCGGGGCTTGCTGCAGACGCGGCGGAGTTCCTATTGCCATCGGATGTCGCGGCAGCCGCATCGAGTGCCAACGCAGGAGGTGCGCCATGATCGAATGGACTGGAGCCAACGCGATTTGGATATCGATGGCACTGCCAGTGATAGCCATCTTCTGGGTGTTTCTATTCGGCAGTTTTCCCAACCTTCGGGAAATGGGATCAATTGTCGTCGCAACGGTTCTGTTTGGCGTGAACGTCTGGCTTTCCAGATTGGTTTTCAGCGGCGGACGTCCTGAGTTCTCTTTGGGTGAAATGTTACCCGGCTTTGAGCTGAACTTTGTGGTTGAACCCCTGGGGATGCTCTTCGCTCTGGTTGCTTCGGGACTTTGGGTGCTGACGACTATTTATGCGATTGGCTACATGCGTGGTCACCACGAATCGAATCAGACCCGATTTTTTGCATGTTTCGCAGCCGCAATTTTTGCCGCGATGGCTGCCGCGTTCGCGGGCAATTTGTTCACACTTTTTGTCGCATACGAAATCATGACGGTATCGACCTATCCTCTGGTGACGCACCATGGCAACGCCAAAGCGAAAGCGGGAGGGCGGATGTACCTCGGGATCCTGCTTAGTACTTCCATTGCGTTCTTCATGTTTGCGATCGTCTGGACCTGGCAACTTGCGGGGACACTCGACTTTCAAGAAGGTGGCATCTTGCAAGAAGCTTTTGAAGCAGACCGGATCAGCGTCGTTTCGTTGGCGGTCCTGCTTGGCTTGTTCGCCTATGGAATCGGAAAAGCCGCCTTGATGCCGATCCATCGATGGCTCCCGGCCGCGATGGTGGCTCCCACGCCCGTCAGTGCATTGCTCCACGCAGTGGCCGTGGTGAAAGTCGGCGTCTTTTCTGTCTTGAAAGTCACGATCTACATTTTTGGTATTGACCTTTTGCGTGACACGGGCGCAAGCGAGTGGTTGTGCTACGTGGCGGGAGCGACAATTCTGCTTGGTTCGCTGGTTGCCATGACGAAGGACAATTTGAAAGCACGACTCGCGTATTCAACGGTCAGTCAACTGGCATATATTACCTTGGGAGCTGCACTTGCGACGCCCGCCAGTGTCATGGGTGGCGGTATGCATATTGCCATGCATGCCGTAGGAAAAATTACTTTGTTCTTTTGTGCCGGAGCGATCTACGTCGGTGCTCACAAAACCGACATCAGCGATATGCGAGGTCTGGGCCGCGCGATGCCGTTTACCTTTGGCGCGTTTCTGCTGGCAGCGATCAGCATCATTGGTCTTCCACCGGGCGGCGGTTCGTGGAGCAAGTGGTTTCTGGCCGTGGGAACGGTTGATCGCGGAATGTACTTCCTGACTGCGACACTGATGATCAGTTCCCTGCTGAATATTGCTTACCTCGTTCCGATTCCTGTGCGAGCCTTCCTG
Source organism: uncultured Pirellulaceae bacterium (assembly GCA_964468915.1). Lineage (GTDB taxonomy): Bacteria > Planctomycetota > Planctomycetia > Pirellulales > Pirellulaceae > Mariniblastus. The sequence continues at coordinate 28,460 of CAYXWX010000046.1, forward strand.
ACGCCAGCAGGACAGGAGCCGATGAAACTGAATGAGGCACCCATGATGTGTGTCGTGCCATTGTGTATCACCGCGGTTGGCAGCGTTCTGTTGTTCTTCTTTGCAGATGATATTTACTTGGTGATGGAACCGATCATGGGAGTGGAGCCGAACCCGTCATGAGCGATTCAGACTCAAAAAACAAGGAACAGGATAGTTGGTTCGAAAAACGCGGCAACATTCGCATGATGATTGGTGCTTTGGTCGTCGCGTGCATCGGACTTGGCCTTGCTGATTTGTTTTATAAAAACGATCACGCCCATTTTGATATCGAAAAGTCATTTGCGTTTCAGGCGTGGTTCGGGTTTGTTGTTTTTGTTGTGATCGTATTTCTTGGAATCGCACTTCGACCGATCATCAAGCGTGACGAGGACTACTATGATCGATAGCCTGAAACACTTGCCGCCCGGCTGGATCATGATGGTCGGTGCACTGCTCCTGCCCGCGTTGGGCCGTCGAGCGTCCGCCTTCGGTGCGTTGGTCCTGTCGTTATTGTCCGTTGGGATGTTCTGCGTCACTCCCGCTGGCGAGTGGGGGCAGCTGAATCTTTTTGGCAACGTTTTGAATCTCGTTCGGATTGATCGCCTGAGTTTCATCTTTGGTTTGATTTTCCATCTGGCTGCGGTGATGGCTTCCATCTACGCGTTGCATGTTCAAGATACGAAACAACACATTGCAGCAATGATCTACGCCGGAGGAGCAATTGCTGCGGCGTGCGCGGGAGATTTTGTCACCTTGTTCGTTTTCTGGGAACTGACAGCTTTGTCCAGCGTGGTGCTGGTGTGGGCAACCGGGACGGACAGATCTTATCGCAGTGGAATGCGGTACCTGATTGTTCAGGTCCTTTCCGGAGTGCTGCTGCTATCGGGAGCGTTGCTGCATTTGAACGATACGGGTTCGTTGGCGTTTAACCACCTGGCAGGTGAAGGCTCGAGTGTCTTTGATCTGTCAGTCGGAGCGAAATTGATCTTACTGGCGTTCGGAATCAAGGCGGCGTTTCCGTTGCTTCATAACTGGCTGCAAGATGCCTATCCAGAAGCCACGGCAACAGGCACGGTCTTCCTGAGCGCTTTTACGACCAAGCTGGCGATTTACTCGTTGGCTCGTGGATTCGCCGGTACTGAGGAGCTGATCTACATCGGTTGCGCGATGACGCTGTTCCCGATTGTTTTCGCTGTGATTGAAAACGATTTGCGACGAGTTCTTGCCTACAGTTTGAACAACCAGCTCGGATTTATGGTGGTTGGAATTGGAATTGGAACCGAGCTGGCAATCAATGGTGCCGCTGCCCACGCATTCTGCCACATCGTTTACAAGGCGTTGTTGTTTATGTCGATGGGAGCCGTGCTGCATCGAGTTGGAACGACGAAAGCGACCGAACTGGGTGGGCTTCACAAGTCGATGCCATGGACCACTACGTTTTGTCTGATTGGAGCCGGCTCGATTTCCGGGTTCCCGCTGCTGTCCGGTTTTATCAGCAAGTCGATGATCATCACAGCAGCCGGCGAAGAGCATCTGTTCTGGGTCTGGATCGTGTTGCTGATTGCTTCCGCGGGTGTGATGGAGCACTCGGGCATCAAGATTCCTTTTTTCGCCTTCTTCGCTCATGACAGTGGCAAGCGAGTCAAGGAAGCGCCAACGAATATGCTGGTAGCAATGTCAATGGCGGCGATCTTGTGTATCGGGTTGGGGATATTTTATCCGCTGCTGTATGGATTGCTTCCGACCGAACCGATGGCGATGCATCATGGCCACGCGGAACCGTACCAGCCATACACGGTCGCTCATGTGGTCACGATGTTGCAGTTGTTGTTGTTCGCCGTTCTCGCATTCGTGTTCTTGATGACGACCAGGCTGTACCCCGCTGAGATGCGATCCACCAATCTGGATACCGATTGGTTTTATCGCAAACCACTGCCGTGGTTGATTGGTGGTCTTGGATCGGGGATCGCCAGACTCGATAGCGCAATACGCAATGAGTTTATTGACTGCGGCAAATCCGTCATCAAAAAGATGGCTGGCGGTTTTGGTGAAACTGGGTTGCTCAGCCGCACGTGGGCAACCAATACGATGGCTTTTTGGGCAGCAATGCTGCTGGGCGTGTTCTTGCTAATCTATTATTCGTGAGCAAGGGCTCAGCTGCGATTCTTCAGACGAGTAAGCGTGCGATCCAATTGATTGGCGAATGCCTGAACGTCTTTCTGGCTTTGTGGTTTGGGGCCGGAAGTTTCAATGCCGGCTCCTCGCAGCTGGTCCATCAGATTTCTTGTTGCCAGGCGTGACTGAACCGACGAGTCATCAAACAGTTCGCCTCTAGTACCGATTGCGATCCCGCCTTTACCCACAACAGATGCTGCCAGCGGTATGTCGCCAGTAATCACGACATCTCCCTGATGCATCAACTCAATGATTTTTTTGTCAGCAATGTCGGCTCCATGGGCAACCAGAATCGCGTCGATGAATTCGGATTTGGGAACTCGAATCGACTGATTCGCGATTAGCGTCGTACGAATCTCACGCCGTTTTGCGGTTCGAAATACAATCTCCTTGACGGCGCCGGGACATGCGTCACCATCGACCCAGATTCTGAGCTGATGTTTTGAGTGATCGTTAACCTGACTCAATGGACTCGTTCCTTGCTCGTTTGCAAAAGGTATGTGATTGGCTCGATGTTGCTAGCAATCGGTCGAGCATTTCTGTTCACGCGGTTGTCAGAAATTCGTTCGCGTGCTCCGCCCTCAATTGCGTTGACCAACCCGAGGAATTTCTCTATCGTCCGCGCAGAATACTATCGCTGCAACCGATGTCGCTGAAACTGCTGAAGATATGCTTAAAAAAGGACTGACAATTTGTTTTTTCACGTCAGTTCTTTTCGCGTATCCCGCGATTGACCAGCCGTTGTTTGCTCAATCGAGTTCGTTGTTGCCGGCAGTCTCGCCCGTAGAGTTTGTGCTTCTGGACAATGGAAGGGTGTTGAAAGGGCGTGTTACCCGAACGCCCGACCAAGTGCACGTAGGGACGAATGAAGGAAGCCGGATTGTTTTATCAGCGAAAAAAGTTGATTCAATTCATGGTTCCATGGAAGAGGTGTGGCAGCAACGCCATTCGACGCTGAGTGCAGGCGATGTTCCGGGGCACCTGTCGCTTTTTCACTGGTGCGTAAAACATCGATTGAGAGACGCCGCACAAACGCAGCTGGATCACCTGATGCAGTCAGACGTTGATGTTCGACGCCTCAAGTCACTGGATATGCAGATGGCTCGAGCCTTCGAACGCGATGCGTTACCACGGGTGACTAAAACCGAACTGGGGAAATTTGATGAACCGTCCGTGGCCAATCTTACGTTTCGACCACTGCCTCCGCTCGATTCAGTTGAGGATCTACCCCCCGATTTGATCGTGGATCATGCGATTTCACTCGCCAGCCATACCGAGTCCGCGAGCGTTGTGCAAACTGCGAATGAATCGGAAAAAAACGTTCCTGACGTAATCGAAACGCCAGTTCACACTGATCTTGATTCGACGACAGACTTGCTGACACGCGAAGACTTGCACCAGTTTCAACGGCGAGTTCAGCCGGTGTTGCTAAAGGGGTGCCTCGCAGCGAAATGTCACAATTCAGTTGCCGCCACAATGCCGTTGATGCATCGTGGGCATGGTCAATTGGTACCCAAACGTTTTACCCAGCGAAATCTGCAATCGATATTCGCTTGGGTTAATGCCGAAGATGTCTTGAGTAGTCAGCTATTGCATCGAGCCAGCGTTCCTCATGGCAATCAGGATGTCCCGGCCTTGGAACGTGACTCAGAGGAGTTCAAGCGACTGTCGAAATGGGTTCAGTCGGCGGTCAAAAACTCGCCCGCTCTTTTTCAGCCCCATGGAGCAACGACCTCCGCGAGGTCCACGACTCCGACCACTCCGAATCTGGCGAGCAAACAAGGCTCTGGCCCAGTCACGACTCATCAGAGAGATCGAAAGGTTGATCCGTTCGACCCTGCCGCGTTCAATCAGCTGTCTCAATAAGTTAAGTGCCTGTACCGCAACATCAAAACCCGACGCGTCAGCGAGGGACCCTTCGTCCCTCACTCACGTTTCGGGTTTCCATTTTTGCCGCGTTTTTTTCTCTGCCATGAGATCAAAACACCGTGACGCGGGGGGATGATCAATTGCGGCGTATTGAATTAGAGATTGAGCATCAAAGAGACTGCCTGTCCTCTTGTCTGTTGTCTTGGAAGGCTCTTCATGGAGTTGAATGGCTAATTGAAAGAAACAGGTTCGGATCAAACGCCGGCCCCGTCCGGGGCG
>CAYXWX010000047.1:0-32761 GCA_964468915.1 uncultured Pirellulaceae bacterium
CTAACGAAACCTGAGTGATCAGCCGAGCCGTCGGGAAGCTGACAGGGCTTGGTTTCGTCTCGGCGTGATGAAAAGTTAAATGCTGGAACGGCTCAGGTTCACCCCGAGTGTCGGGATTGCAATCGCGTTTTGTAAAGCGATATCACACCGAAACTATCTTATGCTTTGTGGCTGGGCTCGAGTGTTGTCCCATACGCCTTCGTACGCCGATTGACGATGAACCATCCGTTCCAACGCGTCCCGTTTGGCTCGAATTAATTGAGAGAATCGTGGGTTGTCCAGATGCTCATTCGATTCTGTACGAACCAAAGCGAGTGCCTGAAGGTCTTTGAACGGAATGCGTCGATCAAGCAGCCCAAGGTCATACGCGTACTCGGCCGAGTGAGCCGGCAGGAGCACTTTCCATGCATAGGGAATCCGATTTGGCCGAAGTTCGTTGACATGGGATTTCAAGTTCGTCGTGCAGTTGTTTGAAAGCGTGTGATAAAACTCGGGATCGCCCGCGAGCTTGTTCATTCGGGTGACGACCGATGTGAACAGCGCTTGAGCCTGCTTCGGTGTTGCGATCGTGGGATAGATGTAAACGTCCGATTCTCGATGCGATGTGCGGACTCCAATCAAGTCACGCTCGTCGGCCAGCACGTACATCAGTTCCAGCTGCCGCGTTAACCCTCGCCATGCCGAGTAGCCTTCACCTTTTTCTCGGCGGACTTCGACCGAGACTCCCAGGTACGTGTCGTCATCGAGCCCGAAGCTGAGCATCGTGTGAGCGATTTGCGGCGCGTTGTTGAACGGAACGACGATATAGTCGACCGACTGGATCTGTTCGATATTGATCGTTCGATCAAAGTGGTCCAACACGTAGTCGTCATTAGTCAGATAACGATTTCGTCGTATGTTTTTCAATGTGATCTGATTTCTGTCGAACTCTGCAAAAGGCGTGACGTCCAGTTCAGCAATCCAGTCTCGATCGTTCGAAGGTTTGACTCGTTCGCCAATCGTATTCACATTCAGTCTTGAACATCCGGCGGAAAAGAAACATCCGACAGCAGTGATCAGGAGAATGGAATTTCGCATCGTGCATTCCAACTTATTTTGACTTGATCTTCACGTTGCGAACGTTCTGAACTTCGGTCCACTGATCCGAAAGCCGGTACAGAATCTTCCCAGCGACCAGGTGGTCAGGACGAGCCGCCGGGTTTCGACGGAACCAAAGGTTTGCGTCTGATCGAGGAGTGCCTTCGACGACCAGCATGTCATTCAACTGGCTGTAGCTGACTCGATCGGCGGTTGCCTCGAACTTGCTGCTGGTAATGTGAGCGTTCCCGGTTGCGATCAGCTCACTGGATGGTTTGTCGGCAGCTTGAGGATCCCACTGTGCCAGCTGAGCGTGTTCACACACCAGTTTTACGGCATCGACAGGCCACGTCCTGGTCTCGCGATCGGGGTCGAAAACCTCGTCGAATGATCTGACGGGGGAAGTCAGCGAGCGAACCTGCCCATGGATCTCCATCTGTTTTTTGTTTGAGTCCGCGATCAGACGGTCGTCAAACTTCACATGAGTCAGTGTGATCGAGTTTGAGTCGCGTGATCCACTGGAAGTTGCATCGTCGGTCTTCGTAAACGTTTTTGGTTTTCCACGTTGATGCAACTGGATTGAGCCGGGGCCGGCTGCTCGAACCATCCCCGTCGTTGCCGAGTAACTTGCGTTGGACGCGATTACTGTCTGGCGTTCTGTGACTTGCTTGTCGGGACCGAGTGTCTGGTGCTCAATCACGATCGGCGTTGTGAGCCGGTTCGTTGACGAGCCAGGACGCGCGTCGGTTGACGTCGACGTGCCTGCCAGCTGGAAATCAGGATCTGTGTCGGACTTGTTTGCCAGTTGGAAGACTCGTTTGCCTGCTGCGATTCGATCGACAAGAACGATTTCATCAAGCTTCGTTTCGTTATTCTCAGTCGAGTTGAATCGAACTTCGTTGGTCAGCGTGATGCTGAGCCCCTGACTGAATGATCGCGTTCGAGTAATCAACGCATTTTGGTCGGGAGCCGATTCGGCGGTCATTGCCACGTCTCTTTCGAAATAGATTTTGCGGCCGTCGAAAATCATTCCTGCGGCCCAGTCTACTTCCAGCTGACGGATAGAAGCCCGTTTTTCCGGTTCGAGTATTTCAGGCTGACGGAAACCCGAGTCGCCGAAACTACTATTCTGGTTGCCTTGGTCTGATGCTGGTGTACCGTTCAGTGACAGCTTTCCCCGACCTTCGACCCAGATACGATTCACGTCCTGGTCGACGAAAATCTCTTGACCGTCCAGGTTCAGTTCTTCGCTGCGGAAGGTTGCCAGCTGATCATCATGGCCCGAAATCTGAATTCGCTGTTGATCATTTGCCTGAGGCACCAGATGAAGACGAGTGCCCGTGATCGAATTCGTTTTGGTGACCTGTTCATCGAGCGAAGTTTGATTGACTCGGACATTGCCATTGATTTTCAAGTCTGCGATTTCTGTTTCTAATCCGACACGCGTCAGTTCAACGAGGACGTCGTCGCCATGGAAGTCAATCTTTCGCCCGGTGGAATTGCCGGTCGGCACAATTCGATCGGAGGTTGGATTCTTGTTTGGTGCTGTACGAATGTCTGAGTGCTTTGCGGAGTTGACCAGCGGGATAGTCTGTGCGTTTCGTGGTTGCTCGATCCGCTGCATGGCAACCCGAGTGACCGGTGGCTCTGATGTCCAACTGTCTTGAATGACTCGTGCGACTTTGTGTCGTTTTGACTCAAGCGGTTCAGATAAAAAGAAGCCTGCGTTTGAGTTCCCGTCGGGCGATTGACGCTGAATCTCGCTCGGGTCGGTGCCTTGCCAGGTGGCCGTCAGTTGATTGGCGGTTCCAGTCAGTTCTTGAGTTTTGATTTTTACCTGACCTGTTGCCAGCAGGCGATTTGGTTTCCAGTCATCTGGTTCGGATTTTTGCTCCCCGGCATGGGAAGCAGGTTTCGTTTTGTCAGTTACTTCTGATCGTACCAACCAGAGTTCGATCTGCTGGGCAACCAAGCTGGTGTCGTGGCCGAGGTGGACGACCGACTGGCCGTCAATTGAGACGTGTTGCTGTGTTCCATCAGGGCGGACGGTCAGTCCCTGCTGCCACGTAACCAGCATGGGTTCTTGCGAAACTGAGCCCGGTCTGAGCATGCGTCCGGGCCCGCGAGCATCGACGGGGCCCATCGATCTGTCGACAGGAACGACGTAACTCAGTTGCCGCGACAACAGTTGAAAGTCTGGCGTCTCAACCGTGACCTGATGTGCTGAAGTTGCATCGAACTGACGTTCGGATACATCGTAGAACAGTTGATCTCCCGTGATTTTCGTGTTGCGTGAATGAGCAACAACCTCTGCCGGCAGTCCTTTCGCCAAAAATGTTTTCAGGGTCATGCCCGATTGAGCCGACGATTGCTGAGCTGAACTTTCTCCATCAAACGTCAACGTCAGCTGGTCGCAATTGAGTCGATCGTGGTCTTGATCAAGCTGTTCGACTCGCACACGCTGATTAAACGTTGCAGTTTTCGTTTTAAAGTCGAATGCGAACGGGCCGGCACAAGAAACCTGCAAAGGCGATTTGCCGTTTGAAAACAAATCTGAGTCTTGTCGAGGCGCCGATGCCGTATCAAACGCTTTGTCGGGATGGGCTGCGAAACTTTCTGTTGGCTCCAGTCGCAATTGTTGCAGGCTTGCCAGTTCGATTCGATTGACACCGGTCACGCCGGAGAACCCGACTGACGTAAGTGGGTTCGCCGTTGGTTTCCTCGTCCGGTCCAGGTCGATTCTCAGGTGGCGCCCGATTCCGGTGTTGTTACCGAAAGCGAATTGTACCTGGTCGAGCGTGAATATCTGCTTTGGCTCGATTTGAACGTTGCTCGTTACGACCGACACACCATCTGATTCACCAACGGCCGATGGAGGCCGGTAGATGGTGACTTCGCCCACCAACCGGGCAGCTTCCAACTTCAGCCCGCCTCCGCTGACGCTTTCAGCCAATGGGCGATCGAACTTTAACCGTGCTCGCTTTGCACATCTGACGGAAATGGGAGTTTCGTCAGGTTTCCCATCGCTCGAATGAGTACCACGGGATCGAGGAGGCTTGGCGTTCAGAATCAGCGTGAACGGAAACACTTCAGCGTAGCCATCATCCATGGGCTGATAGTCGCGGAATAGAATCGTTCCTCCCTCCACCGCGACAGTTTTGCATGATTCCAGCTCCCAGCCATCGGCCGGTACAAAAGGTTTGAGCCACGACTTGTCGCGTTGACGAGGTTCGGCGGCAATTGACGCTGTTGAACGCCGAGCTTGAATCTCGTTGGGTGGTCCTTCCAGCAACGGCACAGCAAAAATTGCGTACACAGAGTACGCTGCGATCGCCGCAGCCAATGAAAAAACGTACTGAGCAAACGGATTCCACCGTCGCGGAGTTTTCAAAGCGGATTGTCGGTTGTCAGCCAAGTGACAGAAGCCTTTACGTTTGGTCAGCCGGTGTAGCTTTGGATCGTCTGTTGCCACTGGTTTTGTGATTTCAGGATCATTTCGATCAACTCCCGGATCGCGCCGGTGCCACCGCTCGCGGTCGTTACATAGTCCACTGCTTGTTTGACCTCTGGTACGCCATCGGCCACGGTCGCCGAGAAACCACACCGCTTCAAAAGTCCAAGATCAGTCAGGTCGTCGCCGATGTAGCCAACGTTTTCAAACGTCAGATTCATGTCGGTCAAAATTTCCTGCGCATCGGCAATCTTGTCTTGGGAGCCTTGCTGAACCAGTTTGACGCCAAGTTCCTGCATGCGATGATCAACAATTCTGGACGACCGAGCCGTTATGACACCAAACGATCTGCCGGATTTCTGCCAGAGTTTGATGCCCATCCCATCGCGGACATGGAACGTTTTTGACTCCAATCCGTTGTTGTCAAACGTGAGTGCACCGGTAGTCAGAATGCCGTCCACATCCGAAAGGAGCAGGCGTATCGGTTCCAGATTGAGTGGTCGATCGATCGACATCGCGCAGCTCGATTTAGAAAACGTCCTTGTTTCAACCAGCAAGTCTAATTAACGCTGGAAGTCACAAGCTACGGCAATGTCTGACGATGCCTTTGAGTTTGCTAGCGGCGATTGCCAGCACCGTTGCAACGTCGGCTTTTGTGAGGAAAGTCAGGTTGGTTTCTGGCGTGAGGTCGGAAGGGCGAAGCTCTGTCTTGGCGACCTTCGTCTTTTGCGGCTGGCTCATACGACTTGCTCGCCGACGAAGGTAGACAAACGGGTGATCCGCAGTGCAACGTTCGGCAATGAGCACTCAACATGACTAACTGGCGAATAAGTAGTAGCACTCGTAGGTCACGCGAAGCATCCCATTGTCGTCTCGGGTGCTCTCGAATGCTTCGGTCACCTGTTGCAGCCATTGCCTGCCGGACAAACCAGACGGACGATCACGTCGAGCATTCGTCGCGCCGAGTTTGCGAATGGAATCGAACATGGTGCGGACTGAGTCAAACTGAAAGTCGATCGTTTCTTTCATGCTTTCGACTTCACGAAATCCGGTTGATCGCAATTCGTTCGTCAGATGGTCGATCGAGGGGAATGCGTGGACTCGATTGTTTTCACCGGCAACCGATCCGAGAGCCTTTCGCCACTGCCACATCGTATCCGGCCCAAACGTTGAGATAAAAGCACGGCCTTTCGGTCCGAGGATTCGACGCAGCTCGGCGAAGAAATCATGAGCATTGCACCATTGAATGGCGGCGTTGGAAACAGCCCAGTTGAAACAATCCGCTTCAAACGGCAACGCAGCGAGGTTCGCTTTCACCGTCTTCACTTGCGGAGATCGGGCTTGCGTTTGCCGGAGCATGGCTGATGAAATGTCGACACCGGTCAAGCGGTCAGCTGGGATTCGTTGTGCGAGTTTTTGTAGTAGTTCGCCGGTTCCACAACCGAGGTCGATCAACGTGCCATCAAGTTGAACGGGTATTTTCTCCAACAATCGGCTGGCCATTTGCCGTTGGACCGAAGCGACGGAGTCGTAGGTTGCGGCGGCTCGGTCAAACTGCCGTTCGATTTGTTCCAGTTCGAGGTCCACGATCAGAGTTTCGCTCCTGCGACCTGTTTTAGTGTTTGAGTAAACCATTGTGGATGAGTCAGAAACGGAACGTGTCCCGCGTTGATCTCATGAAGCGTCGCCTGTGGAATCTGGCTTGCCAGAAACCGACCTGCATCAGCCGGGATCACTCGATCTTCCGTTCCGACGATAACGTGGGTTTTCGTTTGAATTTGAGCAAGCGTTGACCGAAAATCGGTTTCATGTAAAAGCTTCAATCCCGATTCGAGCGTGCTCCACGATGCTTCGGGTGAATCAAAAACTTCGCTCGCGAGTTCCCGTGATCGACTTCTCGCATCAGGAGCCGTTCCCAGCTGCAACAGAAAGAAACGAGCCAACGCTTTGCGATAATCTTTCTCGAACTGAGTCGACAGATTGCTCATTGCCGTTTCGGTCGATCCATGCGGCCACTGGTTATTTTGCATGAACTTCGGCGTCGAGCAAACCACCGTCAAGCTGTTGATTCGTTCGGGGGATTTTATCGCGGCAGCCATCGCAACCATTCCACCCAGCGACCAACCACACCAGCTTGCGGATTCGGGTGAGCGATCCAGTACCGAATCGGCCAGTTGGTCCAGGTTCGATGGCGATTGTTGATCGACCAACGAACCGTAGCCCGGTAGATCGACAGGCAATACCTCAAAGGTTTTGTTCAACTCAGGAAGCACAGCGTTCCAGACTTGCGAGTTCACTCCCCAGCCATGCAGCAACACCAGTTTCGGTTTCATGACGGCTCCTTTGGATCAAGAAACCGCCGGAAAGAGTCATGGGTCAACAGGGAAAGCACTTGGTCGATGTCTTCGTCGGTGTGGTCAGCACGGACAGTGAAGCGAATTCGGGCCGAACCAACGGGGACAGTCGGAGGTCGAATGGCAATGGCCAGGACGCCGCGATCGCGAAGAAACGCGTCGGCCTCCAGTGCGTTTTGTTCCGAGCCAAGCAGAAGCGGCTGGATCGCGGTATGAGACGGCAGCAGCGGAAGCTGGGCTTCGGCCGCTTTCTGTTGAAATCGATCAATCAGTGATTGTAATCGTTCGCGTCGCTGTGGCTCCGATTGAATCAGATTGATCGCGGCGATCGAGGCCGCAGCGACCGCGGGAGGCAGAGCCGTTGTGTAGATGTAGGTTCTGGCAAACTGAATCAAAGATTGGATGTAGACGGCGTCTCCCGCCACAAACGCGCCAAAGCTGCCGGCGGCTTTGCCCAGCGTTCCCACCATCAGCACGTTTCCACTGATCGGGATATTCTCTCGTTCAAGCAACCCAGCGCCGTTCTTCCCCAGCACTCCAAAACCATGAGCGTCATCCACGACCAGCATCGATTGGTGTTCCCGGCACAGCCGAGCAAGTTTCTCAACGGGCGCCACATCGCCGTCCATGCTGAAGGTTCCATCGGTCAAAATCATTTTGCGTTTGCCTTCGCTGGCAGCAAGCAGGTTCTCAACGGCAACCGTATCGCAGTGAGGATACCTTTTCATTTTCACCGGCGCGATTGATCCGGCATCCAACAGCGAAGCGTGATTCAGCTTGTCCTCCAGCAGCAAGTCGTTGCGACCCAGAAACGTTTGCGGGATGGCCAGGTTCGCCATGTAGCCTGTCGAGAAAACGATCGCCTGTTCCGCGCCGACCATGGTGGCGATCGTACGTTCCAGTTGATGGTGTAGTTCCTGATGTCCACAAACCAGGTGCGACGCGCCGCTGCCGGTGCCGTAGGTTTTGATGGCCTCGGTCGCTGCTTGTTTCAAAGTCGGATGGCTGGCCAAACCCAGATAGTCGTTGCTGCAGAAGTTCAGGAGGGAACGGCCGTCGATATTCAAAACCCGCCCCATGCCGGACTGGACTCGCTTGCGTGCGCGCCAGAGTCTGGCCTGCTTTCGCCGGTTAAAAGATTGACCGAGCTCGTTTTGCCAAGGTGATTTCATTTAACGCTGAGCACGCTGAGTCGCAGAGGGCCGCTGAGAATCTTCGATTGAAGCCGCATTGTTTGCAATCGCTCTCGGATTGGAGGATGATTCCTGCAGCATGACAAACTGGTCACATTCATTAATTTTGAGCCGGAGATTGATATGGTTTCGGAAAAACATGAAAACCAACTTTCACATGTGATCATCGGCTGCGCTATCGAAGTCCATAAAGAACTTGGGCCTGGTCTGCTTGAGTCAGTCTATGAAGAAGCCATGTGCTACGAACTTAGTGTTGCAAAGCTCTCATTTGAAAGACAGCAAAGGGTTCCGATCAAATACAAGAGCGTGAATCTTGCGACACCCTTGAAGTTGGACCTGATTATCGAAGGGAAAGTGATTGTCGACAATAAAGCGAAGGAAACCGTCACCAAAATTGACAAGCAGGCGTTGTTGACCTATTTGCGTTTGAGGAAGGTCAGTCTGGGGCTGGTCATCAATTTCCACGAAATGAAATTAGTCAACGGAGTTCATCGAGTTGTGAACGGGCTATCGGAGGCACGGGAATAATCAGGTAGATGATGTCTCCTGTTTTCTCTGCGAATCTCGGCGTCTCCGCGAACTCTGCGTTTTTCGAATCGTTGATCAAGGACAACGTGTGGCTTCTTGCGGCAAGGAGCTTTTGATACCCAGTTTCTGAAACAGTTCTCGGTCGTGTTCCACGGTTGCGTTACCAGTGGTGAGCAACTGGTCGCCGTAGAAAATGCTGTTGGCACCCGCGAGGAAACACAACGCCTGCAGCTGGTCGTTCATTTCTTCTCGGCCCGCTGATAGACGAACGTAAGACTTGGGCATCAAGATTCGAGCGATCGCGACAGTGCGGACAAAGGCAAACGGGTCGATGTCTTCCTGCTGAGCCAATGGCGTGCCCGCAACTTTGACCAGATTGTTGATCGGCACGCTTTCAGGTTGTGGGTCAAGGTTGGCCAGCGTCAGCAACAAGCCGACTCGATCGGCCTGGTCCTCACCCATGCCAACGATGCCGCCGCAACACACTTTCATTCCAGCGTCGCGAACGTTCTGCAGCGTTTCCAAACGGTCGTCGTACGTTCGCGTAGTGATAATCTCACCGTAGAACTCGGGCGACGTATCGAGGTTGTGGTTGTAGTAATCCAGTCCCGCGTCGTTCAAAGCCTGTGCGTGGTCTTCGTTCAGCATGCCCAGAGTGGCACAGGTTTCCAGACCGAGTGCTTTAACCGCTTTGACGGCAGCAGAAACTTCGGCGATGTCGGAATCTTTCGGACTACGCCAGGCGGCTCCCATGCAAAACCGCCCTGCCCCGTTCGCTTTTGCCTTTTCGGCGGCGGCAACGATCTGATCGAGCGGAAGCAGTTTCTCTTTTTTGAGGCCGGTTTTGTACCGCGCACTTTGAGGGCAATACGCGCAGTCTTCGGGGCACGCTCCCGTTTTGATGCTCAACAGGCTGCTTAGCTGGACCTGGTTCGCGTCATGATTTTCTCGATGAACGGACGCGGCCCGGAAAACAAGGTCGTTAAATGGAAGCTCGAACAGATCGGTCACTTGCTGGCGTGTCCATTCGTTTGCAGTTTGGTGGGTCGTTTTTTCTTGCAGTTCAGGCATGTTGGTGTTGGGGTCACAAAGGAAAGTGATCTCAGATCAGGCGGCTCAAACAGAACCTGTTTCAACCCGATAGTTTTATCATGAAAGGGTGTTTCCACCAGTGGCGAACGCTCGACGTGGCACGTCATTCCGTTCGTAAGAACGCGGAAATTGCTTCGCAGAGCGTGGTCAGGTCGCTCGGATCAATGGTAAAAGCCGGGGCCAGATAGATCGTGTCTCGGATCGGTCGAATCCAGACGCCTCGGTCGACAAAGAACTTCATCGCATGAGAAACATCGACTTCGTGGTGCATTTTGACCGCTCCGATTGCACCCAGGCAATGAACCGAATCGACATTGGGGTCTGAAGCCAGCGGATTTAACTGTGCTTTCAGCAATGACTCGATTGCCGCCACCTGTTCGAGCCGAGGCTGGGTTTGAAACAAACGCAGCGACGCGTTGGCGGCTGCACAGGCGATGGGATTACCCATGAAGGTCGGGCCATGCATCAAAGCGTGCTCGGGATGGTCGGAGTGAAACGCTTCGTAGATTTTTTCGCTGGCAATCGTTGCCGCCAGTCCGACGCTGCAGCCGGTCAATCCTTTGCCAACGCAGATTATGTCTGGTTGAATGTTGGCTTGCTCGAACGCGAACATGGAACCTGTTCGGCCGAAGCCGGTTGCGACTTCGTCGGCAATAAAGATCAAATCGTGTTCGCGACACGCGTCGAAGATACCTTTCAGAGTTTCCGGAGAATGAAAACGCATGCCGGCTGCCATCTGAGCCAGCGGCTCAATGATGACTCCTGCCAGTTGATCGCGTCTCTCGCCAAGAAATGTTTTGAAAGCCTCAAGTGACTGCTCGCTTTCCGGAACAGGCTGCGGGAATTGTTCCAGCAGGAATCCCTTGAAGTGCGAATGCATGCTGTCTTCCGGATCGCAGACGCTCATCGCGCCCGTTGTGTCGCCGTGGTACGAGTTCTGAAAGCAGACGAATTGGTTTTTTTGGGTCGCAGGTCCTGATTCGTTACGCCAAAACTGAACAGCCATTTTCATGGCGACTTCTGCGGCAACCGATCCGGAATCACACAAGAACACCCTGTTGCCGTCACCCGGCAGCAGTTCGGCCAGCGAAGCGGCAAGCTGCTGCGCGGGCTGGTGAGTCAGGCCGCCCATCATGACGTGCGGCATTTCGGCTGCTTGATTCTGAATCGCAGCAACGATGTCAGGATGGTTGTAGCCGTGGCAGGCAGTCCACCAGGACGAAATTCCGTCGATCAATTCGCGGCCATCGCTCAGTTGAATCCGTGTTCCGTCCGTTGACGCAACATCGAGCGCCGGCAGCGCCGTTTTCATCTGGGTGTATGGCATCCAGAGCGGATCGTGAATGTTGCAGCTGGAAGACATTTACGCTGGGACAAAACGTTCCTGCAGCGATTCGACTTCCATTTCTTCGCTGCGCATGGCGGTCATCGCCTGAACGGCGGCTTCTGCGGCTTGAATCGTCGTGATGCAGGGAACACCGTGCTGGACTGCGGCGGCGCGGATGCTGCCTTCGTCCGTTCGAGCACCTTTGCCGCTGGGCGTGTTGATGATCAAGTCGACATCTTCGTTCTTCATGTGGTCGATCAGGTTGGGGTGACCCTCGATGATCTTCTTGACGGTCTCCACCTTGATGCCGGCTTCCTGAAGTCGTTTGGCCGTTCCCGATGTCGAAATAATCTGGTAGCCAAGTTCGTTAAGCTGACGAGCCACTTCAACGACGCGTTCCTTGTGTCGGTCGGTCACGCTGATAAAAATGCGGCCGGATTCGGGCAAGTCGACCCCGGCTGCCAGTTGGCCTTTGGCAAAAGCGACGGCGAAATTTCGACCGATGCCCATGACTTCGCCCGTGCTGCGCATTTCGGGGCCAAGGACGATGTCGACGCCGGCGAATTTTCGGAACGGGAAAACGCTTTCCTTGCAGGAGACGCGAGACGGAACTGGTTCGCGGGTGAACCCGAGATCAGCCAGTTTGGCTCCAGCCATCACCTTTGCTGCAATGCCCGCAACCGGAACGCCCGTCGCCTTGGCCACGAACGGCACAGTTCGGCTGGCACGAGGATTGACCTCCAGCACGTAAACGTTCCAGCCATCCTCTTCTTTCTTGACGGCGAACTGAACGTTCATCAAGCCGACGACATTCAAGTGTTTTGCCATTGCGACGGTTGACGATCGGATCTCGTCGATGACCGATTTCTCCAGCGAGTACGGTGGAATCACACATGCCGAGTCACCGCTGTGAACGCCCGCTTCTTCGATGTGTTCCATGATTCCGGCCACAACGGCGTCGGTGCCATCGGCTACGCAATCAACGTCGACCTCGATCGCATCTTCCAGAAAGCGATCGATCAGAACGGGTTGCCCGGCCGCCACGATAAAGGCTTCCATCACGAAACGTTCAAGCTGAGCCTTGTCGTAGCAGATCTCCATCGCTCGACCTCCCAACACAAAACTGGGGCGAACCAGCACCGGGTATCCAATTTCGGCAACTTCACGCCGAGCCTCGTCCATGGTTCGTGCAATTCCGTTGGCCGGTTGTTTCAAGTCCAGCGTGTGCAACAGTTGCTGGAACTGCTCTCGATCCTCGGCCGAATCGATTGTGTCGACGCTGGTTCCGATGATTGGGACGCCCGCATCAGATAATGCTCGGGCAAGATTCAGTGGAGTCTGACCACCGAATTGAACAATCACGCCGTCTGGTTGAATGCGGTCACAAATGTTCAGTACGTCCTCGACAGTCAGCGGCTCGAAGAACAGCAGGTCGCTGGTGTCATAGTCGGTGCTGACCGTTTCCGGGTTCGAGTTCACCATCACCGATTCGATGCCCATTTCGCGCAATGCATAACTGGCGTGGCAGCAGCAATAATCGAACTCGATTCCCTGCCCGATTCGATTGGGGCCGCCGCCAAGGATCATGATTCGTTTCTTGTCGCTTTTGCCGGGCGCCTCGCATTCGGTCTCGTATGTCGAATAGTAATATGGAGTGAAGGCTTCAAATTCGGCGGCACATGTGTCAACCGATTTGTAAGTTGAAATCACGCCCAGCGATTTTCGGATCCCGCGGATATCCAGTTCGGTGGTGTCCCAGATATGAGCCAGTTGCCGATCCGAGAAACCAGCCTGTTTGGCTTTGAGCATCTGTTCCGACGTGATTTCTGCCAGCGAGATCGATCGCAGCTGTTCTTCCATCTGCACGATTCCGTACAGGTGATCAAGGAACCATCGATCGATGTGAGTCAGCTCGTAGACATCTTCGATGGTCATGCCGCTTTTGAAAGCGTATCGCAGAAACCAGGGACGTTCCGCGTTGGGTACAGACAACTTGGACTTGATGGTATCCGCGTCGGGCTGATCCTCAGTCCCCCACAGATCCTTCGGCCCACAGCCAAAGCCGAAGCTGCCGACCTCAAGCCCTCGCAACGCTTTCTGGAACGACTCTTTGAATGTGCGCCCGATGGCCATGGTTTCGCCAACGCTTTTCATCTGCGTCATCAGTGTGGCGTCGGCGTCGGGGAATTTCTCGAAAGTGAATCGAGGAAATTTAGTAACCACGTAGTCGATTGTCGGTTCAAAGCACGCAAGCGTTTCGCGTGTGATATCGTTGGGCAGTTCATGCAAGCGATAGCCGACGGCCAGCTTGGCCGCGATTTTCGCGATCGGAAAACCCGTGGCTTTGGACGCCAGAGCACTGGAACGACTGACGCGCGGATTCATCTCGATGACGATCATTCGTCCGGTTTTGGGATGAATCGCGAACTGAATGTTGGAGCCGCCGGTTTCAACGCCGATCTCGCGAATAATCGCAAGGCTGGCGTCTCGCATTCTTTGGTATTCCTTGTCCGTCAGCGTTTGAGCCGGAGCGACCGTGATTGAATCTCCGGTGTGGACGCCCATCGGGTCGAGGTTTTCGATGGCACAGATAATGACCACGTTGTCATCCGCATCGCGCATGACTTCCATCTCGTACTCTTTAAATGCTATGATGGATTCCTCGATCAACACTTCAGTGGTTGGGGACTGGTCGAGCCCTCGACGAACCAGCGTGTCAAATTCGTCGCGATTGTAAGCGATGGCAGATCCGCTACCGCCCATTGTGAAGCTGGGGCGAATCAGGCACGGAAGCCCGACCTTTTCGAGAATTTCTCGAGCGTGTTCAACTGTCTGTACGGTTTCGCCGGTGCAGATATCCAGTCCGCATTTGTGCATCGCGATCTGGAATCGTTCCCGGTTTTCCGCTTTGTCGATCACGTCGGCATCGGCCGCGATCATTTCCACGTTGTACTTTTCCAGCACGCCGTTTGCAGAGAGGTCCATCGCAAGGTTCAACGCGGTCTGACCACCGAGCGTGGGAAGTAGAGCGTCAGGTTTCTCTCGAGCGATGATTTTTTCAACGATCTGCCAATTGAGCGGCTCAATGTACGTACGCTCCGCCGTGCCCGGATCGGTCATGATAGTGGCCGGGTTCGAGTTCACCAGCACAACCTCGTAGCCCTCTTCGCGGAGCGCTTTACAGGCCTGAGTTCCCGAGTAATCGAATTCGCAGGCCTGCCCAATCACAATGGGTCCGGAGCCGAGCAGTAAAATCTTATGAATGTCGTCGCGTCTTGGCACGAAAAATCACCTGAAACGAAGGGGTCAATTTTAGAAGTAAAATTTCCCCAGCGTACCAACGACGGCACCGATCAGGCAAGCCGCCTGTTTTTGCGAACGATTTGCAACGTCCGGCTCGATCGCCACGCGATCACGGTCGCCAAGCCTGCAGAGTAGCCTGTTCAGATTCAGCCAATGTCGCCTTGAAACCGACTGCGATTCCTCGCCTGTGCATCACGTCAGAAAGGCGAAACGTGGCTCGATACGTCTGGCTGATTGTCGTGATTCCAGACGTGACATTGCGACTTTTTGCCTGATCGCAGGTTGGAGGACACCGTCGGTAGGCACCATCGTAACCGCCCTGACCCGTTTAACTGGAACAACCGGTTTTACGGAGCCTGAGGTTGATCTCACTTATGCAACAACCGACGAATATAGGCGTGGCATGTTTTTAAGCGGTTGACCGCCACATTTTGAGAAGCTTTGTCGGTTGTGAGGGTCATGATGATTAGGGTTCGTTGGATTGTAGCGATGGTATTGGCAGCTGGATTCGGAGCCGGACTGCATGGTGATTTGCGAGGCGACATTATCTATGGTTCGTCAGACTCGGGGTCAGCAGGCAACGCGATCTACTCGATCGACACGACATCGTACGCGGCGACTTTGCTGGCCGGAGGTCTCGCTGTAACCCCGAACTCTCTTGCGACGGATTCAGGCCGGCAGAAGTTGTATTACGGTGACAGCAATGGTACGACGATCTGGAACTACGACTTGCAGTCGGGGGCGGCGACTCAGGTGTTTGACATCAGCAGCTCCGCCGTTTTCGCCGGGCTCACCAATCCCGTATTTGCTGACGGCGGCTCGTTTTTCAACGGATCGTATTATGCGTTGATTCAGCGAGACTTTGCCTCAGGTGAAGGTGGAGCAGGCAACTCGTTGTATCGTTTCGATCTGTCGACTGACGGAAACTCAGTGGTGGGTGTTACGGAATCCACGCTGAATACTCCGTCGGGACTTTCAGTTGGTGATCTGGGAGATTTTACGATCGACCAGAACGGAATTGCCTTCGGAAACAGCTGGGATCCTCCCGGGTCAGATACACAGCTAGGCGGATATTGGACATTCGACATGAATGATCCGTCCAATACATTCAGTTTGGTTCAAGACACGTCTGGACTGGGGAACAACGCACCCACGTATCAATTAGCGACGGGAGCCGACGGAACGACCATTTTTGGAGTCGACTTTTTCACTCCATTGAGGCTGGATACGCTGGACACCGGCGCCAACATCACACCGGGCAGTTCGATCACCGGGTTCGACGGAACACAATTCAACGACTTGGCAAGTGCAGTGTTCGTCGCCGTACCAGAACCAAACATGGCTGTCGGATTGGCTGGTTTGATCGTTGGTCTGGCGTTAAGGCGTAGACGCGTGGGTTGACTTGATGTCCTTGCTGGTGACTTTACGCGGTCCAAGCGAGGATGACGTTTCCGTTGGCGTCGAAATTCAGGTTTGAGCACGCGGCAACTTGGTTATGGCAGCCGCCGCGGGTGACTCGATTGAAGCCTGATGTTCAAACGGACAGCTACCCGCGTTTTCGCGGGCGTGGAGGCAGGTCGTTGTCCGGGTCAAGCAGCTGGACGGACTCAAAAAATCGTTCTGCTGCAACGCGATCGAATCGATCAATTTTTGCGAGCATTCGAAACTGATATTGTCGAGCTCCGACAAGATAGACTCGTTCGATCACACGGTAGAGGACATCACCCGCCGAGAAGCGGTAGCTGATTTCCTTGCCGGGGTACCGCTCCAGTCGAATGTTTTTTTTCTCAACGATTGATCCGAGTACATTGGCGACCGCCGTCGCAACGGCTCCGTTCAGAACATCCTGTCGCTGGCGAGGGTTGCGAGGAATGGTGTGCAAGTCATGCCAACCCGCGACGAACATCAACTCTCCGTTTTGAACGACTGAAGAATAAAGGCGGACTTTAATTGCCGGTTGGTTCGCAACGGGAGTAAACGATCGTTCCCGAAGTTTCGGTTTACGTGGCATCTGGAAGGCGGCTTCCATGCCTGATGGCCGAAAGGTTTCCCATGCGTCTTCCAGTCCTCGTTCGTCATCTTGATCTTGTGAACTGGCGGAAGGCGGCGAACCTGAATCATCGTTGGCGGTTTCTTTCTCCTGAGGGAAAGACGCGAACACGATCATCGAGCTCGACATCAAAAGAACCATCGCGATCATGAGCCGCAGACCATGACGGAGTGTTCCGATAATTGACTGAAGCGTCATTCCATTTTCTCCAACGTTTTTGGGGTCGCCAGGATGGGATCTGATCCGTGCTCGTATTTTGCATTCAGTGTTACCCAATGGTTAGTTAGTGTAACGCCAGGTTTTCGCCGCTCAACCAAGCCAAACGTTCAGAAACATCTGGATGTCAGGTTCGTCCCCCTCATTTGACACTGTTTTTGCCAAGGTTTACGATCACGTCGAGTTTTTGGCGACCTTGGTTGTGCGACCAATGAGCCAAATCTTGTTTTCTTGCAAAGATTTATGTGCCCAACGTGAACGGGAGACTGGTTCGGTGCGGGAGCACCGGATAGTTGGCGTCACTGCCGCGTTGTGTTCACTTCGTGTCGTCTGGTCGACTTAAGTGACCATTCCATTTTTTGTTTCCGCAATTGAGGTCCAGCTTGTCCAGTCCCAGCCGTAGCGGTGCATTTGATGCGGCCGTTGACCAGCGAGTCGAACGATTTTCCGAAAGCATCAGCTTTGATCGTCGTTTGTACCCACAGGACGTCGCCGGCAGTATCGCCCATGCACAGATGTTGGCTGACCAGCAGATTCTTTCGGCGGACGAGTGCCGACAGATTGTCGAAGCGTTGACCGAAATCAAGGGGCAGCTTGATGACGGTACGTTTGAAACGAAGCAGTCATTGGAAGATATTCACATGAATATCGAACAGGCACTGATCGACAAACTAGGGGACGTGGGTCGCAAGCTGCATACCGGACGTAGTCGCAATGATCAGGTTTCCACCGATCTGAGATTGTGGACTCGCGACGCGATTGATCGAATTGACAGTCTGCTGGAGGACTTGCAACGAGCATTTGTCGGTCGCTGTGATCAGGACTCAGAAGTCATCATACCGGCGTACACGCATCTGCAACGCGCTCAACCGATTCTGGCGTCGCACTGCTGGCTGGCGTATGTCGAGAAGTTTCAGCGCGATCGAGAGCGGTTGGCCGACTGTCGAAAACGACTCAACAAGTGCAGCCTTGGAACTGCTGCTTTGGCCGGAACAACGCTGCCGATCGATCGCCAGAATGCCGCCAAGCGGTTAGGGTTTGAGGGAATTGTCGCCAACAGCATCGATTCGTCCAGCGATCGCGATTTTGTCCTCGAGACCGCGTTTTGTTTGACGACGATTGCGATCCATTTGAGTGCCTGGGCGGAGGAATGGATCCTGTGGGCGACGGTAGAATTCGATTTTATTCAGCTGCCCCACGAATTCTGCACCGGTTCCTCGATCATGCCTCAAAAGATCAATCCGGATGTGCTGGAGCTGACCCGGGGGAAGTCGGCCCGGGTCATCGGTGACCTGCAAACGTTGCTGGTGCTGACCAAGGGTTTGCCGTTGGCTTACAACCGAGATCTCCAGGAGGACAAGCCTCCGTTGTTTGATGCGGTGGACACCGTAGAGATATGCCTTGAGCTGGCTGCACCATTGGTGGCAGGAGCCGTTTTAAAGCGAGAATCGATTGAGTCTCGGCTTGAAAAGGGATTCCTCGACGCGACTACCCTCATGGAATTTCTGATCAAACGAGGGACTCCGCAGCGAAAAGCCCATCATTTGATTGGTCAACTCGTTCGTACCGCGACGGAAAAATCGTTGACACTGGCTGAACTTTCTCTGAAAGATTTTCAGGCACTGGATTCAAGCCTCGACGAGTCTGTTTATGATGTACTGGGCGTCAGGAATGCCGTCGCAGCGTTTCAAAGCGAAGGTTCAACGGCTCCGGCTCGAGTGGCTGAACAGGTCGAGGCCTGGAGAACACGTTTGAGTTGACGAACTGGGTCGAGAGTCGAACTAACGCTTCAATGCGAATTGTTCGAGCGGATCGGAATCGGATGGATTCAAGCGATCACACGCCTATTAGATCCGGGGTTTTGCTGCCTTAATCGCTACAACCGTTAAAATTGATTCAACTCTGATCAGGCGACCTTGATCCAGACGATCAGCACCATCGTTCTCTCCATCTTGTCAACCAAACGTCGGGAAGTTTCGTCATCGTCCGCATCCGTCCGCTGATTTTGATTTTGGCCACCGTCACGAGCCTCGTCCTGCTTTCGATCGGCTGCACGTGCGCTCAAGAGAATCCGTTTGATAGCGACCGTGCGTCGACTTCTTCGCGAGAACCAGCCAGAACGCTGGCTGAACCGGAAATTGCACCTGGGACAAGTCAGACTGCCGGTCTGCTGATTCGCTCAGTCAGGCAGTCGGACCCTCAATCGCCGCTGGAGCTGGCAAAAGCAGTCAAGGTGATGTTGGATGTTCGTCAGTTTGATTTCGCAAAGTATTACCTTTCGCGTTTGATGGCTTCTGATGTTCCCGAAAATGAGCAGGCTGAACTTGTCCGCGAAATGGGAAGTGATTTCTTTTTCACGATTCACGCGACGGACGAGCTTGCTCCTGAGGGGCGAGAATTTTCGCGTCGGATGATGGCCGCCAATCGGCAGTTTCAAGAGAGCCCGGAACAGATTCAGAGTCTGATCGCCAAACTGAACGATTCGAACATCGCCATTCGCTCAAGAGCATTTCGAAGTCTTCGTCGACTCGGTCCACCCGCTGTTGCCTCGCTGATCGAGATTTTCTCGGATCGAGATCGCAAGGGTATTTATCCAGGTGTTCGGGGGGCATTGCGAAAAATGGGCGAGCAGGCGATCCCATTGCTTCGCGGCGCATCGGTTGCCGAGGACGCAGCTGTCAGAAGCGAGTCTCTTCAGGCATTAGCCCATTACCGGGGGGAGGGCGTGGCAGATATTCTCTCAGCCGTCGTATTCAGCTCGATGGAGCAGCCTTCGATTCGAGCTGCGATTGCCCAGGCAATGCGTGATCAAAAGTACGGGCTGCCAACACGCTCGAGCTTGATATCGCGACTGGAAAGACGGGCGAATCTGCTTCTCACCGGAAAAGAAACCGTGCGCGGGACGCTCGCACCGAGTATCGAGGTCTGGCGGTGGGATGTTGCCACGAAAACGCTTCAGCCGTCAATGGTTACCGTCGCCACAGCGTCGCGGTACGAAGCGGCCCGGCTGGCTCGTGAACTCTATGCGATTGAGCCACAGTCGAACGAGCTACGGAAGCTGTACCTGCTGACTCAACTTGAAGTCGCAAAGCGTGCGGTTGGAACACAGGGTGAACAGAGCGTCGTCTCAGAGGATTTTTTCAAAAGCCTGATACCTTCGATCGGAAGCGTTCCGCCAACAGAGATCAATCGGTTATTAGAGTCTGCGGTTGCCAATAAAACGATTCCAGCTGCGATTGCCTGCTGTGAGTTACTGGCCGAGCAAAAAGCGTCTGAGGGGTTGGGTGTTTTTCATTCGGCCTCAGGTAAGATGCCTGCTGTCATTCAGGCGATGATGCTGGGCGATCGTCACTTGCAGCACGCTGCTTTGAAGGTGATTGATCGGCTTGATCCAGCAAACGCCTATCCGGGAAGTAGTCTCCCAGTCAAGCTGGCTGTTTATCTGGCGAATACGTATCAGCGATCCGTTGGACTGGTGGGGCATCACAAACTTGAGGTTGCTCAGACCATCGCTGGGTCGCTTCCAATGGCAGGGCTCATTGGCGAGTCCGCTGCATCGAGTCGAAATTTGTTTGAGCTGGCTGCTCGTAACCCAGACGTCAGCTTGATTCTTGTGTCGGACACGTTGGTCGCGCCTCGATTTGATGAGTTGATAAGGCAACTGAGATCCGATTTCCGAACGGCTCGAATTCCCATTGGTCTGATGCTGCGAGATCACACTCAGAGTCGCGCCGTCAGCCGATTAGTCGAGAGTGACGGACTGACTTATGCGTTTCCAGATGGAATCGATGCCGAGCCATTGGCTGCTCACGTAAACCGAGTATCACGTCTTGTTGATGCGGACCTTTCTTTTTTAAGTGATGCCGATCGCTATCGTCACGCAACCGCCGCCGCAAGCTGGCTCGCAAAAGTATCCACCGATCGGCAAAGATTTGGTTTCTATCAGCTTGGCTCGTACCAGGACCAGCTGGTGGGGTTGCTGTACCGGCCCGGACTCGACGAAGTTGGGTGCCAAATTCTGGCGAACCTTGGGACGCCGATGGCTCAGCGTGAGTTGGCTAACTTTGCCAGCCAGAAATCAGTTGCTCCCCAAAGGCGCCGGTTTGCTGCCGATTCGCTGCGTCAAGCGTTTGAGAAAGGGTCGATTTTGCTGACGCGTGATCAGATTAGGCAACAATATGATCGTTACAACGCGAGCGAGCAGGATCGCAAGGAAAACCAAGCAATTCTTGGGTCGATTCTCGATTCGATCGAACAGCGGGGGAGCACGCGGCGTTAGCTTTACCCTTACAGGTGCGGAAAGGTGCAAATTCCCTACAGCCCCTATTTTTATCTTACCTTACCTAGTACTCTCGCCGATACTTTGTTGATGGACGGCAGCAAAATAAGTGCGTTTGGCATGATCCGAGGCTCGTTGTTTGATTCTCGGTTCGGTTGATCAGACCATTCACTTCCAGACGGTGTCTCGTTTACGTCAAGATTCGCGCGTTGTTTGTCTCCAATGAAGTTGCTCTCAGCCTGACTTCCCCGTAGGCCGTGAGTGAGTATTCTCAACGTAGATACCATGCTGGAGCTGATCGATGACGCGTCCCTCGCGCCACGGAATTTATACGCGGTTTCGTCAACCTTTATCGAAGCTGCGAAATCTCTTCGGTTTCAAACGAAGCACCACGTCGCGGTGCCGACCAAGCTCGAGTTCCTCGTTTCTCCAGGCGAGCTATCGGCTGGAAGCACGGCAGCTTCTTGCGGGAATCTATGTTGATTCGGGTTCGCAAGAGGTCTTGATTGGTGGGACCAGCGGCAACGATGTTGCGTCAGTGGAGTATTCTGGAAACTCAGTCGTGTTCAAACTCTCTGGATTCGAATCCGAGACGGTTCCAAAGTCGCAAGTTAAAAAAGTGTTCTTCGTCGGGACAGATGGCAACGACCGGTTTGAGAACAAGACTTCGATTCCGAGTTTTGCCTATGGGAACGCTGGCAACGACACATTGATTGGGGGCAGCGGCAACGATCAGTTGGGCGGAGGCGACGGGAGGGATCTGCTTGTTGGCAAGGATGGTGATGATGTTCTTGTGGGCGGCAACGGTGATGACCGTGTTGAAGCGGGAGACGGGGGTGACACGGTCTACGCAATTGCGGGCAGCAACGTAATCAATTCAGGCAACGGCAAAGATCTGGTCTTTGGTGGGACTGGAAGGGACACCATTAACGGCGGTGCCGGAGACGACGAATTGTACTCGAATGGTGGGCACGATTTGGTTAAAGGGGGAGACGGCGACGATATTTTGGGAGGGCATACCGGCAATGACACGCTGATAGGTGGCAACGGAAACGACAGGTTGTATGGCGGTGAAGGGAACGACCAACTCAGTGATGTCACTGGCACGAATTTGCTGGCCGGTGGTAAAGGCCATGACGAGGCAACCGGTGGCTCGGGCAAGGACACAATCTATGGGGGAGACGGAGCGGATGTCATTCGCGGTGGCGGCGGAGATGACGTACTGGCTGGTCAAGCTGGGAGCGACAAGATCTACGGTGGGAACGGCGACGATAAGCTGTTAGGCAACGATGGAGCGGATGAAATTTTCGGCCAGGCAGGAAGCGATTTACTGTTAGGGCTTGCGGGGGACGACTTCCTCAGCGGTGGAACGGGCAATGACACCCTTTACGGTGGAGCGAATCGCGACAGTCTGTACGGCGGAAATGGAAATGACAAGCTGTTTGGTGAAGCTGGTCTCGATGGTCTTTTTGGTGGGATTGGTGGAAGAGACTCACTCAGCGGGGGACCAGGGGCAGATCGGTTTTTGCTGCACAATGAAGACATCCGGCAAGATTTTCGCTCTACCAGTGACGTCGAACTGAGGTTCGAGGACTCGACGAGCAATTGGACGAACAAAGAAATCGAGGTCCTTGATCGAGGATTTTCTCAACTTCACCATCGGACTGCTGGCGTGCGAGTTCTTCGCAACACACTTGATACGGATGAGTTGACTTTTTTCAAAGTCCGAACGGCGTCATCGGGGAACGCTGCACAGAACCAGCTGAGCATGAGCTATCGGCGTGACGGCTTGACGGGCATCTTGATTCCCGGCTCGCAGGAGTACACGAGAAAAATCTCCTTTGCCGATTGGGATGAATCTGACGCCGATCAAAACGAGTTTCGTACTCGAGCCGCGATACATGAGATCGCCCATAATTGGGATAGTCAAACTGAGATTAACAGCGTGTTGCGAGGGCAAGGATTCCAGTTCGCTAACTTTGTCAAACAGAGTCTGTGGAGATCGGCTGCCCCCAACATAAACGGTTACGTTAAAGCGTCAGGCACAACGTTTGAACCGTTTGAGATCGAATTCGATCCTGCGACCAAATCGTATCGCCAATCCCCAAAGTCCTGGTGGTATTACGGAACTGCCAGCTTTGCTCGAGACTATGGATCAACCAGCCCTCTGGAAGACTGGGCGACCATGTGGGAGGCCGCATTTGCCGCGACTCCTGATCCAGCAATCAGCCAAAAACTGGCAATCGTCAACAGATTTTTGGCAACCGTGTAATCTCTGTCCCTCCGCTGCGAACTGGCAGCCCGGGTGATGTCTCGTGAAATTGCAGCTCACTTCTTGATGCATCCGACTGTTGTGTTGGGCGGCTAACGGTTAAGCGTGGACGCTGTTGTCTGTAAGCGAACGAAGGTTGCCTCGATGAAGCAATGAGTTACCATTCGTTGCTGTCCTTCCCTTCCGGCTTCGTCTCTCTCCGTCGTCCGCACTATTGCGTGAAACACGCAAAGTTTGGCGGCTTTCCCGGCATTTCCAAGGTAGCGATTCTCGAACCACTTGAAGCGTTCGTACCGCTGGTCCACCGTCACACATTCTTGCCTTTGGAAATCTAACATGCGCGGCGTTAAGTCATTGTTGATTCGTATCGGAAATCAAGTCACCGATTTATATCATTTGCTGAATCTGACCGAGTCGAGTCGCCTGGTGAATTCGCCGTCCAGAAGAACTCGGGCTTCGGTGCTCGATTACCAATGTCAAGAAACACGGTCCATGTTGGCAGGAATCGTCTTTGATGCTGTTGCAGGAGAGGTTCTGATCGGCGGAACCGACCAGGCGGATCGAGCTGTGATCAGTCAGTCTGGCGATTCGATTACGGTGACCCAGCAAGGATTCGGGTCTGGGGTGTTCGCGGCATCCGAGGTGCAGCGAATCGTTTTTGTCGGACTTGGGGGCGATGATTACTTCGAGAATCAGACGAACATTCGAAGTTTTGCGTACGGTCAGAATGGTAACGATCGACTGATTGGTGGTTCAAACGACGACCATCTGATTGGGAATGGTGGCGACGATATCATCACCGGAAACGCAGGCAACGACTACTTGCTGGCAGGAAACGGAAACGATCAGGTTTCAGGAAACGGCGGCGACGATCGCTTTCTGGGCGTTAGAGGATTCAATCAGTTGAATGGTGGTGACGGAGACGACATCATTTATGGCGGGATTGAGACAGACATCATTACTGGCGGTTCAGGTCAGAACTTATTGGTTGGCAATGATGGTGATGATCAGATTTTTGGGGGAGAAGATGCTGACACGGTGTTTGGAGGGTCGGGCAATGACACGATTCAAGGATTCGGCGGCGACGACCAGCTTTACGGCCAGGCTGGAAACGACTTGGTGAACGGAGGTTCTGGTGCGGACGTGGTGGGCGGGAATACCGGAAACGATACGTTAGTCGGTGAATTTGGAAATGATCGAATTCTTGGAGGTGATGGAAATGATCGCTCGTTTCACTCGGGATCGTTTTCCGACTATCGAATTGATCAGGTCGGTCCATTTGTTCGTTTTGTTGGCGTGAGTGGAAATGCAGTCGGCGGTACGGACCTGGAATTCTCGATTGAGGTGTACCAGTTTGCCGACGACATTCGGACGCCAGCGACGATTTTCGATCCTGCTCGTCCGACGACACCTCCGGGAGAAGGCCCAGGCACACCGGCGGTGCCGCCCCCTCCGGTCAATCCAACGCCTCCCGTTAATCCAGCGCCTCCGGATTCAAACATTCTGGAGGTCGTTACCGTACAACCGATCATTGTTGCCAACAGTGATGGAAGTAATCGTGCCGAATTTTTTGGAAACGCTCAGCAAGAGGCGGATATTAAAGCTCATATCGACGAAATTTTCGCCCAGGCACGAGTCGATATCGAATGGCTTCCTGCGAAAACGTGGAACAACACGTTCGTCAACTTGGGCAACTCGAACAACCGCCCCGGCAGCGATTTGAGTCGTATCGTCTCAAGGGGGGATGCGGAGGGGCTTGGCAGTTCAAATCGCAACGTGATTGACATGTACTTTGTGGAAAGGGTGCCAGGATTTGGCGACGTCAGTGAATTCACTGCCAATGGCCTGGCGTTCGTTGGGGCGACCGGGATCGCCATGCAGACCGGCGACCGACTGGTTGGCTTTGCCAGCGGACGCGACACGGTCGCCCATGTTGCTGCTCATGAAATTGGTCACAACCTTGGGTTGCCACACGTGGATGATCCAGACAACCTGTTGCATGCCAGTGGAGGTGAAGACGAGTTGACTCAGGATCAGATCAATACAATCCTTGCCAGCCCGATCAGCCAACCCGTTTGATGATCCCATTTGACTCTGGCGATATACAACTTGCTGTGTTTGCAACTGCGGTGGTCTCGATCATCGGAAACGCGACCGGCTCCACGGTTGTCAGATCATGTTTGATCATCGGCGAGTACGTTTATTCGTGACGAAGCGCCTCGATCGGCTCCATCCTGGACGCTCGAATCGCAGGGTACAGCCCAAAGAACACACCGACGACGACGGAAATGAAGAACGCCAACGGAATAGACAGCGGTACGATCTGAGGTTGCATCAGTCTGGCGACATCTGGAAGGCGATCATAAAAATCAGGTAGAAATCGACTTAGAAAAGCTCGCGTCGCACTGACAGTCCACGGGCACAGCAGTCCACCGATGATGCCGGTCAGTCCGCCGATCACTGAAAGAAAAATGGTTTCGACCAGAAACTGTTGCACGATATCACTTCTGCGCCCCCCAAGCGCGCGGCGAATACCAATTTCTCGAGTCCGCTCAGTGACCGTGGCCAACATGATGTTCATGATGCCGATGCCTCCCACAATTAGCGAGATCGCTGCG
Organism: uncultured Pirellulaceae bacterium; assembly: GCA_964468915.1. Taxonomy (GTDB): domain Bacteria; phylum Planctomycetota; class Planctomycetia; order Pirellulales; family Pirellulaceae; genus Mariniblastus. The sequence continues at coordinate 25,761 of CAYXWX010000047.1, forward strand.
ATCAGTCCCATGAACATCATGAACATGATCCGAGTCGCCTTGGCCTGTTCCAGTAACTCGTAGGGAACGACAACGGCGATATCCTGGCGATTGCGATTGGTGAAGCCGTTTCTTAATGATGCTTCAACCAGCTTTGCAGTGCGGGGCACGTCCGAGACGTCAGCGACCTGAGCCGTGATCTGGGTCAGCTCGAATTTTTTGGCTGAGAACGATCCTCCGCTCCGGCGTTGTTCCAGGTCCCCCATCCGCAGTCGCATGGTGGTGATTGGAATGTAAATATCCCGAGAAAAATCTTGCGATGCCAACGAACCACCGATTGCGGCAGTTGCATTTCGATGTTCAAGCACGCCGACGATATTGAAATATTCTTGTTTGTCGGGCAGGTAAATCTGTTTTTCAATGGGGTCTTCTGATGGAAAAAACCGTTCGGCCAGCCTCGCCGAGACCACGCAAACAGACATTTGCGCCTGAATTTCACGATCGGTAAGGAAATGTCCTCGCGCGATATTCAGGCGTGTGACTTCGGCGTATTCAGGCGTACAGCCAACCAGTCTGCCATCAATGGGTTGAACTCTTGGGTTGCCCGTGTACACAAATTTTTGCGTAACTTCGCGGATTGGAATCACACGTTCGATTGTAGGGATCGTTTTCTCAATCATCCGAAACTCTTCGCGAGAGATTCCAAATGTTGGAATGTCACGAAAGCTCGCGGACCCCTGGTCAGGTGGCTCAACACTGCGAACGATGATGTTCTCCGCTCCCAGATCTTCAATCTGTTTCTGGGCCTGAAGACTGATGCCTTCGCCGATCGCCAGGAGCCAGATCACGCTGGCGACGCCAATAAAAATGCCCAACACCGTGAGAGCAGATCGCATCGGGTGCAACAGCAGGCTTTTGGCACCAAGTTTTAGCGTGCGAAGGAGTCTCATGATGACAGGCAGTGCCAAAAATCGGCAGAACAATTAATTCGCGAACCGTCACGATGAGGCCAGGGACGTCCCCTGCCCTGCATTTTTTCAAGCGGTCAAGTCGTCATGCGGTCAAGTCGTCAACGATGGCACTGAACTGTTCGCTGCTCAGATTCATTTTCGCCGAAGCAAACGCGCAGAACTGTTTTTCCGTTTCGGCCAATTCGCCATCAACCGCCATCAACCGGATAAACTCCTTGATCAAGTGCTCGCGGTCCGCATCGGATTCGGGGATGACCAGGGAAACGTCACCTTGTGATACTTCAGCCAGAGCACTTTCCAGTTCACCTTCAGGAATTCCCCAACCCTCTGCTCGTTCCACGAGGAAACCGATTTCTTCAGGAGCAAATTTCTTGTCGATGGCGGCCATCTTGACCAGATTACGAAATAAGTCTTTCAAATCCATAATGTTCACGGAGTGAAATGTGTAGAGACAGCAACGAACATTGACTCGACTTCTTGTCGACTAATGCATGTTGCACTTAACTGTAGCGTCTGCGGCGTTGAAAAACCGAGCGAAAAGTATCGAAAAGCCGCTGGGCTTAAACGAAACGCGCTCTAATGCCGTCTGATGAAGTTTGCAGCATAGCTGCGAATCTCCTTGCCGTTAAGCACGTGAACCATGCGAAGTTGCTGAATTGTCGAATCACTGAACCTTCCCAGTGGTAAATGGACCCATGTTTTCTTGAATCGACGAGCGATTTGGCGCCAAGCGATGCCCGGCGGAGCTGAACTGACCAACGCGATATGTCGGCAACGGCTGTGCAGGCAGGCCGCTGCAAGAAGTCGTTCTTCAAGTGTTGACGCGAAATCAAGTCTGGGGTCGGTCCAGATATCAGGTACCCCAACCGGAGGGAAAATAAACATGGCTCCTCCATAATTTCCCAGACAGATTCCCGGGCCAACAGGTTGGTCGGCAAAATTGGTTGCGTAAAACGCCAACGTTGATTCGTTCGCATGTTCGGCAAACCATGTGGTTCGCCACGGGTAGTCACGCGGATCAGCTGGCGAATCAAACAGCATCACCGCACAGTCGAGTTTGCCTCGCGCGGGCGGCAGTTCCTTCACATAGATCTGTTTTTCATACCAGTGCCTGACGGTTTCTCGGATGTCGATCCCGTCTTTCACGCTGGTGGTGAATTTTTCCGTCTTCGCGAGGTCCGCTCCCATGACTTCTCGAGCACGGTCAAATACGCTTCGTCTGAAGTTTTCAATCAGCTCGTCTTCAGGTGGCCAGCTGCATTGCGAGTAGGGGTTCCAATTCTGTTGCCAGTCTTCCCGCTGAGATTCGGCCGGCCGGGGGATGAGTTCCAGATTGCTCCAAGTGATTGGCGGTCCGGGCAGTCGACTGACGATCGGCAAATACTCATCGTCAGGAAAACACGCCTCATCGAGCGACATGCGAACGCTGGCGTTCTGATCAGATATCGAATCGAACTTAGGATAACGCTTGGCTGTTTCCAGAACATGCAGCGCGTAGGTGTCACCGATGCACTGCTGAGCGGCGGTTACGATGGTGGCCAGTTGAGGCGTGAACCGATGGTCAATCAGTGTCAGGTTTCGGGTGTACTTCAGACACTGGGCCAATAGCTTGGGTGTGATTTTTCGAGCCCGTGTTCCGTGCTCTTCAAGGTAAGATTCACGGGCCGCAATCAGCAATTCCTTGACGCCATCGATTGACAGGTGTTCATCGTCCTCAAGTTGCTGCCGCGCTTTTTCGTACTGCCCGGTGATCAACGGCAGCTCGCCCAGCAAAAAGTACAGCGAATCGTGATCTACAGAAAATGACTCAGGTTCTTTGACCGCTTCGTGTTCGGGCCGTTTCAGGTCGCGATCATGAAACGCCTGACGGACCCACGGCCAATCCAGGACGCTCAGTACGACCAGGATATTTTTGAAGTCGACCGAAAGCTCTCGCAGCTGCCACGCCATGTGATTAATTCGATTTCGCCATTGGTCAGTTGAATCAGGGCGAAGGAAAGGCAGCACTGCGGCCGCGTACCGTTCGATTGGCAGCCGCTTCAATGCAAAGGCGTCGGGCAAAGTCTGCTGGTACGGCTGAAATCGGTTGGTTTCAAGATCAATAAACCGTCGCGGAGTGTGTTCTCCGATTGCGGTGCGAAGTGCGGCAATCACTGGCTGGCAAGGATCGATGGGGACGTAACTGGCTTGCAGGGATTCGGAATCACTTGAGTCGACGCTGCCTTCGAAACCGTGGTCTGCGTTTTCCGAAGCTTGCGACCAGGCCGTCCAGCTGCGATCGGGATCGAAGATTTCTCTCTGAGCAACCATGCCGGGACGTGGCAACTTCAAGATCGACTCTTCAACCGATTCCTGAAACGATTCGGGCAAAGGAACAGCCAGGCAGTCAAACTGCTGAGCCATCATCGTGCGACGGACCTCCCATGCGAAATCACCGTTTCCATGAACGACCGGCAGTGCCGTCACATGAGGTCCGATCTTCAGCAGTTCGTGAGGCATGAGTAATCAAAGCATCCAGAGAGGAAATTTTTGCTATCGCTGTCGGGATCGGGCAGATTCAGGCGGAAGGCGAGCCAGAACTTGCCCAAAAACCAACTGAAAATTCGACGATTCACATCCATCGAATGGTAGATCCCGTTCCGCCGCTCGCTTAAAAGGGCTCACCTTCATCGTCGTCATCATCGTCCATAAAGCGATCGGAATCTGGATGGAGTGGATCGCCGGGATTGAAGAAGAAGTCGCCAAAGCCCATCGGCAACGTCTGGCCACCAAGTGATTGATTTTTTTGCTGAGACAAACGTTCCAGGTCAAGCGCCTCTTCACCCAGGCATTTCTCCAGGGCCTCACGCCAGGCGGCGTCGTTCGAGACGGGATGCTCAGGGTCCTGCTTCAGACGTTTCATCGCATACCGCAACAAGTTAATCCCGTCGCGTGTTGAAAAATCAAGCTTCAGCTCGTGTGACTTTTGAAGAAACTCGACCGTCATCGCCAACATTTCGTCCTCGCAGAACGGCAGATGATATTGGAGGATTAATTTTTCGTCTTCGCGAGAGGGAAACTTCAGGGTCAATGTCGGCTGGAGTCGGCTGAGAATGTAATCTGGGATCTCGAATGTGGATTCGTCCTGATTCATCGTGACGGCACAGCGAAAGTCAGGATGGGCCTTGACGGTAATTCCAGCGATGATCGATTCGACATAGCGGCGATGATCGAGCAAGGGTGCGAGCGAAGCCCATGATTTCTCATTCATCCGATTGCCTTCGTCCAGGACACAGACACCGCCTCGAATCATTGCGGTGACAAGAGCCGATGCGTGGTAGGCGATCGTGCCGTTTTCGGCCAGGACGGGCGTGATCAAAAGGTCCTCAGGACGAGTGTCAGCGGTACACTGATAGATGTACAATTCCTGGTCGCGTTTCTGAGCCGCTGCGGTTGCGAGTGCGGTTTTGCCGATTCCGGGAGCACCAACAAGGCGTGGGGTCAGTGGCAAGTCGTCTTTGTCGACGACAAGCCAACAAGCGAGTACTTGTTTCAACACTTCGGACTGGCCGATCCACTGGCCATCCAGCTCGTGAGGAGACGCCAGGTGCAGTTCCACGTCCTGAATCGAGACATTGTTGCTCATTGATTGACGCCCGTTTTGTTGATCGGGCACTTGCGGTTACGAATTCTGTTGAAGCAATCCATTGTGCAACCAACCCTCGGCGTCTTAAAGGGCCTTGAATGAACAGAATCGCAATTATTGGCTCTGGTATTGCCGGGCTCACATTCGCATGGTTGGCGAGGCAGGCCGGGCATCCGGTGACTTTGTTTGAAAGCCAACCGGCATTGGGGATGGACGCTCATTCGATTGATGTGCCCGTGACGCCGGACGACGCCTCTTCTTCCATCGCTCGAATTGACGTGCCGCCTCGGATGTTCAATCAGGAAGACTGGCCGCGGTTGACCCAGTTGTACCGACTGTTGGGCGTTGAGTCTCAAGCGGTTGACGCGTCAAAGTCATTCGCGGTGGAGGGCCTGCCCAGCTGGCTGCAGCTCGGCGAGCAGTACCGAGGCGGGTTTTCTGCGGCATCACTGCTTAGTTCGAAAACGCGTGGCATTGCAGCTGAGACGGCTCGTATGCAGGCCGACGTTACGAACGAGTCAGTTGCCCAGATGCCGGTCGAGTTGACCCTCGGGCAATTCTTGAAGACGAAAAATTACAGTGATGATTTCGTATTTGATTTTCTGTTTCCCGGTCTGGCAGCGACCGTGTTGACCTGCAGCTACCAGGCGCTTTCGAACTATCCTGCCAGGGTTGCGTTGAGAAGTCTGTTGAATCAAGTGGATCGCTCGCCATTGAAACGAACGACTCACGGCACAGCTGACGTTGTCACTCGATTGAGCAAGAACATTGACGACGTTCGCGTTTTGACGACGGTTTCATCGGTGATGGAAGCGGGCGACGAAGTGGAGGTTCTGTGCGCTGATGGAAAGGTGAGCCGGTTTGATCGACTGGTGATTGCGACTCAGGCCAACGCAGCAGCGAGGCTGCTGGCAGACGATCCTGAATCGCAGCGCGTGAAAGAAGTTCTGGCAAAGTTTGAATATGAAAATGTGTCTGTCGTGGTTCACCAGGACGAATCATTTCTACCGACGAAGCGAACGCATCAGAAGTGCTTTAACTTTGTTAGCAAGTCTGACCGGACCGATGCGATGTGTACCATTTGGTTGAACCGTTTTTATTCGGAGTGGCCAGAATCTCGAAACCTGTTCCAGACAATCCGTCCGCTGCGTGTGCCCGAGGATCGGAAGACCATTTCTTCGACCAAAATGCAGCGTCCCGTGGTCAGCCAACGCTCTTTGGAAGCCTTCAGCGAGTTGAACGCATTTCAGTCGAGTGAAAGACGCATTCATTTCATCGGCTCGTATGCTGCCCCAACGGTGCCATTGCTTGAAAGTGGCGTCGCGTCGGCATTTGCGGTGGCTCAACTGATAGGCATTGAAATACCGGGCGAACTTGCCGCGGCAACAATGTGACTCGAGTGTACAGCTTGACCTTTCGAGTGATCGCTTCCGAATTACTTGCGTTCCGAGGGCACAGCTTTTGAACTTGAGCCATTTCCGTTCGAACCGATTCCGTCAGAATCTTTTGTGGTCGAGCCTTTCATTTGCGAACCCTCGATAGCAGGCTGACGAACGCTCTGATCCATAGCGATATCCTTTGTCATGTCTGCGCTGGATTCGTCACCTGCTTCAGTGAATTTCAATGACGCGGAGTTGATGCAGTAGCGCAGGCCGGTTGGCCGAGGACCGTCGGGGAACACGTGCCCAAGATGAGCGTTGCAGCGGGTGCAAACGACTTCTGTCCGAGTCCCCAACAATGAATGGTCCGCGACCTCGCCGACATTTTCCGGATCGATTGGCTGGTAGTAGCTGGGCCAACCGGTGCCGGACCGAAACTTCGTTTTTGAAGAGAACAACGGTTGGTCGCAACAGACGCAAGTGTAAGTTCCCTCTTTCTTGTTGTTCCACAATTTGCCCGTGAACGCTCGCTCTGTTCCTTTTTCGCGAGTGACATAGTACTGCATCGGCGTGAGTTGCTTCCGCCACTCTTCTGGCGATTTGACGACTTCAGGTTTCACATCACTTTTGCCCGATGTCCATGGAGCTGCGGCCGATTCGAGTTGGGTTTGTGTGGGGGCGGCCTTGGAAGAATCCTGCGGCAACTGGGCAACTGAAATTCCAATGCCCAAAGCCAGCGCTGTGGCGAACAGAATGAATGGGGGTAGCGATTTGATTTGACAGCACTCGGTCTTCATGGTTTCGCTTTCGCGTAAATTGACTCGCGACTGGATGGTGATCGGGATTTTCGACGCTGGCTAATCTGAAAAAAATTACAAACGGTTATCCGTGTGTTCCAAACGTCTATCTGGGAGGACCGAGGATTGAATCTTCTGCTAACTCTAATTTGATACTCTCAAACTGATGGGCTATGGTTGGCACTAAGTGCCTATCCCAGTACCGGACAAGCAATCACAACCCGACGCGTCAGCGAGGGAATTTTCAGTG
>CAYXWX010000048.1:0-17473 GCA_964468915.1 uncultured Pirellulaceae bacterium
CTACGCCCAGGTTTTGCTTTGTGCGGCGAGGCGGATCTCCCTATCGCAACGCTCCGCTATCCGTAGCATCCACGCGTCCCACATCCATTTTCAAAGCAAACGATTGGTTTGGTATCTGCGCAGAGAATCCGCTTTATGTGAATGAGAAAATGAAACTTTGCGAACAATTCAGGTCAGTTGCGAGAACCAATGCCGCTGAATTGGCGATTGATTTCTGAAACGAGGTTCGCGGGCTCCAATGGCTTTTGGAACCATTTCGCAATCCGATTCTCTTCCAGGTTAACGTGAGCGGCAGCAGGCGAATTGCCGCTGATCGCAAACAGTTTCACGTCGTCAAGAGCGGGAATACCTCGGATGCGTCGGATCAACTCCGTACCGTTCATACGAGGCATTCCAATATCCAGCATGATAAGATTTGGCTTTGGATTGGATTCGAGATATTTCATCGCGGCCATGCCATCGGCAACCGTGTGAACATGATATCCGTGCAGCCTGAGGAAACCCGCAAGCATTTCCCGCTCGTTTTCGACGTCCTCAACAACCAATGCCACGCAATCATTTGGCTGTTCAGCGTGGTTATCAGAAATATCTCGCAGCGCATCGACCAGCTTCGAAGCGGCTTGCTCAAACCTTCCATTCTCAATAAGCTTCTTCGCTAACGCGACGGCAATATTCAGAGTGTTGAGTTTGTTTCTGACGTCGTGTTCATCCTCACCCGAAACGGTCATCGATTTCGCGATTTCTGGATTTTTCTCATCGATCTCACCGCGGATAACCTTGATCTCAATCGGAGCATCGACCCCGACTCGAACCGATTTTCCCTTAACGTTGAGAATTTCAATCGCGACGTTCAGTTCCGGCAAAAGAATTGAGTCATTGACTCGCCGAGATAGTACAAGCATAGCAGTCTCCATACTGTTGGCTCGAAGCGCAACGAACCATAAAAGGTTGAAAAGTAGTGCGCTTTAAGCATCCATGCTTGTCGATAAGCTCATCCAATGAGCAGGCTAAGTGTCGTAGATTCCAAAAAATCTGTCAAGGAAACCTAGGAAAGATTGCACACCAATCCAATTCGGTTGATAGCAAAAACGAGAATCGTTTCCTGAGGCTTTCCGTGCCAGTCGACGCGAACTTGTGCGCAACAAACGAACTAAACATAGGCAATCTAGTGAAAGCAGCTGAAATAGGTTCCTTGTAAACGTCTCTGCTAACCTGACAACTTGAAATCGTACCTGCAGCAATTACCGTTTCGATTAAAGAGCCGTTTCCACCTTACACATTCGCTCAGCAATCGTTTCTACCAAGTCCTCGGGACCTACTGGTTTTACGAGGTGAATATCAAAGCCAGACTCGATCACCTTGCGACGGTCTTCTTCCTGCCCGTAGCCGGTGAGTGCGATCAGTAATCCCGGACGTTTGTCCGATTCCTGACTGATTCGTTTTCCAACTTTGAACCCATCGAGATCTGGCAAACCGATGTCAACAACACATATTTCAGGTTCGAATTCAGTAAACATTCGAATTCCTTCAATTCCATTCTTCGCCATGCAGACGTTTAAACCTTCAAGTTCCAGATATCCAGCAAGCATTTCTCGTGCACCAGCGTTATCTTCAACAAGCAATAGTTTTTTGCCATCTAGAACAGATGGATCAACTTTAGCATTTTGAACGCCAAGCTTTTCGTTGTGTTCGGGAATCAGTAGCGGCAGCCGAATAGTGAACTTACTTCCCTTCCCACTGCCTTCACTCGTCGCCTCGACCGTTCCTTTGTGAGCATCCGCGATCATTCTGACGATTGGCAGTCCCAATCCCATTCCGCCTACTGAACGATCGAGCTGTTGATCAGCCTGAATGAACACATCAAAGATCTTGTGAAGCAACTCCTGAGACATGCCCTCGCCGTCGTCCTCTACTTCAATCACGACGTCGTCGCCGTCTTCCACGATGGAAAACCGTATGCTTCCATTGTTGGGTGTGTATTTACATGCGTTAATCAACAGGTTGGTTTGAGACTGAACAACTCTCGTTTTGTCTGCCAGACGAAGGAGCGGACCGTTAGGAAGTTCCAGCGTAAGGCTCTGTCCTTTCTCTTCGATTCGATGCTCAATACTTTCGACAACCTGACGGGCAGTTGCAACAAGATCGATGCACTCCAATTCCAAACGAACCTTGTTGTGAGTGATTCTTGCGACGTCAAGAAGATCATCCATCATCCTCGAAAGGTGCTTGGAATTACGACAAACGATATCGGTTGATTGGTGTAACTTCGCTCGATCCAAACCGTCGCGTTTAATAAGAGTAGCAGCATTGAGAATCGCAGCCGTCGGATTTCTCAACTCATGTGACAACAGAGCAAGGAACTGATCTCGCCTTTGCACTTCATCGCGAATCTGCTGTTCTGCTTTTCGCTGTGCTGTGACATCACGCAGAATCACTGATGCTCCCTGAAACTCTCTGCTTGAATCATAAATTGGAGATATCGTCGCAAGAACATCGAACTCCTCGCCGTTGCGTCGGGATGCCTTGAGAGCAACGTGGTCCAGGCGACCACCTTCCCCCAACTGTTTCAATGATGCCATCACGGTCTCTTCACTCGCCTCGTCCAGCCCGAGAATACCGATCTTTCTGCCAATGACACTGGCGGGTTCGTACATGAACAGGTTAGCGGCACCGATGTTCCATGTTGTGATGGTCCCTTCCTGCGAAACGCGGAAGATTGCGTCGTCGGACGCCTGAACGATTTCTGACAGCTCGGAAAGTTCCTGCTCCGCATGCTTGATTTCAGTGATGTCGATCAACGTAAGCAGCACGCCTTCGACACTTCCGCGAGAGCTGTACGGCAGCAACCGCATCAAATACCAGTTGCCGCTATTGTCCTCAACTTCTTCATCATGGACCTGTTCTGTTTCAAGCACCTTCATCATGCAGTAATCAATGTTTGTGAACTTCAGATCATGATTGAACGAAGAAAACTCTCGTCCGATATCAACAGGAAGCAACTTGAAAGTGTTTGCGATGCCAATGGTGAACTTGCGAACACGCAAATTTCGATCCAGATAAATCGTGTCGACCTGCAAACTGTCCAACAGGTTGTCCATATCATCGGTCAGCTCGGTCAGCTCCGTGATTTTCCGTTGGTATTCAGAGTTGACCGTGTACAGTTCTTCATTGACGCTGTGAAGTTCCTCGTTGGTTGACTGAAGCTCTTCGTTGGACGCAATCAACTCTTCATTAGTTGTTTGCATTTCCTCGTTTGCAGACTTCAGGTTCAAAATCGAATCCTGCAAGCTTTCGCGCGACTCCTGAAGCTCCTCCTCAAGAGACCGGATCGTCTCCTTTGCCACGACATCCGCACTGTCCAGCTCGACAATCGGATTCAACTCGATATTCTCGTTTTTTTCAAACAACAGAATGTAGTGGCTGGGCGACTTGCAAGCCACTTTCCTGATGCTGAGATTGTAAGCTTCCGTTTCGCCCGCTCGATCATGCTCCAGCCCCGGGTAGACCACTGGGCGATCTTCCAGTTTGACTCGCTTCAACCCATGTTTTGCAGCGAGCATGAAGGTATCTGGAAGAAGTTCCAACAAGTTTTCACTGGGTTTCCCGGGCCGGTAGTTCAAGAACTCGCCCGCGTCTCCAAAAATGTGAACAATGCGATCTTCGCTATCGACCAACAGCCCAGCTGGCATAAAATCCGTTAACAACGATTCGCATATTGAAGAAAACTGTTTCTGACGTTGGCTGGTGGTTGTCGAAACGCTTGGCGATTTTGCTATCGGAGCAGTGGAGACAGAACTGATTGGAACGCGGACCTCAGAAAAACGCAGGGCCGTCGACTTGCGATAAATCCGCCACCTTTCATTGATCGTTTCAAACGCCGAATCTAATTCACTCGTTGTTTCGCTGGGGCCAAGAAACAGCACGCCTGAATTCAACAGACTAAAATTGAACAGCGAAAGCGCTTTCTTCTTGGCGTCCGATTGGAAGTAAATCAACAAATTTCTGCATGTGGCAAGGTTGAGTTTCGTGAACGGTGCATCGTTCAACAAATCGTGTGTTGCAAAAATGATCTGTTGGCGAATTCGAGGGATGATCTCGTAACCATTTTCGGTTGATCGGAAGTACTTTCTCAGCCTCTCCTTGCTCACATTCGCGAGGCGGTCCTCGGTAAAAACCCCTCGTCCCGCCTTCTCAATACATTGATTATTGACATCAGTCGCGAAGATTTTCACGTCACCCTGATAACCTCTCTGGTGAATCAGCTCATCGATCAAAATCGCGATCGAATACGCTTCCTCTCCCGTGGCACACGGCGCCACCCAAACGCGGAACTCATTGGATTGTTCGTACGCATTTTCCAACAAACCGGGAAGAACTGAGTGCTGCAGTTCGTTAAACGCTTCCGGATCGCGAAAAAACTCGGTAACGCCTATCAAAAGATCGTTGTACAGATCGAAAAGCTCCCTCGGGTCGTCTTCAAGCCGTTGCAAATAGCAGTCAATCTTTTCAAACTTGCCCAGCAACATTCGCCGGGACAGCCTGCGCCCGAACAACCCCGGCTTGTACTGATCGAAGTCGATGCCGAATTTTCGATTCAGCAGGTGTTGAATCCTTCTTTCGGAATCCATGGATTCAGCGAAGATCTGTTGGCGAGAACTTCCTGTCACGGAATCCGTCAATTCCTTGAAGCGAACGATGGTTTCGGGAATGCTGTCGATATCGACAACAGCATCCACAATACCGGTTGCAACTGCTGCGCGAGGCATACCGTTAAATTTCGCGGACGAAACACTCTGGGCAATAACGAGCCCGTGGCATTCATGGATCGTCTGAATACCTCGCGAACCATCGGAACCGGTGCCTGACAACACAATTCCGATCGCGTTCGAACGCAGTTGTGTTCCGAGCGAATTAAAAAACAGATCGATTGGAAAATCGTGTTTCGACTCAGAACGTGATGTTGTCGTCAGCGTGTTACCTGAAACGCTGACGTGTTTTCCGCCGGGAAGCACATAGATGTGGTTGGGCTCAAGCTTCGAACCATCTTGGATGGTCTTGACGGGCATCGTCGTTTTTCGAGAGAGAATCTGCGGCATCAAGCTCTCGAAATCCGGCGAAAGGTGCTGAACAATCACAAACGCCATTCCGGTATCGACCGGCATCGCTCGAAACAGCTTTTCAAGCGACTCAACGCCTCCTGCTGATGCTCCGATTCCGACAACAAAAAGATCATCGGATTCGTCTTCGACAGTGATTGGCGCAACAACGCCGTTGTCTCCATTCATATTCATTACCAATCCGTGATAAAAATGTTCTCTCAAGCGATTGAACTGGAATCAAAATTCTCTTCTTCTGAAAGTACTGTTGCAGCATTGCTGGGTTGGACTTCCGGTCGCCGAAGACTCAGGGAAAGAGTGGTCCCGGAGCCTGAATCATTGCAACTGGCCCAGATTCTTCCATGGTGTCGAAGCACGATGCGCCGGCAGATCGCAAGGCCAATGCCCGCGCCCGGAACTTTCGGCTTCGTTCCTGTTCGTTTGAAGATTGTAAAGATATCTTCGAGATCGCGATTTTCAACGCCGATGCCATTGTCGCTAACCGTCACCTCCGCGAAATCATCAGATGGTTTGACAGAAATGTCCACGACGGGGGGTAACTCGCTTGTTCGAAATTTCAGTGAATTCTCTATCAGATGGAAGAATAAAAATTTAAGTTGTTCACCATCGCCCATTACCTGCAATTCATCGCAAACATCAAAGTTAACGGTTGCCTGATTGGCTTCGATCGCTGATGAAAGCTCACTGATCGCCGACTTGATCGGTGCCGCAAGACTGACAGGCTCGAGCTGCTTTCCGTGAGTATTGATTCTTGAGTAGACCAGCAGTCCATCGATCATCTCGCGGAGCTTGTCAGCGCTCGTTCTCAGAACCTGGGTTGCACGAACAACGTCCTGTCCGTTGTTGGCCTGGATAGCTGTTTCAAGTGACTCGGTATACTGGCTGATATGCCTTAGCGGAGCTTGCAGATCATGGGAAACGGCGTAGGCGAAATCAGGCAATTCCTGACTGACTTCTGAAAGCGTTTGAAGAGTCTGAGTTGCTTTTTCCGCCTCACGTAGCTCAGTGATGTCGGTCAATGTGAGCACGACGCCCTCAATCTGATCTTCGACGCGGTACGGCTGGATTCTCTGCAAATAAATCCTTTGACCTTTGCCTTTTACTTCCAGCTCCTTCGGATTACCAGAATTCAACACCTCGGCAGCGTCGGTGAGCAGTTGCGGACTGTCAAGCTTGTACGAGATATGATTGATCGGACGACCTATGTCCTGATCCATCAGATTAAAACCTGCGGAGATCGCTGGGGTGAACATTCGAATATTGAAGTTTTGATCAAGAAAGATTGTCCCAATCTCAGTGCTTTTGAGCAGGTTATCCATATCACTGGTAACCTGAGTAAGCTCCTCGATTTTGGCTTTGTGCTCAGAATTAACCGTATACAACTCTTCATTGACGCTGTGCAGCTCTTCGTTGGTCGACTGAAGTTCTTCATTCGATGCGATCAACTCTTCGTTGGTTGCCTGCAATTCCTCGTTACTTGATTCCAGTTCTTCCACTGTCGCCTGCAGGGTTTCGCGAGTGTAGTTCAGCTCCCGATCAAGCTGTTCGATTCGATCAGACGAATGTTCCGTCGAATGGAAATCTTCGACGATTCGCTCTGTCTCAACCAGCTTCTCCATCTCTTCCAGCGATATCAGATAAAGCGACTGATCCTTTTTACGATAGGGTTCGACGGACACTTGGTACAAGCAATCCAAGCCAGCCTCGGTTCGAGCACGAACTCCCTTGTAAACGATTGGTACGTCTTCGGTTTTCGCTCGATGAAGCGCGGCACTTACTGAGATACTCAAGTTTTTCTCAAGCATCTTCAAGATGTCGGTTGAGGGCTTGCCTTCGGGCGGAGTCAACAACTTCCTGGCATTGCCGAAACAGTGCACCAATTCGTTAAACTCATTGACCAGAAGGCTTGGAGGAACGTGTCGCGCCAGAAGATCTTCGTAAGCATTGGTCAACCACATCTGACTCTGGACGTTCGGCGTTACACCTCCTGAATACGGCTGCGGCTGATCATGCACAACCGAGCCCATGACTGGCGTTAATGGCATGCGAGTCGCTTCGGGAAGTCGGATGTCTCGACGCTTGGAATAGATCCTCCAGTGGCGATCCAACTGCTCAAACTCATTGCCAAGATCACCAACCGTTTCACTTGGTCCAAGAAAAAGCACTCCTTTCGTGTTCAGACCAAAATGAAACATCGAAAGCACTCTTTTTTGAACCTTCGGTTCCAGATAGATCAAAACGTTGCGACAACTGATCAGATCCAGGCGAGTGAAGGGTGGGTCTGTTGTTATATCGTTACTGGCGAAGATCACCGATTGGCGAAGCTCTCGTTTGACATTGCAGATACCGTTGTTGATGACAAAGTACTTTTGTTGAAAGTCATCCGGCACATTCGAAAGTGAATGAACCGGGTAAAAACCGCTGCTTGCGATTTCGAGTGACTTACGGTGAACATCTGTTGCAAATATCTTGAAGCCCACGTCTGCTCGGTTAGCCTTTGCAAGACAGTCATGAAAGACCATCGCGACAGAGTAAGCTTCTTCTCCCGTCGCACATCCACAAACCCACGCCCTCAATTCCGTATTTGGGTCCGCATGTTCTATAATTTCAGGGACAACGATTTCACGAAGTCGTTCAAAGGCATCGGGGTCGCGAAAGAAACTGGTGACTTCCACCAAAAGATCCCGATACAGCAACTCTGTTTCTTTCTCGTTTTGCTCGACCAAGTCCATGTAATGATCCAGTGAACTCAAAGCGCTCATGCGCATTCGTCGCTCTAATCGTCGAGAGATAGTGCCCGGCTTGTACAGTGAAAAATCGATGTTGTTTCGCTGTCGGAAATAACGGTACAGCCGCAACATGGCCGATTCGGCCTGAACACCATCTTCGGACTCTCGCGATTCAAATTCTGTCTGCTGAAGCGCTATTCTGTCAAAGTCACCTTGATAGCTGATCAGGCGGTCAGGCATGTCATGAGCCTCGCAAATCAAGTCAACAACACCTGACGAGATTGCTGCACGGGGCATTCCATCAAATCCGGCCGATTCAGGTTGCTGCACAACCACTAAGCCACCCGCCTCACGAACCTCCTTGATTCCGCGAGAACCGTCGCTACCGGTTCCAGAAAGGACAATCGCGACGGAGTCCCTACCCACCTCCTTGGCAAGTGATGTAAAAAAATTGTCGATCGGCAAATGCAAAGCGGGCTTTGCGGACTTGTCCGTCAGCATCAGCTTGCCATCCCGGATGGCCATATTCTTTTCCGGGGGAATCAAGTAGATCGAATTCGGCTCAATCACCACACCGTCTACGACCTTATGAATCGGCATGTCGGTGTGTCGAGCCAACAATTCATCCATAAGACTCTTAAAGTCCGGCGACAGATGCTGGACGATAACAAACGACATCCCAGTGTCATCAGGCATATGATCAAAGAAGGCTTCGATCGGTTTTAGCCCGCCGGCCGAGGCACCTATTCCGATTAATAACTCAGGCTTCTTCGTCATCGTATTCATCTCTGGATCCAAGCAAATCTGAAAGTGCCGTGACAGGCTTCAATGCATGAAGACATCACGCCGTCCTGCTGACGAATTGAACGGATCCGCTGCCGCTCTGCAGGGGAGTATTTAACCAAACGCAAATGCTTCAACGCATCAATAGAGGAGGACCAGAATCTTAACAGAGATTGAAATGGCTTACACTCGTTTGACACGAAATTGCGCCAGATAATCACCCGTTCAACATCAAACTGCACCAGATAAATGGCCAAATATGAAGACGTACGCATACCTGATCACGAATTGCAATCACCTTGATATCAGGTGAATCCCCAGTTTCTCTTTCAAATTATCCAACTTGAATGGCTTGGGAAGGAAAGTGGCATTTACCTCGTGCAAAAAACTTTCGTCCAGAACCGAATCGCCGTGCCCGCTCATAAGCACGACGTTGGCCTCGGGGAACTTCTCGCGAAAACTACGGCTGATCTTACGACCGCACTTGCCCGGTATCACCACATCGGTCAGCAGCAGGTCGATTTTCTCGATCGCAGCGATCTGCCGAATCGCCGAATCACCATCCGCGGCACTGTATACGTTCATTCCCATCTTACGTAACGCATCACACAACACCGAGAGAATCGCTGGCTCATCCTCACATATCAAAGCACTGCCAACCATATGTTTGCTGACAGAATCGATTGAACCTTTGACGATGTCAGGTTTTTCAGGCAGATGAAAACCAAACAGATAAAGATCAATCTGAGTTCCATTTTCGTCCGATTCAAAGATCTCGATCGCGCCGGCGTGCTGCTTCATGATCGAGTAAACGATCGACATTCCCAAGCCTGTGCCTTTGCCAACCTCTTTCGTGGAAAAATAGGGTTCGAATACTCTGGAAACAATGTTTGCTGGAATTCCGGTCCCTTCGTCGCGAATGGAAATAACCGAATAGTTGCCCGGAATAAGGGGCAATCCGGATTTACTGGTTGGAGCTTCGATGTACTTATGAGCAGTGGAGATCTCAATCACTCCTCCATGGGGCATCGCGTCTTTCGCATTGAGGCACAAATTAAGCAACGCTTGCTCGATTTGAACGGGATCAACCCAGACGCCAAGTCGGTGGGGTGCCAAATCAAAAGCGATCTTCCAGTTTTGTCCGACAGATTGGGATAGCAGGTTTTCCGATCCTTCGATTATCTCGTTCAGATCTCCACGCACCTTTTCGAGTGGTTTTTTTCGACTGAAAGCGAGCAGTCGCTTGGTCAACGCAACGCCGCGATTCGCAGTTTCACTCACCTGCTGAATTGTTTCGACCGCTGAATGATCACCATTGACAACTTGCTCGCCAGCCAGATCAACCTGCAAAACCAAAACCTGTAGGATGTTGTTGAAATCGTGAGCGATTCCTCCAGAGATCCTGTCAAGAATTTCCATCTTTTGAGAATGAAGAAGGTGGCTGTCAAGTTCGCGTTTGACTTCTTCTGATTCCTTTCGGGATGAAACGTCCACCATGATCGTCTGGATCTGGTTATCCCCACAGATGGACGACTCGGCCAGAATGTACAACGCCTTGCCACTCGACCTTTCCAGCCTCATTTCAATCGAGACTGGTCTGACAGAATTCTTCAGCCGGCTGATGTGAAACCGATAAAGCTCGGCAGCCTTTTTTGTCAACACGTCGTAAATGTTGATGCTTTTCTGACAGGGCTGAAGCCCCAGCAGCAACCGCGCTCGGCGATTGATCTCATAAAGATATCCACCATTGTCATGCAGCAGATAGGCAACCGGAGCGTTGTCCCTGAGTTCATCAAAATCACGACGAGACCGCTCCAACGCTAATGAGGTTCGTTCAAGCTCAGCCTGTTGTTCCTTTAATTCGACCCGATGGTTCTGCAGCTCCTCGTAAAGTGCTTCTACCTGCCGGTTTGAACCATCACACGAGTCGATCATTGTGAATCCTTCCCACAACTGTTGAACTGTTTAGACGAGAATAATGAAAAGCGAGTCCGTGACTGATCCATCCGGAATTAACCCTTAGAATACGACATAACATCACGGTGTCAATTTGGCTAAACATTGGATAATTCAGGCAAAGTTTGATAGGTTACAAGTCGTTGGACACAAAAAACCAAAGTCAGCTGGCAAAGCTGCTTCTCGTCTGCATTCGTATTAAAATTTTGGTGCCCCGGTGGTTTCAAGACAAAGAACCGACTCGATCCGGCATGCGCTGAGGAATGAAACCCGGGAAAGTCATGAGGAACTGGAAAAGTTTGTGCAGTCGTCAAACCTATTTGGTTCGGCCATCGGATATCGCGTTTATTTAGCTAGCATGCTGAGGGTGTATCAAACGTTCGCCAAACCACTGTTGTGGGTCGAGCAACGTGCCGAACTGGAGCCCATTACGTTTCAAGCGCAATCCTGTATCCAATCCGATCTCGGATCCGAATTTGATTCCCAATCAGCAGCCTGCGAGCCTGTTGCTCCGGAATACTGCTGGGGAACAGCTTATGTGATCGAAGGTTCGTCGATGGGAGCGAAAGTGCTGCTCAGATCAATCAGTCAGAAGCCAGATAGGGAAAGCTATCCGGTTCGATACTTGAATCTGATTGGCGAGCATGCTCCTGAACGTTGGCCCAAGTTCTTAAGAGCACTGGAGGTGTCTGCGTGCGACCCAACCAAGACCGCTCATGCGGCCCGTAGAGCATTCGAACTCGTTCACGAGATTTTTGTTGAAACAAATGACAGCTTGGAATCGACCCAGAAACAGTAGACGGGCAACTCATGAACTCTGAGAAACAATTAGCACTGTCCAACTGCGATCGTGAACCGGTTCATATCCCCGGACGAATCCAGGCTTTCGGAGCCATGCTGGGATACGAACTCCAATCAGGAACCATCCGATACCACAGCGAAAATCTTGGTCCTGAGGTGCTGGGTCGTGATTCCGAATTGTTGGGAGTGAATTGTGAAGACGTACTCCCCGATCGAAAAATCATGCACGGCATTCGAGGAGCTCTTGGACTTCCCACGATCTCGATCCAACGCGATCGAATCGGGCTATTTGAAATCAACGACAAACTGAATGACGTTTCGGTCTATCAAGCTGGTCCCAATGTCGTCGTTGAGTTCGAACGTGGCTACGCGAAAACGGTGGGAACTCAATCGCCAGTCGCAATCGTGCATACGATGATGTCGGCAATTCGAAAAGGCGAAGGAATGCAGGCTTTACTTGATTCCTGCGTGTCGGCACTTCGTCACTTCGCCGGCCACGATCGAGTGATGGCCTATCGTTTCTTCGATAACGGAGACGGCGAAGTCGTCGCCGAGGCGAAAGGCCCGACAATCGATCCTTACCTCGGACTTCGATATCCTGCCTGGGACATCCCGACTCAAGTCCGACAGATCATGCTCCGCGCTCCCTTCCGGATGATTCAGGACATTCACGCTGATCACGTTGCGTTGATTCAGGAGGCCGATGCGATCCCGTTGGATATGACATTCAGTCATTTGCGGGGCGTTTCACCAATTCACATTGAGTACCTCGAAAACATGGGTGTTCAGTCAACGATGAACATTTCGATTATCGTGCATGGTCAATTGTGGGGGTTGTTCGCATTTCATCACTATCGACCGCGTTGTTTGAAACCCGATGAAAGATCGATCTGTGAGCTTTTTGGACAACTCGCTTCGATGTTGGTTCAACAGGAATTGGAAAACGAAAAGCTGCTGAAATTGCAAAAGAGCCGTTCGACCCTCGTGTCACTTTCAGTAAAAGATTCAGGTAGCCTTGAACAAATCGTCAACCAGATGTCGGACGAATTGATGAATCTGGTAGAGGCCGACGGCATGGCGTACTTTGGTGCGACGTCCAAGATGAATTCTGGTAGCGTTCCTTCAGACGAGACAATGGCCGGCCTGCGGCATCTGACCAACGGCACAATCGTCGCGGTTGACAGTCTTGAGTCCGTCGGCGGCCTGAGCGATCGCAACAGTTGCTTTGGCAAATCGGCAGGAGCGATGTTGCTTCCATTAGCCGGCAACGAATGTCTGGCGTTCTTTCGAGACGAAGTCACTCAGGAGATCCGTTGGGCTGGCAACAAGGAAAAAACCGTCGATGACGGCCCGCGCCTCGCGCCACGCGGTTCGTTTGCGGAATACTGCGAATCCGTTTCCGGTCGGTGTAACGTCTGGACGGACTCCGACATTTCCATCGCTCAGGAGATCCGAAATGAACTCTCTCGAATGGCGCAGGTTGGTTCCGCGGAGTTATCCATGGAACAGGAAAAGCAGAAGCGTTACAAAGATCTGTTGATCGCTGAACTTAATCACCGGGTGCGGAACACGCTCGCGCTTGTGCGTTCGATCGCGCGACAAACCACGTCACATTCAACTGATTCCTCTCAATCGCTCGAGCAGTATGTTGATTCGCTCGAGCGTCGGCTATTGGCTCTTTCATCCGCTCATGATTTAATCGGCGGAAGTGGGCTTCAATGGGCCAGCATTGAAGGTCTGGTGCAGGCCTCTTTGCGTCCGTTTATTGGCGAAAACAGTCGCGTGACAATGAAAGCTTCACCGATCGCTGTCCGCGCAGACGTGGCCCCTGTACTTTCACTGCTATTTCATGAAATGACATCTAACGCGGTAAAGCACGGCGCGCTTTCCGATAATGGCGAATCACTGACGATCAACTGGCAAGCGGACAGCGGCGGCGCATCAATTGAATGGATCGAACAACTGAGTGTCGATGTCTCAGAGCCGGAACGACGGGGTTTCGGATTTGCCTTGATAGAACGCGCATTGCCGTACGAATGCAACGGACGCTCGTCCATTCACTTTGACAAGAAACAACTCAGGGTTCATTTCTGGTTACCCGCCGAATCGATCATTGGCATATCGAGGCATTCCGACATTGGAACTGTCAGTCCCTCGTCGAAAAATACGGAAACACTGGACCTTAGTCGATTTCAGTCGGCGCTTGTCGTGGAAGACAACATGGTTTTAGCAATGGAAGTGGAGCGATTGCTGCGCGGGGCCGGCATCGAGTCGGTGGACGCCGTCCCCAATCGAGAGCTTGCGGAATCGGCCATTGCTCGGGGCCAATACGACTGCGCGATCCTGGACATCAACCTGGGTGACGAAACCAGCTTGCCGATTGCTGGCGTCCTGGTTCGATCCGGAATTCCGGTTGTGTTGACCAGCGGTTACGACAGCAAGTACGAATTGCCAGAGGACCTGATGAACCTTCCTCGCCTGGTCAAACCCATCGGCATGGCTCAGCTTGCCAACGCGCTGATCGCCGCCGAAAGTGAGACCCGAAAATGACCACGATTTTACTGGTCGAAGACGATCGAGCTTTGGCGGCTCATTGGCAACGGGCGTTGGAAACAGAAGGGTTCCAGGTCATTCACGAGTCGTCCGTCGAGGGAGCGATTGACGCGCTCGACAGCAACCCGATCGATCTGGTCATCACGGACATCGTATTGGAATCCGAAGATGTCAATCTGACGATGTCAGGCGGTCTGGCCGTGATCTCATATATTGCGTTAAACGTAAACCCACAGCCCCGCATTATTGCCACGAGTGGCGATTCGCAATCACCTTTTGTTGATCGCAATTTTGAACGTCTGGATTCAATGAGGCGGTTGAGAAAACCGGTTACGATTGAACAATTGATCGCTGCCGTCAGGAATCTGTTAGCTCACGACTTCGAAGATCAAAGTAAAGCCAAAACAGAAATTCAAAGTGCGTTGCATTCTCGGTTTTTGTTGGATGTGGTCGGAGCCAGTGACGGAATCTGGGATTGGCAAGTCGGCACTGAGAACGTCGAGTACTCGGCAGCGTGGCGTCGAATGCTTGGGTTTGATGAAGATGATGTGGTTGGCTTTCCTGATACATTGGCAGCGTTTACAGAACGAATTCATCCTGAAGATCGCGATAGCCTGTGGGATAACGTGAACAGGACGCTTGAAAACAAGATTCCCTACGTTCATGAATTCCGAATTCGCAGCAAACACGATGTCTATATATGGGTTCAGAGTCGTGGCAACGCGACTTACGACCATAACGGAACCGCAATCAGGCTCGTTGGCACGACGCACGACATATCAGAACGCAAGGCATTCGAACACGAACTTCAGTTCGCTCGCACTGCGATCGACAACTCTGGTGATGCCATTTACATGGCAAACGAAAAAGCACAGTTCATTTATGTCAATGATGTTGCGTGTGCACAACTGGGATACGCACGTTCAGAACTTCTGTCGATGACGATCCCGGATATTGACCCGAACATGCCGTCACTTGATTTCTTTCAACGTGAACTGATTCCAAGGATACTCGCAGAGAAAAATCTACTGCTCACCAATACCCATCGCAGAAAAGACGGCTCAACGTTTCCTGTCGAGATCGCAGTAACACACTTTGAAGTTGACAATGAGAACGTCTTTTGTGCCAACGCACGTGATATCAGTGAGAAAGTTGCGATCGAGAACGAACTTTTACGTGGTCAGTTTTTTCTGGAAAATTCACAGGACGCGATTTACTGGGTCATCGAAGATGGCAGCTTTGTTTACGCCAATAAAGCCGCAACCGAAATGCTGGGCTTTTCAAACGAAGTACTGCTGACAATGCAAGTCGTTGACATCGACCCTGATTATCCGCCAGATGTGTGGAAATCGTGGTGGGATAAGATGCGTGTTGATCGCTACAACGTCGTCGAAACCAGACACAAACGTGATAACGGCGGTGACATGTGGGCTGAGGTTACGGTTCACTTTGTCGAGCATGACCGTAAAGAGTACATCGTCGGGGTAACCCGAGATATTTCCCAACGCAAAGAAGCCGCCAGGCAAGTCAAAGAAAGTGAAGCCCGTTTTCGCACCATCGCAGACGAGGCTCCAGCGATCATCTGGATGACGGATGAAAATAAGTCTTCCATCTGGGTGAATCGACAGTGCGAAGTTTACTCGGGCGTGCCGCGTGAGCGGTTTTATCAGAGTACATGGAAAGACTTTTTTCACGAAGCGGATGCTCCGATTGCAGCCTTGGAAACTGAAAAAGCGTACGAAGGAAAAGAACGTTTTGAATACGAAGTGCGCTTACGGCGGCATGATGGAAAATATCTCTGGTTCAGAAATCAAGGAATGCCACGCTTTGGTTCCGATGGAAAGTTTCTTGGAGTGGTTGGGATTTTGACCGATATTCATCTCTCTCGTGAAGAACGTTTTGGGGAACTTGAGCGATTGAATTCTCGGTTGAAACAATCTAATTCGGAATTGGAACAGTTTGCCTACATCGCTTCCCACGATCTTCGTTCGCCCCTTCGTGGGGTGAATAATATCGTTAATTTCCTGCGTGAAGATGAATCTGAAAATTTATCGACAGAGTCGAAAAAGTACCTCGATGAAATGCAGACTCGCGTAAAGCAAATGGAAATGCTGCTTGACGACTTATTGGCGTATTCACGAGTCGGTCTGGGCGACGAGACGCAAACCGAAACAATCGATACAACATCCATCGTTCACGAAGTGATCAACGTGTTGGACGTTCCCAACCACTTGGAAATCATTGTTGCGCCGTCACTACCCAAGCTGACGACCGACGTAGCGCCGTTACGTCAGGTCTTCTTGAACCTGATTGCTAACGCGATCCAGTACCACGACAAACCCAAGGGAAGAATTGAAATCGATTTCAGCCATGATGGCGATTTCGTTGAGTTTCGTATCTCTGATGACGGTCCCGGTATCGACAAGAAGTACCACGAAAAGATTTTTGGTATGTTTCAGAGGCTCCATGGCAATGAAACCGTCAAAGGAAGTGGCATGGGGCTCGCGCTAATTCGAAAAATTATTCGAGGTATGGGCGGCGAAATTTCTGTACAATCGATGCTGGGCCACGGCACGACGTTTTCGTTTACGTGGCCCGTTAGCTTCAGAAAGGCTCAAAAGTGAATAATACAAAAGCGGCAACGATCCTGTTGGTCGAAGACGACGATCTGGACGTTGAAGCGACTCGTCGAGCATTCACGAAAGCAAAAATCGCCAATCCGATCGTCCACGCCAACAACGGTGAAGAGGCACTTGATGTTTTGCGAGGCGATAATGGAAAGGAAAAGCTCGCTCGGCCATATATTATCCTGCTGGATCTGAACATGCCTCGCATGAATGGTATCGAGTTTCTCGAACACATTCGTGACGATGAGGAATTGGCCGATTCGATCGTTTTCATTTTGACAACCTCCGATGCCCACGAAGACCAGTGGGCAGCTTACAAAAAGCAGGTTGCGGGTTATATCGTCAAGAACAATGTTGGAACCGATTTCCTGAAGTTGATCTCTCTGTTAGAGCACTATTGGAAGGTTGTCGAGCTGCCAACTTGAGTTGGTCTGGCCGCACTAAGGCCCACGGGAAAAACAGTGTCGGCTTCTGTTCCACGAAAGCTCCGAAAAGGTGGCGCTCTTTCGCGGAAACGTTGTGTTCTGAAAGGTTGTGTTCTTTAACCGTGGCCGTGCACATTTCGGGCAGCGTCTTTGGTAGTAGCGGTTTTAGATTGCGTCCGGCTTAGCCCGGAACTTTCACCTGGGGTGCAGGCCGTAACACGCAAACCTTTGCGCTGCCGGAACCTCGGTCTCGGATTTATCGCCTTCAAGCACGGCAGACCGTTTTTGACAACTTTCCGGTTTGCAAAGCTACGGCAGTGTTTTCGAGACCTTGTTGCCGGCCTACAAAGTACCCGGCTCAGGACTGCTTCGTTGTCGAGGATTTTCGGGCCAAAGGCCCAATGTTATGTCAGCCCAAGGCAACGCCTTGGGAACTTTGGCGTTGGAATCGGTCGGCGGGCTGAAAGTCCAGCCCTATCGGA
>CAYXWX010000048.1:17573-32316 GCA_964468915.1 uncultured Pirellulaceae bacterium
GGAAAGCTGGACGTTCTCCTTAGACGCCAGTTTGTGATCATCGCAAAAGCCTGAAGACATCACCACGAAACACGTTTTGGAAAAACCCTGACCTTCAGTCATCTTGTTTCGGAAGTGCTGGCTGAAAATCCAGATTCTTCACCAGAAACGACCACATGTCGGCCACTTCTTCGATGATCTTGGCGGTTGGTTTTCCTGCACCGTGGCCGGCTTTGGTTTCGATGCGGATCAATGCCGGGTCGGCACCCGCCTGCGCGGCCTGCAGTCGCGCCGCGAACTTGAAGCTGTGCCCGGGAACGACTCGATCGTCTGTGTCGGCGGTTGTGACCATCGTTGCCGGATACTCTGTTCCGTCTTTCAAATTGTGATACGGAGAGTATTTGTAGATCGCTGCGAACTCGTCCGCGTTCTCTTCCGCGTTGCCATAATCGTCCACCCAGAATCGGCCGGCGGTGAACTTATGAAAACGGAGCATGTCCATGACTCCAACTGCCGGCAGACAGGCACCGAACAGCTCCGGACGTTGAGCCATGCACGCGCCGACGAGAAGCCCTCCGTTACTGCCACCTTGAATCGCCAGCCGTTCAGGTGACGTATACTTCTGTTCGATCAAAAACTCGGCCGCTGCAATAAAGTCATCAAAGACGTTCTGCTTGTTTGTTTTTGTTCCCGCTTTGTGCCATGCCTTGCCATACTCGCCGCCGCCACGAAGGTTGGCCATCACAAAGATGCCGCCCATTTCCATCCACTGCAATCGCGAAACAGAAAAACTCGGCGTTAATGAAATGTTGAATCCTCCGTAACCGTACAGCAATGCAGGATTGTTTCCATCGAGAACAATGCCCTTTTTGGATGCAATGAACATGGGAATCCGCGTGCCATCCTTGCTGGCGTAAAACTCTTGCTTGACTTCGTAGTCGTCGGCATTGAAGTCAACCTCGGCTGCCTGCAGCTGCGTACTTTTTCCAGTCGCCAGATCGTACCGGTATGTGGCAGGCGGTCGATTGAAGCTTGAAAAGCTGTAGAAGGTCTCGTCGTGATTTCGTTTACCACCAAATCCCCGAGCCGAACCAATGCCGGGAAATTCAACTTCGCGAGTGAAGGTTCCGTTGAGGTCAAACAGCTTCACCTGAGTCTTTGCGTCCTGAAGGTATTGCAAAATCAAGGTGTCACCGACAATCCCCGCACTTTCCATCGCCTGGTCGGACTGCGGAACAACCTCGCTCCAGTTGCTCAGATCAGCCTGTAAAACATCAATGGAGATAATTCGCTTTCGCGGCGCTTGCAGATCCGACTTGAAGAAGAACTTGCTGCCGTTGTTTCCTAAAAACGAGTATTCGTTTTCCATTTTCTCGACCAGCACCTTGAAGGGTTGATCGGGACTTTCGAGCGACTGAAATAAAACCCGATACCGATCGTCGGTTCCTTCCCAGATGGTCAGAATCAGGTATTTGCCGTCTTCAGTCACTTCGGGCGCGAAGCCCCACTCAGGTTGCTCAGCATTCTGATGGATCAGCTTGTCGTCGTCCTGAGCGTCACCAAGTTTGTGATAGTAAACTTTCTGTCCAAGGTTCAATTCCTGAAACTGCTCATCGGATTCGGGAGCATCATAAGCGCTGTAGTAGAAGCCTTGATTGTCTGCCGTCCAGGAAACCGTGCCAAACTTGATCCATTCGATTTTATCTTCGCGAAGTTCACCGGATGCGACGTCCATGACTTTCCAGGTCTGCCAGTCGGAGCCGGCTTCTTGAACACTGTAAGCCAGCAATTGACCGTTTGGACTGAATGACAGCGAACCCAGAGCGACCGTTCCGTCGCTTGCCCACTCGTTCGGATCGATCAAAACCGTGGCGGGTGCATCCAATGAACTCTGTTGATACAACACGCTCTGGTTCTGCAGCCCATCATTCTTGAAGAAGAAGTAACGATCGCCTCGACGAAAAGGAGCCCCGTACTTCTCGTAGTCCCACAACTGAGTCAGCCGATCTGCAATCTGTTTGCGGTACGGCAGCGATTGCAGATAGTTGAACGTTACTTCATTCTGCTCAGTCACCCATTGGCGAACGTCATCCGAGTGACGAACGTCATCCTCCAGCCAGCGATAGGGATCGGCAACCGTTGTCCCATGGTAGTCGTCTGTTGTGTCAACCACGTTGGTGGTCGGGTATTTGAGTTTGTCAGACAACGGTGTTTCCTGTTCTGTATCTTGAGCATATAGGTAGCCAGACAGACTGGCGGACATGGTGAAAGAGACAAACAGTAGTCGTTTGCCGAGCGAGCCGATCAGCCCGCGCCGGCGGTTCTTCAGTGACATAGTCAAATCATTCCAAAAACGTGCGAACAAAGATGGGGCTCACCCTGAGTGGCGAACATTGTAGCGGACGGCATGCATGCGACGTATGCACGCTTGTGCTAGCTAATCTCTCGGAGAGTGCGGTAAGAAAATCCATCACGCGGTGCGAGTTTGCTATCAGTGATCTTGGTTTCGGTGTCGCGTACGGATGCCGTGGTCAATGACGGCCAACTATCCTCCTGAAAACGAGGGATCATTGCCTCGGGGTATCACCGCGATGCGAAACGCTGAACACGATAGCTATCGCGCAAAATGCAAATATTTGGCGGATATAAGGGATGTGATGAATTTGCAGTGCCAAACGTTCGATAAATCAACGGAAGTAAATCCCGACCACTCCCTTGAATCCAATTCTGGAGATCTATATGCCTCGGCTCAACCAATTATTGTTCTCAGCCGTTCTTTCATTACCGATCGCGACTGGCTTGTTCGCTCAGGATCAAAACGATTCCGTCAGCAGCCGAGTGATCAAGCTTCGGTCTTCAGCAAATGCTGCGGCGAAGAAAATTGAACAGACAGAAGTTCCCAAATCACTTGTCGCGGCTCCGGGTGACATCAGTTTCGAAACGATCGCATCGGATCCCGTGACACCGGTACCCGAGACATTGAAAGCACCCAAGGTTGCTGAAAAGCCCACGCTGGCCCGTCGAACGCAGCCGGTTCAACAGAACGTCAAGCGTCCTTCGACGCCTCGTGTCGCTCAGGTGCAACCGAACTCTTACGTCAGTCGTTCGTCAACGCCATCAGCGCCATCAGCGTCTACCACGTCACGCTCAACATCCGCAGTTCCTGCCCACAGCACGGCGAATCATTCTGTCTCACGAAGCGCTCCGGCCATCACCGCCGAAATCGTTGCACCGAAGTTTATCAATGTTAACGAAGTCGCCAAGATGACGATCAACGTCCGAAACGCGGGCAGCAGCGAAATCAGGAACGTGCGTCTGTTGACGACGCTTCCCGAGCACGCTCGGTTCGAATCATCCGTACCTCGTCCAAGCGATTCCAGTGGGCAGCGTTTCGAGTATCTGATTCCAACGATCGGACCGAACCAGACGCGACAAGTCACGGTTGACCTTGTTCCAACGAGAAAACTGGCGTTGGAAATCGGAACGGATATCGTCGTTGAGAACCGTCACAGCATTGCCGTTGGCGTTCGTGAGCCGGTTCTGCAAGTTCATGTTAGTGGTCCAGGTCAGGTCTCTGTCGGAGATCTGGTTGAGCACGAGATCGTGATTGAGAACGCGGGCGACGGAGTCGCTGATTCTGTTCGTCTGGAAGCCGAGTTGCCCAGTTCGCTTCGTTTCACGGAGCAAAAGGGAATGGAGGTCGCCAAGAATCTGGCTCCTGGCAAGACGCAACGAGTAATCGTCAAGTCAATTGCTCAAAAGGCCGGCATGGCTGACCTGTCTTTCCTTGCGATTGCCGGCAGCGTCAAAAGTGAACTGACACCTTCCACGTTGAAGATCGTCGAGCCCAAGCTGAGCGTTTCGCTGGCTGGCCCTCGTATGAATTTCGTGGAACGCGATGGGATCTACAGCATTCGCCTTGAGAACGCTGGTGAAGCAACGGTTTCGAACGTGCAGGTCAAGCTCGCGATTCCAGCCGGTATGAAGATCACCACCATCAATCGCCCGGCCGCTTCGAACGACCAGGAGCAAACGCTCACGTGGACGTTTGATCAGATCACGGAAGCGTCAACGGAACTGATTCAGTTGAAAGCCATCGCCACCAAAGCTGGTCAACAGATCTGCCGCGTCAATGTGAGCTCAAACGAGAATCAATCAAAGCAGTTTGAGCTGGCCACCAACGTGGTTACCCGAGCCGAAATGAACATGCATGTTCGTAATCAAACTGGACCGGTTCAGGTCGGCGAGAAAGCCGAGTTTTCGATCGCGATCGAGAATACCGGAAGCCGGGACGCGGACAACGTGACCGTCCGAGTTGAATTGCCTGACACGATGATGCCAGTCAAGCAGGATGGCGTTACCGTTGACGAATTCAACCGAAGCTTCCTGTTTAACAAGCCAAGTCTTGCTCCGGGCCAACGTCATGAGTTCAAATTCTCTGCCGTTGGAGCCGCTGGCGGTGAGTTCGTGGTTCGCAGTGTGATGGAAAATGACAGCTCGCAACCGAACATCATCGCTGAGGATACGGTGTTCGTTTACGAAGTCGATGAATTCCGTGTCAGCGAAGCGTTGGGACCCAATTTTAATCGCTAGAGCGAAACTGTTAAGCAGAATTGATCGCGTGAACGGGATCTGATCATTCAGTGAAACCAGGAAGCCGCATCCAGACGCTGGATACGGCTTCTTTTATTTTATGCCTGAATGTGGCTTCAAAGGTCACGGAACGAATCTCAATCGAAGAAGGAACTTCCAACGTTCACTTCACGACACGTTCCAATATCTGGTCAGCATTTATCAATCACGTGCAAGGCCCGAAAACTGCCAGCCCGACGCGTAAAAGTTGTCTCCGAAAGGCTTGCACCATCTGCATTCTGAACGCACTCGGCTTGGTTCAGCCTTGTGCAAACGATAGATCTCCAGCGTTGCTCGCTCACCGGGCGCGATCTCGGTATCGCACAGGATACAGACGCCCGTCACCGATACGTTGCGAGAAAAGCCGAAGATCCGCTCGTCTTCTTCCGGCCGATAAATTGAAACGGGAAACACCAGATTTTCACGGTGGGCCGAACGTAATTCTCGCTCATATCGCGCGTTCTCTGATAACATTTCGCGGATCAGACGTTCCACTTCCGGGTTCGACGAAACCATCGCCTGGTTAATCATCATAGTACTGTTCTCTTGTTGGTTGGGTGGATCGGAATCCATTGATCGGCAGGTCGGTCTTTCATCAGGTGGGTGGAGTACATCACGAAAAAAGCGACCGATACTTTTGTTTGAAACTCCAATTGAACTCTACGTCTGGTTCAAACCTTGAGCTGGCCATATTCTTCATGAACCGACCTACGGTCACTCAACGCCTGATCGAAAATACCGTTTGCAACGATTGATCCGCATTTCAACTGTTAAGCCGGTCCAACCGCTCGATCAACTCACTGAGGACCAATGCCGTTGCACCCCAGATAACGTGGCTTTGGTGTCGATAACACGGAGCCATAATCGTTTCGCCATTATCTCTGACCACATCAGCCGTCGCATGAGCTTCCTTGCGCATCAGGTTTTTCAAACCTACCCTGATGAGTTCATCGACTTCGCCTGCTTGAAGCGAAGTCTCAGGTTCACGTCCCAACCACGCGACAAATGGCGTCAATGTGAAATCTGACGGTGGAATGTAGATCGACCGCAATGAACCAATCATGTCGTGTGCCGACAATGAGACACCGATTTCTTCGCGAGTTTCGCGAATTGCGGTTTGCAACAGCGATTCCTCCGGCTCCTGACGACCACCTGGAAGAGCAATCTGACCAGCGTGGTAACGAAGATGTTGGCCGCGACGAATCAGCAACAACTCTGGCCCTTCAGTCGAAATATCCAGATCGCCGCCGACCAGTAAAACCATCACTGCCGCATGACGACCGCTGCCTTCCAGGTGACTTGGTCGAGCCGCAGGGCGATCAAGCTGCGTCGAATCAAGTGGCGATTTCCAGTCCTCAAAACCGTCCATCGCAACTGCTGCCTTAACATCCTCTCTTCTAATCCGTGGTGTCGACATTACCAACGTCCACTCGCTCCACCACCCGAAGAGAATCCACCACCGGACCTCGAACCACCAGAAAAAACACTTCCTGACGATCCAGACCTGCGCTTCGGAATGCGAGGTGTCGCGTAGGTGTGAGTGTGGTGATAGTCGCATGCCTTGCAAAACTCTTTGACTCGCACAAGTCCGTCATTCATCGTCGTCGCGGGAATAACGGTTTCCGTAATCTTGAATCGAGTCACATAACTGCATTCGGGACATCGGGAGTATCGTGTAAACCAGCGACCATATCGAAGTTTGATGACATCCTCACATTCAAGGCACGCCCAGATGTCATAATCAACGCTACCAATCTTCTCTTCGATGCGTTGGGGCTTGTCCAGGAAATCATCATCTTGAACTTCCGTCAACAAAACGCGATCGAGTCGGCATGTTTCACACATTCGCGATCGGTATCTCAGATAATGTCGCACTCCAAAAAACGAAGCGATCAAACCTACACCGCCGAACCCGATGATCCACGGCAGGTAGGTGGGGCCTCTCTTGCCAAGCGGCCGACGTTGGTCGGCGCGGTTCGACGGCCCGGGGCGGTTCGCGACGGGTCGAGGCGACAATTTCACCGGCACAAATCCGTCCGATTCAGCTCGAGCTGCTACTGGAACATCTGCCGCTTGCTGTGCCTTGTCCGCAGCGACGAGTGTATTTTCAGATGAAGCATCCGTACCTGGAGGCGACGTTGATCCGGCTTCCACCGAGTCACTTGATCCGACGCTCGCGTCTGCTTTCGCGTTCGATTCTGAAGGTAACGGCAGCTCCGCTCCGGGCTCGAATGGCTTTTCGGCAGTAACAATCGGTTGTTCCGCAGTGATCTCCGGCAGTTTCGGTGCTACATCCAGCTGGCCGACACCAATAATTCGTTTCGCACTCGCATGAGCGCCTTCGTAGATCGCGGATCCTGCATCTCCAGCCTTGAACTTTGGAAGCATGACGTTATCCATGATCGACTGAGCAGCCTGAACGGTAGCACGGTTGTCGATTCCATGCCCAAGAATGATCTCCGCCGCTCGATCTTCCATCGCTGCAAAAATCAGCACACCCTGATTCTTGTAACCGTCACCTATTCGCCACTTGTTAAACAGCTCGACCGCGAAACGACGATGATCTCGTCCGCGCGTTGAATCGATCACCGCCACCACCATCTGGCGGTTGTAGTCTGTTTGTATCTCCTCGCACAATTCACCGATCAGTTTTCTCTGAAGATCGGATAGTGTCTCGGTTTGATCGACGACCCACGCGTCTGGCAATGGACTTGGAATACTGGCAACGGTTTGCGCGTTGACGGCTGCTGGGATCACGCACGCGAACGTCAGCAGCAACAGACTCAGCATCGATCGATCTAACAGGTTCTTCAAATGCATGGAAATACTCCTCGTCAACCCGGTCCTCGGTATTGCTTTAACGTTCGCCATGGTCATTCCAATTTCGGCCGCCGCCTACGCTTTTCGGAATCCGCAACTCGGGCCCGTTCCAAGTGTAGCACGACGCTCCATATTTTTTTAGTTCTGGCGGTTATGTTTGGCGCAAGCGATTTGATCGTGACGTAGTAAAGGGACCCATCGTCCGAAACCATTTACTTTCACCAGCCAGCTGTCGTGCCTACAATAAACACGTTGTATCAAGCCTTTTGATAGCCGAGCATCGAGTGGTTAGTCATGAACAAAACTTTGGGCTGGCCATTTCATCTGAGCATTAAAAAGTGGCGATGTTCGACAAATCCACCCCGAGTATTCACGATTGATAAACCACTCACCATGCTGAAAAAACGATCTTTGACTTTTCTTGTCGGCATATTTGTGGGTTCACTACTGAGCGCATCGGGCACGACGGCTCTGGCTCAAAAGTCCGATGCTGAGCCCGACTTGATGAAACTGGTTGGACAAACCATTGAGGTGACGTTTCAGGATTTTATGTCCGAGGGCCCGTACGAAGTGATCAAACTGACCGAGGGCAAACAGCCCGGCAGCATTCAGTCACTACGAGTCAAACTTCCGGGTGGAAAGCGAAACAAGACGATCCGCGCCAAAAAAGTAGCCGAGCTGTTTGTTGACAACCGCCCATTGGACGTGACCTATGACAAGAAGCAGCGCGGCCTTGTATTCAGTGCCGAAAAGAGAGCCAATCGTATCCAGAAGGAAAAGCAAATTGACTCGCAACTTGAACGGATGGGACACCGAGTCTGGGAACCACTAAGCGATTCCGATCAGAAAGCGTTTATCGAGCGTCAACATGATTTTCTGAAAAAGGTACAAGAGGAAATGCCTCACGTGCCTTTTCGATTGGTGGAAACTGAGTTTTTCATGGTGTTCACGGACATCGAACCCGAAATGGTCAACGGCTACCTGGAGAATCTGGACGCCATGTACCGCGAACTGTGCTCGGCTTTCGGAATCTCGCCGCAGAAGAACGTTTGGTGCGGGAAGTGTGTTGTCGTGATCATGAATCGTCGCACGGATTACATGGTGTATGAAGCGAGGGTGATGGGTATCAAGGACCCTGCTCTTTTAGCTGGTAGTGCCGGACTGTGTCACATGTTTGGCAACGGCGAAGTCAAATTTGCTGGTTTTCTTGGCGACAACGGTCTGTTTTTTGGCAACGTCCTGATCCACGAAACGACGCACGGTTTTATTCATCGATATCTTTCCAGCGTCGACGTCGTATCGTGGTTAAATGAAGGAATGGCAGATTGGGTTGCCGATGCAATCATGAAGGACAACTCGATTCCAAAGCGTCAGAAACAGTCTGCTCAGGTCGTGATGGCTTCAGGTGGATGGGGAAATTTCCTGACGGCTCCAAGAATTTCGTTTCAACACTACGGCACTGCATCCACCATGGTCGACATTCTGCTTGCAAGAAATAAAGACGGACAGTTCAGACAGTTCTTTCGTGAGATCAAGGAAGGTAAACCTGTCGAGACCAGCCTGAAGGACACTTTTGGATTGTCTTACAAGGATCTGGAGACGTTGTATGTCGACTGGGTTAATCGATGAAGATGAATTGGATCGCCAGAACATGAACCAACTGACCAGAGGATGGTACCCGTGGATGAAATTTCGGTTTGGCTGGTTCTGTGGGTCTCGCTGATCACCGCGATTTGCACTGGCCTTGGGGCGGTCCCATTTCTGTTTATCCGTGAAATCGGCAAGACGTGGCTGGGTGTTGGTAACTCAATCGCCGCGGGCCTGATGCTGGGCGCGAGTATCGGTCTGGTTATCGAGGCGACTCACCTGAACGTTACCGGGATGCTGATTGGCGTCGCGGGTGGAGTTCTATTGATGCTGCTGGCAGACTGGGTCTTGCCGGAAACCGCCGATCAGCCGACCGAAGCAATGATCGAGGTTCGCGACGGCGGATTTCGAAAGATGCTGTTCATCATGCTGGTCATGACACTTCACTCGTTTGCCGAAGGCGTTGGTGTCGGAGTGTCCTTTGGCGGGCGAGAAGGTTTCGGGAATCTGATTTCCACCGCCATTGCACTGCACAATATTCCCGAAGGTCTTGCCATCGCACTTGTCATGATCCCTCGAGGTGTCCATGTCTTGCACGCATCGTTGTGGGGCGTGTTTTCAAGCCTACCTCAGCCGATCATGGCAGTTCCTTCGTTTCTTTTCGTGCAATTGTTCGCCCTTTTCCTGCCTGTCGGGCTTGGTCTTGCTGCGGGAGCGATGTTCCTGATGGTTTTTCGCGAATTGATTCCGGAAGCCACCGAAAACATTCGTTCGATTCATGTTGGGTGGATCACGACTTTGTCCGTCGCCGCCATGCTTGGTTTTCAGCTTTGGATGGGCTGAAACCTCGCCCCACGATATTTCGGATCAGAATCGCAAATGCGTCAACAGGGTAATTTTCACCGTGCTGGCCGAAACGATAGCGTTTCCATGAAAAAGACTTGCTCAACGCAACAAAATATTTGACTCTTGCCCCCAAACTGTTTTAATCATGGCAGAGTCAGGTCTATTCATGCTGTTCAACCTGTTCCAAGTTCATCGCGACGCGACCCTGTGATTCGCCAACCTTTTCCGTTGCGATTTTTGCTTTCACACCTGACGATCGCCTCTCATGCCAGCGCGAAACAGGAGACAATCATGTCGACATCAGAATCTTCCAGCTACACCACGACCCGCACGCCAGCCAATATTGGCGCTGACATGGGTTGGAAACTGATCCCTCCGATACATGCCGGTGCAGTGAAATTCAGTGAGTCTTCTGGGGACGGCGACACTGACTGGGTCCGGCTTCCGTTTTCTGATATTTCGGATATCTCGATATTCCGACAGCCCGTCTGGTTATCGGTTGAGCGACTGTACCTTGCGGCGATCCTTGCGGACGATTGCGATTGCAAGCGGCAGGAGTTTTCTGTCAACCATGAAGAGTTGTCGCAAATGGGATTAAGGAATGAGGAGTTGAAATGGTTACTGATGAAAAATGTATTCGAAGAGGCCGAGCATCCATTGGATCATCATCGCCGCGAATCTTATCGGACCGGTGGCGCTCGATTCAGTTCGGACAGAATGTTCGTCATCACCGATTTCGGCCTCGAACTGGTTGAGCAGAATTTGTCGGCCGCAGCAATTCAAAGCAACGACGAACCGAATCGTGGAATCTTCGCGGCTTCTGAACAACAAGAATTGAAGCCTTCTTGGGATGGTGAACGACACGAACTGAGATGTGCCGGGAAGGTTGTGAAAAAATTCAAATGGCGCGCCGCCAACCAGGAAACGATCCTCGCTGCGTTCGAGGAAGAAGGTTGGCCGGCTCACATTGACG
Organism: uncultured Pirellulaceae bacterium; assembly: GCA_964468915.1. GTDB lineage: Bacteria > Planctomycetota > Planctomycetia > Pirellulales > Pirellulaceae > Mariniblastus. The sequence continues at coordinate 28,411 of CAYXWX010000048.1, forward strand.
ACCCGCTTCCCCAGCAAACAGAAATTGATCCGAAGCGAAGATTGGCCGACGCGATCAAGTCACTCAATCGGCACCAGAAATTCTCGCTCGTTCGATTCTGCGGTGACGGAACTGGCGAAGGCGTACTGTGGGAACTGAAATGAGGCCGCGACGTCAACTTTCGAATTCGGCTGTTTTTCTGCTGCAGTTCGATAGGGTCTTCTTTCGCTTATTCGCGCGAATCATCGTCGTTGAAATGGACGAAATCGCCGCCCGGCGCTTTGCGATGACATGTCGTGCAACTGCTTCCAACGACAATCGAACTGGCTGTACTGACGTAGGATGTCGCAGGCGGTCTCTGCACTGGAGCATCTGAGTTATTTCCCTCGGTTGTTCCGATCACTGACCCGTCCGGACCGTACGTGATCCAATACCAGTCTTGCTGCGATGGATTGGAACCTGCCGACCGGAGCATGACTGAAATCGATTCCAACATTTTGTTGCTTCGATAATTTTCCATCACGATCACCGATTCGTCGACCAACGCATTCGGATCGCTTGCCGCCGTTCGATTCAAATACAACTTGTGCATCTGACCATGGATGGATTCCCCAGTGAAAAAATCACCGCCCTGCCCCGCCGGTGGAGCCCAGTTTTTGTAATTATTGGACAGCAGGTATTGCCAGAATCTCGCCTCGAACGCAGTTGAACTTTCGGTCGATCGTTTGTCTCGCTGAGTTTCTGTGTCCACCTGACCCAGTACCGGAAACGCAAACATTGCCAGAGTCAGGCCAACCAACGCGGCCGAAGTCAGAATGATTTTACTCACCAGAATCCTTTCATCTTTTGAGGACCAATCGCGATCTTCGCGCAGGTAGAATCGGCCAACAGTTTAAGGAAATAACGAAATTCCTAAAGAGCAGTTTGGTGCCTCAAAAGAGCGAGTTTCCGCAATCGTTCCTGCGACGAACATCCTCACTGCGAATCGGTTGGCTCATCCATCAACGCGTCCGACTGAGCCATTCGGGCAGAGACGCTGGCGTATTGGGTTGTCTCGGGCCAACGGTAAGAAACTGGCGGCTGTCAGTTCGAAACCTGCTCCAGCCCAGCTTTGTCATTCAAAGCCTGCCGTGCTTTGCGAGTAATCAGAACGGTGACGGCTATCGTTGCCAGCAATCCGACGATTGTCAGAGCGATCTGAGCCGCGCTGGTTTTGTCCGACTCGGCCGCCAACTTTCCAAGCGACCCGATGTAGACATACATGATTGTGCCAGGCAGCATTCCGATCAACGTGGCCACGCTATACTCGATCCAGCGAACGTTGGTCAGGCCGAAAGCGTAGTTCAGCAAGTTGAATGGAAACGCAGGCGACAATCGAGTCAGTCCGACGATCTTCCAGCCTTCGCTTTCGACGGCTCGGTCAATCGCCTCGAACCGCTGGTTACCCTCGATCTGTTTCGTGATCGCATCGCGAGCGAAGTAGCGACCGATCAGAAAAGCCAGGTTCGCTCCGATATTTGATCCGACAATCACCCACAACAGGCCCCAGCCGAACCCGAACACCGCAGCGGCTCCCAGAGTCAAAACCGAACCGGGGATAAACGCGACCGACGCGAATACGTACATCGCAACAAAGACCAGCGGACCCAAGTAACCCAGCGAATCAATCCACTCCGACAGCGACGTCCACCACGCTTGAATCGGCAGAAAACGCGTCGCCACGAATAAAGCGATCACGATCGCAGCAAACAGAATCAGCTTTCCAGTTGACGGGCCACCTGGTTTCACATTGGGATCGGACTCTGATGGCTCGATATCAGTATTCATACGCTGTTTCGTTTGCCGGATAAAAGGAACGGAGACTTGTTCGGTGCCGACGCTGTTGGGCGGGCAATCTGTTTGACGCTTCAACTGCGCGAATACTTTCTTCGCAATCGATCACAAATCGCTTTGAATTCATTTTTCTTTGCTTGCGGAACTTCTCGCCAGTCGCAATCCTCCAACGCTCCATAAAGAGCGTACAGATAGGCTGGATGAACCACGACGCGTTTGCCTGTTGCCGCCTGAGCCGCCACCATGCGTTCGTAGGTCTCTTCGATCCCCAGTTTCACCACCTCGCCGGCGGTAAAAATACCGGCCGCATTCAGATGAGCCTCACACTTCGGGCCGAGATTACGCATCTGACCGATGGATCGCTGATCATCGGGATCTTCTGACATTTACAAACTCCCAATCGTATTCTGGTGCCAAAGATCTGCAGATCTCGGTCGTCAAACCTGCAAACGCTGGCTACGATACGTCGTCAAGAGTTCGCAAGGGCATCGCCCGCCTCACACCGATGACCGAAAAACCAATGGCAACGCCTGAGCAGATTTTAGCTGATGTGTTCGGGCACGAACAGTTTCGAGGTCAACAGCCTCAGATCATCCGTGAAGTGCTTCGCAGCAATCATTGTCTGGTGATCATGCCCACCGGAATGGGCAAGAGTCTTTGTTACCAGATTCCTGCTCTGGTTCTGGCATCGACAACCACGTCCGCTCCTACCGATCAACCACCGCTGACTCTGGTGATGTCGCCGCTGATCGCCCTGATGAAAGATCAGGTTGATGCGCTACTTGATCGTGGTGTCGATGCCACTTTCATCAACTCATCGCTGCAACGAGACGAGCGTCTGCGACGGTATACAAACATTTCAAAAGGAAGATACGATCTGCTGTACGTGACGCCCGAACGCTTTCGCAAAGACGATTTTCGGGAAGTGCTTTCCAAACGAGAAATCGTACTGCTGGCGGTTGATGAAGCTCACTGCATCAGCGAATGGGGACACGACTTCCGACCTGATTACACTCGAATGGGCGAGATCCGCGATTGGTTGGGCGACCCGACGACAATCGCTTTGACCGCCACTGCGACTCCCGACGTGCAGTCCGACATTGTGCGACAACTGCATTTGGGCACGGATCGAGTCAAAAAGTTTCACGCGGGCATCGAACGACCCAATCTCTCGTTGGACGTTATTCAAACTTGGGATGACGATGGAAAACTGGATCAAATTGTTGAGACTCGCAAGAGCATCGCGGGCAGTGGAATCGTCTATTTCACCTTGATCCGTTCGCTGTCCGAGTTCAGCGAGCGTCTGTGGGAACAGAGAATTCCTCATCTTGTTTACCATGGTGATTTGCCGCGAGATCGTCGCCGGCAGATCCAGGACTCGTTCATGAACGAGGACGGACATTTGGTTCTGGCAACCAATGCGTTTGGGATGGGAGTCGACAAATCCGACATCCGTTATGTACTGCATGCCGATTTACCGGGTTCGCTGGAATCGTACTATCAGGAAATCGGTCGCGCTGGCCGCGATGGTTTACCGTCGCGATGTCTGTTGATGTATGACGAGCGTGATCTGGCGACTCAGATGGAGTTTATCGGTTGGAGCAACCCGGACAAAGAATATTACGAACGCGTCTGGTACTTGTTGAAGCACGAATCGGAGCAGATCGAAGCGTTTGGTATCGAGTGGCTGCGAGAGAAACTGCACGCAAAACAGAAACACGATCGTCGCCTGGAGACGACTCTGGGAATGCTCGACCGCTGGGGCGTTATTGACGGCAGCCTTCATCCGCTGCGGGTAAAAGTTGTTTCCGAGTTACCTGATCACCTGAGCGACGGCGACAGGTTGGATCAGAAACGAGAACGCGACCAACGTAAACTGCTTGCGATGGTCCAATACGCCAAACACGACGGCGACAGGATGGCCTTCATCCATCGCTATTTCGGGTTGGAATGAACGATCTTCGTCCGTTTGTCTGCATCAGAGGGTCTTTCAAAACGTTCTTTGACGTAGTGGACGAGGCTACGAGTCCATATCCTGCCGATCAGCAGCGGCGGGACTCATAGCTTCGTCCACTACCGGGCACTCAGTGCTTT
>CAYXWX010000049.1:0-32033 GCA_964468915.1 uncultured Pirellulaceae bacterium
GTCTACCAAGCCATGGAAACGCAAGTCAAAGTAATTATGGCGTCGCACATCGCTCGCACTCCCGCCCGGATACTTCGTAGGCCGGCAACAAGGTCTCGAAGACTCTGCCGTAACTTTGCAAACCAGAAAGTTGTCAAGAAAAGTCTATCGTTCTCGACGGCAACAAATTTGAGACCGAAGTTCCGGCAGGACAATGGTTTGCGTGTTACGGCTTACATCCCAACTGAAATATCCGCGCCCGGTTAATTGGTAGCGAGAGTCCGAACGAGCGAACAAGCAGCAAAGTTTTGCAAGATCGACGGTTGTTGATCCAATAGCAATCCGTGGCTCCTTCCATCTCGCTTCCATGGCGAGCTGGCTTCAAAGCTTTCTGACAGAACATCCTGCAAGACCTATTCTCCTAAACTCAGTTCCTCCCTCCGGCGAGAAGCCGCGAGCGATATTCTGAATGCGCTGCCATAAATTTCTGTCCTTGGGATCACGGGAAAAACAGTGTCGCCTTCTACTCCGCGAAAGTAGCCATCTCTCACGAAGCGAAACGCGGCAAGAATCAAAACCCGATACGTGAGTGAAGGCCAATGGATCCCTCGCTGACGCAACGGTTTGTGATTAAATCGACACGCCGTTACGCGTCGTGTGTCGATGTTACAGAACAAGCTCTTTGTTCATTCTTGACCGCAGACATCCAACGGCTCTCCATCGACGGCGCCTCACCGTGACGGCAACGATCGTTATCGCCAAGATGGCCAGGCTTCCGGGCTCGGGTACCGCGATCGCTCCAGCGTCTGAGCCAGCGCTGTTGGACTGCCCAAGCCCGCCAACCAGAATGAAGCCGTCACCGAGCACATTCACCGTCCCGTCGGCATTCAGATCGCCCTGCCCACGGCTGGTTGCTGTTTGGTTCAATCCTGCGACCAGCGCAAATCCGTCGTTCAGCACGTCGACCTTGCCATCCAGATTCACGTCGCCCAGCGGCGCTCCCGTCACACCGTTGGAGGTCTGAACCAACGTTGTCACATGCGTGTTGTGATCCTCAATCGAGACCGTTCCGTCTGAATCAAGATCCAGTTGGGCCAGAGCGCCGGTTGCCGCGGAACCGATATTTCCGATGTAGAAATCAACGTCGTCGCCGTCGACGTCTCCATCAGAATCAAAATCGCCCGGGATTGCTGGAGCCAACGGACCAATCTGGCCAACGTTCGTGTAACCGATATCTTTCAAGATTGCCAAATCGATATCGCTGAATTGCCTGGCCGCTGGTCCGGTATCTGTTGCCGCGAACATCAACTGATTGGAAAGCGCGGGGTTGTCGTCGTCCAGGTGCGATCCACTGCTACCGGGCTCGAATGTTGCCGGGGTGTACAGGCCGTATCGTTGGCCAGTTGAAGGACTACTGAAAAACAAACCGTTGCCTGTCGAGCTATTTCCGCCTGTCAACAGAGAAGCGTATCGTTGCTCATCCAAGTCAGCCGGGAACGTGCTGTCGAATAGAGACGCCCCCGCCGAATCCGTCAGGAACTGATCAAAAGCTCCCCAGGAACCATCGCCATTCGGATCGTAATTGCTGTAACCATCGGTCGTTCCGGCGACGGTCCCGTCCGAATCGATCGCTCCCCCGTAACCAAACGCGTGAGTCAGTTCATGGTACACGGTTGAGTACCAATCAAATTGCTGCTGTGTCGTTGTCGCATTGATATCCAACTGCCATGAGATCGTCTCGAAATTCACTCGGATGTCGCCGTCCGCCGCGCTGCCGTTCAAGTCCGTTCCGTTGAGAACTTTGTTGAGAATGACTTCATCAAGTCCAAAGCCAATGCTGGGCGTATCGTCGAAACGGCCGGCCGCTGACATGAGCGTATCGCCTGTATCGCCACCGCTGATGTCCAACACAATGTTTGCCGTGTACGACGAAAATGCAATCGCAAAATTCGCGCCCGCAAGTTCAACCGCATTCCTGCGAGCCGCGCCATTGGAGGCGTCTTTGAAACCAACTCCCGGCGCATCGGTATAGTTGAACGTGAACGTCACTTGGGCAGAAGCAGGGCTGACCAAGAGGAATGTGCACGCAACAAAAATAAACGTGGTGATCAACAGGTTTTGCATGGGATTCAGGTGGGAACCGCGGGATCAGGACGAAGTAGGTTTATTCAGCGACTCGAGGATTCGAGTTTACCATGGCCGGCTCGAAGATTCATGATGTTTGAGAATCCTTGGTATTTGAATACATGGTCTCGACCGTCAGACCAAGCGTGTCCGAACAGTCAGCTACGATTGCCATTGCTGGGAATAAATGCTAGCGTTGATAACAAGTTGTCCCAGAGAGCAGGAAGCCCATGCCCGATATTCTGATTCGAAAGATTCCAAAAGAGCTGAAGAACTGGATCGATGACCAGAGCTATTCGGCTCGCACTTCGACCAACGCTTTTTTGATTGACCTACTGGATAATGCCCGAAAAGGGAACGAGCGACAGCTGGAGCTATTCGATTCAAATACCGAAGCGGTCGACCCTCAATCACCCGACGGCACCAACGTTCCTTTCACCTTCTGCGACCTGTTTGCCGGGATCGGTGGGCTGCGATTGGGGCTTGAAGCCGTTGGTGGCAATTGCGTGTTTTCGTGCGAGTACGACAAGTACGCTCAGAAGACTTACCAAGCGTGGTTCGGAGAGCTGCCTCACGGGGACATTCGCGATCTGGATCTGACCGCAATTCCCGACCACGACGTGCTGGCTGCCGGCTTTCCGTGTCAACCGTTTTCCATTGCGGGCGTGTCGAAGAAGAACAGCCTAGGTCGCAAACATGGCTTCCTGGATCAGACTCAAGGCACGCTTTTCTTTCATCTGGCAACCATCATCGAAATCAAACGTCCACCGGTGATTCTGCTGGAAAACGTGAAGAACCTGATGTCTCACGACAAAGGTAAAACGTGGCAAGTGATTCAAGATACGCTGGATAAACTGGATTACGAAATTCACTTTCAAGTGATCGACGCCGCTGACTTTGTACCTCAGCATCGCAAACGAGTCTTCATCGTTGGTTTTGATCGCAAGATTTTCAAAGGAAAGTCCGGGTTCCAGTTCGCGCCGCCACCGGAAGGATCTAAACCGAAATTCAAGGACATCCTGCAAGACGAATCCGATTCAAAATACACGCTGACGGACAAGCTTTGGAATTACCTACAGGCGTATGCCCAGCGCCATCGCAAGAAGGGGAACGGTTTCGGTTTTGGGATGACCGACCTCGACGGCGTCAGTCGAACCCTGAGCGCTCGTTATTACAAAGATGGTTCGGAAGTCTTGATTCCAAATGGTCCAACAAAAAACCCAAGGCGGCTGACTCCCCGGGAAGCCGCCCGGCTGATGGGTTTCCCCGATCATCTGAAAATTGTTGTGTCAGACACTCAGGCATACAAACAGTTTGGAAACGCTGTTGTTCCACCCGTCGCAAGATCAGTCGGGCAACAAATTGCCTTGGTCTTTGCCAACAAGATCACCAAACGCAATGGCTGCCTGCTCAAAAAGAAGTCTTGATGATGTCGATGCAAATCACTTTGCTGGAAGCTTCGACCCATGACTGACGTGCTGACGCGAGAACAACGTCGTTTTTGCATGAGCCAGATCGGCGGCAAAAACACGAAACCAGAAATGGTCGTTCGCTCAATTGTTCATCGACTGGGTTATCGTTTTCGTCTGCATCGTAGTGACCTTCCCGGCAAGCCCGACCTGGTGCTGCCGCGACATCACAAAGTCATCTTTGTCCATGGATGCTTCTGGCACCGGCACCCGCGATGCCGATACACAACAACGCCGAAAACTCGTCCCGCATTCTGGCAAGAGAAGTTCGAGCAGAACAAGAAGCGAGATCGCCGAGTCACTCGCCAACTGCGCCGTCTTGGCTGGGATGTGCTGGTCGTCTGGGAATGTCAAACAAGAGATCCACTCGGATTGACCAGTAAGCTCAAGTCTTTTCTCGACAGAGAAAACGACGCTTCTGTGGAGTGAGAGTATTCCCAAGTTCAAGCGGTTGGGAATACCATCACAGAATCGGTGGCGGAATCACGCCGTCATCGCAGGCTCTTTGCCTGCTGCAATCATGACATCCGCGAGCGTGGTATACGTCAGCGTCCAAGCTTCTTTCACGTCATCAGTGAACGCATCACCAAGGCCCTGCCCCAGCGTCCACAACAGTGCCTGCCCCACCGTTTCGTAGCTGGAATCCGGAACCTTGTATTGATGTGCATGCTTGTTACCCAATGCCTGGACTGTGGGAAGAATCTCGTCCAGGCGATCAAGGGAAGCGACCGCGACGCCGATCGTTGCCATCAACTTTCTGCCTTGTTCTTTCATGTTATCGGTTTTGAAAAGTGGCTTGAGTGACGGGTCGAGTTCAAACAACCTTCCGTAAAATAGTTCGGCGGCCTTCTCGGAAATTGGTTTAACGTTCTCCCAGCTGTCTTTCACAGCGGTGACTTGTTCTGGCGTCATCTTGAGGTTCCTTGTCAAATCAGTTGTATTGTTTCGGTTTGTGCCAGTGTGTAAGACTCACCAGCACATCGCGGACATTTCAGATGCTGAACCGGGTGCCATGTCGGAATTGCACGCGACGTACCGACTCAACAATGGCACCCGAAAACTCAGGCTTTCAGCTGCTTACTTCATGGGCACGCGGACAATCACGCCACCCATGACATCGTCTTTTTTGAACTCTGGATACTCATCTTTACGATTGGAATGTTCGTTGTGACAAACCCAGCACGCTTCCGCGACGGCTCGATCGGGATAGGCTGCAACAAAGTACTTCTTGCCCCCCAGCGTCTCTTCCCCGTAGAAGTTTTCACCGGTTTCTTCCATGTGCTTGAGCGCTTGCTTCTCGACGTCGGAACCTGCCTTGTTCTGCTCGTTCAACGGCCAGCTACTGCGAAGTCCGTAGGTAAAACCGGCTTTCGGATTTTCATCCACAAGGCTGGCTCCCATGCGAAACATCTGGGCCGGAAGTGGAATCGTGTGCTCTTCGTCTTCCCAGTATTCGCTGGGAGTCACCGGCGCGTCCTGTTTCTTCAAACGAGTCACCACTTTTTTGGCGTAAACGGTTCGGTCGGCCATCATCACCGCATGGACCGCGTCTGTGAATGCTTTGTAGGAGATCCCACCTTCAGCTGCGACCGCAGGCTTGGCAGGTACAGCCGGTACAACCGGCTCGGTCGCCGAAGCAAAATCACCTGCCACGGAAACGATGGCAATCGCTGCACAAAATGCTGTCAGGCGACAGAATGCGTTGCGGAAAAATCGATGGCTTGTTTGCTTTTTCTTCATCTGGATATCTTTCTAATCAAATTTTGCTGACTACAGGCCGTTGATCGAATGGACTCGATCAGCGACTACCGATTTGTGACCAACGGTGCCAGCTGGATCTTTTTCTGTTCCTCCTGTCCGGATAAAGTTTTGTTTTTATTCGTATGTTGTGTTGATGGCCGAGTCTGTGGTTGTCAGATGATCGTCGCGTCAAGACCCTTCCGTTTCTGCCGCGGCCTTTGCTGCCGCCTCTTTTGCAGCCCTTGCTTCGGCTCGCCTTCGGTTGCGTTCCTTCTTCTCTTTCTCTTTCAAGTCAAACCACGCTTTGGCCATGTCGATACTCTCGATATAACTCTCAGGCTGTCCCTGAAAACACTGGTTGATCAGTTGCGTGTCTGCCAGTGCGTTCAAAGAGAATTGCATTCCGTGGCACTTCATACAGACCTCGCGAAGCATCTTTTCATTGGGACGCAAATTGTTGTTCTGGTTATGTTGCACGAACACGTTGTCATCGTCATCTTCAAGTCGAGGCATGTGGCACGTCGCACAGGTGACGCCGGTGCCCGCCTTGGTTTCGCCCGACAACTCAGACTGCCACAACGCAAAGTGGCTAGTGTCTTTGTAAGCGACACTGTGAGAATCTGAATGACATTTCAGGCATGCTTCGACGGCGGCATACTGAGTGTCAAAGCGATGGCCCGAGTGACATGCCGAGCAATGCAACGAAGCGTGAGAGGCTCCGGCATGCATGTCCAAACGAGCCTGCCCCGGCGTCATTGCCGGCAACTCGCTTCCCAATCTCATGCCGTGTCGCCCCTTCAGAAAACCTTCTACCTGGTTCCCATGGCATGTCGCACAAACTTGATGCGAAACGGTATCGCTCCAGAGTGGCAGGGATGCTGTCGCATTAAGTTGGGCGTCGCCTTCACCACCATCTGCATCACTTCCCGATTCATTGGGCAGCAAAACGGCATGGCAACCGGAGCAGTTGACTCCCGCTAGAGCGTGGGCGGTGGATTCCCAGTCCTGAAGAATCTGAGGATCAAGCGACTCCGGCGCACCTGTGTCGATCAGGTTACCGTCAAGTCCGTCGGCCATTTCCGCAGTCAGCGAAACGCCTTCTTTGAACTCAGTTGGGTATCGTTTGAGCGTTTTGATCCGCTCAAGATTGTCAGGCTCGTCATAATGCCTGAACAGGAAACGTTCATAGAGCGCACTATTGTCGTGATAGTTGTGGCAGCCTGCGTTGGCGCAGGAATCAAACGCCAGATTCGCGTGACTGGGACGGTTCTCCAGCGTCTCCTGATGGCAGTGGTAACAGTAATCGGCAGGCATGGTCAGACCCATGTCCAGCGTGTGATGATCGACGTGCTCCTGGTGGCAAGTGACACATTTGGTTGCGTCGAGGATGGCTAATGTCTCGGCGTGCACCGGATCGGCGAACTTCCTGGCTGGGTGGGTATCCCGCGCCTTCTTCAAATCGTCACCGTGGCAATTGATGCAGGCGTTTTCCATGAACTCACGGTTGCCATCTTCAGCATGGCAGGCACTGCAATTCAGTTCGATCTGGTAATGGCCATGAGTTGTCTTGCCGGGCAGCAGAATTGTTTTCACACTCGATGCCGGTGACGTCAGCGCATAGCCAAGCCAGCAGGCCAACGCGAGGTTGACTGCCAGAAACAGCGACCATTGCTGAAACTTTGCCGACAAGTTGTTTGCCCCTTCTTTGTCAGTACGCGTAAACACAGATGATGTGAATCACAATCAGGACCGGTAGCGGCCACAGCAACCAGATATGCAGCTTTGTCAAACGAGGCCGCCACTCGCGAACGACCATTGCAGCCTCACCCGCCAGCCGATTTTCGAGCCCGCTGGCAATTCCGGCGGCTGCTCCAACAAACGTCAGAGCGAGAAACGTGATTCCCAGCATCATGTTCACGTTCGCGCCGAGCCTCATGCCAGTGTGCGCTACCAAACCAAAAAGCGTTGCGACCCCCACCGCCGTGTGAACCGCTCGCCAGAACCCATAACTGCCCTCCCTGACCAGCTTCGTTCGCTTCCGCAGCGAAAAGATCATGCCAAACACTGACACCGCCAGTAGCGAGTAGCCGGAAACCTGCTTGATCACTTCTTCTCGCCAGATGATGTCGATGTTTCGCCAGTCGGACTGAACACTGTCTGCCATCGGCAGCGGCGGAACAAACCAGATGACCAGAGACAAAACCAACGACACCAGCGAGGTTACCAGCACCACCGTGCCTGTCGTTGTTTCCGGCGCGGCTGACTTACCGCCAGCCATTGCACAAACCAGATGCTGACAACTTCCACATCCGGTTCCCGCGCCGGTCGCTTGGCTCAGCTGATCCGATGTCACGGCTCCATTTTCGTACGCAGCGGAAAGTTCACCTCGCGTTACTCCCAAGCACGAACAAACAGTTGCATCGGAAGGCCACTGAGTGACCGTCAACGCCTGGCCAGGCGGGCTCAACCGACCCGTTTCTACAAAACGCTTTCGCTCGCGTCGCGAAATTTTGCGTTGACGTCCGACGGCGACTCGCACAGTATCGATGTCATCCCACTGCCCTACCCCGGCAGCGCCGACGATTTTGCCAAATTCGACAATCAGCTTTCGATAACCCGCTTCGTCCTGGTGAGTAAGAATCACTCCATCGGGCGAGTATCCAATGGCAGTGCCCAACGCAACGACAGGAACTCCCAGCAGCTTCAATTCTGCCGATTCATCAGCTCCATCAAACCGACTGTCCACTCCTGCCAGCTGATCGGCCAACGTATCGGCCATCAGGTAGCAAGGTGCAACCAAGCCGTAGGTATAATCTTTAATCGAAGCGCATTCGCCGATTGCATAGATATCCGGATCGTTGGTCTGCAGGCGATCGTTGACGGTAAACCCGCCTCGTTTGCCCAATCCAAGCCCTGCGTCTTCGGCCAGTTCATCGCGAGGACGGATCCCGGCGGCGACAACCAGAATGTCGACGTCCAGCGGTTCCGCTTCCACAAAGTTGATCCGAACCTTGTTCTCGACCGCCTGAATGCTCTCGGTGCGCATCGTCAACATGACGCTAACGCCCAACGATTCCACTCGCTCTTTGAGAACTTTCGACGCAGTCGCGTCCAGCTGTCGTGGCATCAAGCCGGGTGCCATTTCGATCACGGATGCGTCGACATTCAGATCAAGCATCACCTTGACCGCTTCCAGGCCCAGCAACCCGCCCCCTATCACGGCCGCAGATCGGGCGGCTGACTGTTCGACGTGTTTTTGAATCGCAAGCAGGTCATCAATGGTTCGGTAAACAAAAACGCCCGGCAAGTCACTTCCGGGAATCGGCGGAACCCAGGCTCGTGACCCCGTGGCAAGCACCAGGCGATCGTAGTCGGTCGCTTCCCCCTGATCGTCGATGACTTGACCACGCTTTCGGTCGATCGAAACGATTCGCCGTTCCGGTCGAACCTTGATCTGTTGATCCGAATACCACTGGCGGTCAGCCAACTGCAGATCATCGGCCGTGCGACCTGAAAATAACTTCGAAAGATTGACTCGATCGTAAGCCAACTGAGGCTCATCACCAAAAAGAGTGATGTCAAAAGCCTCGGCGACGTTGTGCTTGACCAATCGATCGCACAATCCGAAACCTGCCATTCCTCCGCCAACAATCACCAACCGCTCAAGATCAACACGTTGGGAAACTGCTGAGTCGATATCTCGATCTGGTTGAGTCAGCATCTAAGACATTCCATGGTGATAAACTCAACAGGGAAAAGCCTGCCACCGAAGCAGGCAGAGCATCCCCCGATTGTGGTACCGCGATAGGTAAACAGGTCTCTTTATTCCTCTGGTTGGTTGCAAACACCGTTCCATGACTTTTCGTGCTCAATGTTTACGGTGCCAGTGCGAACCGAAAAAATCGAAACGGTGCCTCTGCTTCCGCAACTATGTGGGGAAGGTGTTTCGGGAACCTTTAGCAATGTTTGGAACAAAAAGTGGAACGAGACCGAGGCGCCTGTGCTGGTCACGATGCCTTTCAACTGCCGGGCGGATTGCCGCGCGGATAGGCCGATGGAAAACGCTGACTGCTGAAATTGAGTGCAGGCTCGTCATTCAACTGTTTGTCATTGCGCGGTTGCCCAAGCGGCCAGAGGCTGACGATAGCTGTCGCCGCGTAAAGATATGCGGACTTTGACAATTACTCCGATGCTATCATGGGTAATTTTTGAGTTTATTTTGGACGCGGGTGAACGCACTGAGGCCCACCTTCCAACACGCTCGGGGGGGCAGGTAAGCTCGGTTTTTGCCGCATCAATCCAAGAAAGGCCGTCAACGGGGCTCAACGTCGCATTAGTGGTATTCAAGATAACCGCGCGAGAAGGTTTGACGGTCACAAGCCGGACACTCAGCCTGAATATTCGTACTGGACGAACCTGTCTGTGTGAGTGGAAGTCTGTCAGGAATCAGACCCATCACCTTTTTACTATGAAGAATGAGCCGCCCTGACCAGCGTCTGTTTTTTACTCGGTTCGTTACAAGGATGTAAACGTTATGTTAAGGAAGATTTCGCCGGGGTCATTGATGGCTGCCGGGATCGCTGCAGGTTACCTGTTGCTCTCAGGCACGGCGATCGGACAAGAACAAGGTTACCCCGACCCGGTTGTCGCACCGTCCTACGTGATCGGCGACACAGCCTCGCCCCAACCGGCAGTTGAAACCGTGATGACCGAGGCGACACCTGCTTCAGAAGCAACGGTTGTCGAAGCAGCCCCCGCCGATTGCGGATGCGAAACGGCCGAACCCGCACCAGCGGTCGTTCCGTGTGAATCTGTTGGATGCGGAAGCAAAAAATGTGGTGGCTTCCTGTGTCGTGAGCCAAAGAAAAAGGATTGCAAAAAGAATCCTTGTGCAGGCAGCCACAAAGGCCTGTTCTACGCAAACGACTTCAGCTATCTGGGCAAAGATGATTACTGTGGAAGTTGCTTTGGTGACTGTCTGAAGCAGAGTGATATCGGACGTTGCGGCAAACTGGACATCGGTGGTCAGCTGCGTCACCGATACCACAGTGAGCAGGGGATGGGACGCCAGGCTGGCATTGGAGGGTTCCAGAACACTCAGAACGATTTCAGTTTGTTCCGAGCACGCTTGTACGCCAACTACAAGGTCAACGAAGACATTCGCTTTTTCGCAGAAGGAATCTACGCCGATGTCGGTGGCGAGAACCCTGAATTTCTTCCTCGTGGAATCGATCGTAACCGCGGTGATTTCCTGAACCTGTTCGCGGACATCGCGTTGACAGAAGACACGATCGTTCGTATCGGTCGCCAGGAATTGCTCTACGGAGCCCAGCGTCTGGTTTCACCTCTGGATTGGGCGAACACTCGTCGTACCTTTGACGGTATTCGCACGATCACCAAGAAGGGCGATCTTGCTCTGGACATGTTCTACACTCAGTTCGTTCCTGTCGACTTCGATTCATTCGACAACCCGGATGAAAACAACCACTTCTACGGTGGCTACGCGACCTTCAGCGGCATGGAGAACGCAACGGTCGACATGTACGTCCTGGGTTCGAACAACGAAAATGCAGCGGCCGACTTCCATCTTCAAACCTACGGATCTCGCATCCAGGGCAAGATGGCGAACAACCTGTTGTACGAAGTTGAAGGTGCCTACCAGACCGGTATTCAGCGACGCCTTGGAGCTAACCACGAAGCATTCGCTTACACGGCGGGTATTGGCCGCAAGTTCAATCATCCGTGGAATCCAACTCTTTGGGGTTTCTACGACTTCGCTACCGGCAATGATTCGGGAGATCCCGACTTCAATCGCTTCAACCAGCTGTTCCCACTTGCTCACAAGTACCTTGGTTTCATCGACGCACTTGCTCGTTCGAACGTGGCATCTCCGAACGTTCGTCTGACCATGGCTCCAACTTGCAAGCTGAAGCTGTTGATGTGGTACTACTACTTTGATGCGGATGAGCCCGATGACATCATTCCGGGTGTTGCATTCCCAACCAACCAACGGCTTGACACGGACGACTTTGGAAACGAGCTGGACTTCATCGCAAGTTACCAGCTGACACCTCGCACCAACATCCTTGCTGGTTACTCGCACCTGTGGCGTGGCGAAAAAATCATCGGCGATACCGATGCTGATTTCTTCTACCTGCAGACAACGTTGAATTTCTAGTCTGGTCTGAGTGGAAAATTTGAATCGGGCGAGGGTCAATATCTCGCCCGGTTCAAAAACGCGAGCGAGTCAAGCTCGTAAACATGATTGATAAGAACCGAGGGCCCTTGCAAATTTGCAGGGGCTTTTCGCATTTGTCTGACTGAGGCGACCGTGGCAGGAATCATTGCTTGCTACGCGGCTGCATACTGAAAATAACCATTTACGTGCAATGTGTCGCCAAGACCAAAACCTGCACGAGGGCCTTCCAACATCGAATCCCAGACGCCTGTGGAAAACACCATTGAATCGTCAGTCAGGTAAGTCGTGCCATCAACCGTCACGGCGTTGACGGTCAGATTTCGATCAATTGTTGAGATCAAACCTTTCAGGTTCTGCTGAAATACATCGTCGTTGGTAAACACGATTCGAATGTCTGAAATGTTAACTTCACCCGGCGCTTCGAAAATCAGTTCGGTTTGCCCTTGATAACCAGCCTGAAATGGATTGTCACTGAGAACGGTCTGAGCAACCGTAACGCCGTCGATTTGCAAATCATAACGTTCACCGTTCCCCCGAGCGGTAGAGGTATCAACCATGATCATGCTTGAAGCCACGTTTGAGCTGAACTGAAAATAGCCATTCGAATGCAGTGTGTTCCCTTTTCCGAATCCTGCCACCGGCCCGCTGGTCTCCGATTCCCAGACACCGGTCGAGAATACGGAATCACTGTCAACGTAATACTTCTGCCCTGCCACAGTAATCGAATCAACCGTCAGGTTACGATCCACTGTTGACACAAAACCCTTTAAGTTCTGCTCGAACACATCGTCATTGTTGAACGCGATTCGAATATCGTCTGCTGTGACCACTCCTTCTGCTTCGTAAACGAATTGAGTCGGACTATCGAATCCACCTGTAAATGGAATATCGAAAATGCGATAGCTGGCGACGGTCTCGCCGCGAATCTGAAGTTCGAGGATCTCACCATCGCCCCCGGCATTGCTGGCATCAATTTCGATGATCGTGGAATCGTAAGTTGACGCGGGGAAGTGACCAAATTCGAAGTACCCATCGGTCACTAACTTTTCTGTTTGAAAGATACCCTCACTAACAGAACCCGACGCAGAATCCCAGACACCAGTAGCAAACGTGTTGGGCGCCTCGGTTTCAAACCTTCGTCCGTCGATCGTGATAAAGTCGACGTTCAGATTCCGGTCGACCCCTGCTTCAGGAGCGTAAATGTCCCCCGAAAAACGAATTCGCACTTGATCGGCCGTGATGGTATCGGCCGTATCGACACGATATTCGGTCAACTCCTGTGTCGTGCGAAAAACGCCCACTGACTCATCGTCGATTTCGATGCTGAAAAACTCACCCCCCATATCTCCGCTTGCCATCACCGTAACCGCGGACAGCATGTCGCGCCGCTCGAGCGATTCGACTATCAGTCGGCTTGACCGAACTTCTTCTGCTTTTCTTACGCCCAACATCGATCCGCTCCTCCAGTAGTACATGTCAACAGACTCTCAGACCCTTCGTATGCTAACCACCCCGGAAAACGATTACAAACTGCTCGATCGCTATGCTGGAAAATCAAGTGGTTTTCGATGAACTGAACACCTGAATCGGCCCCCTGGACGTACACCATCGAGTCAAACAGCACGACACGGACAGTCACCGAAAGATGGTTTTCAGCGTGAAACTTTCGTTGCTCACGAACATCATCTATAGTCTCTTTTGTCCATGTGCTTACCGTTCGTCTCGAGACGTTATCCTGTTGGCTTTGACGGCCTGGAGTTGAGATTTTTTGATCGTTGGAATTGATCTTGGCACAACGAACTCGGCGATTGCCGCGTTGTCAACCGATGGCCCACAGCTGATTCCTAACGCGATCGGTAAGTTGCTGACCCCCTCCGCCGTTGCAATCGACGCTTCCGGTCAGGTTTTGGTGGGCCAACCGGCTAAGGACCACCAAGTTCTTCATCCCGAGTCATCCGCGACGTGTTTCAAGCGTCACATGGGTTCAGACTGGACAGTCAAGTTAAGGAAACATGAATTTGATGCCGTCAAGCTTTCCAGCTTTGTGCTTACTTCCCTGAAGGAAGACGCGCAAGATTTCTTGCAGCTTGAAGTCACTCGTGCTGTGATCACCGTTCCAGCTTATTTTCACGATCAGCAACGGCATGCGACTATTGAAGCCGGTCGAATGGCAGGGCTGACAGTCGAGCGAATCATCAACGAACCGACGGCAGCATCGCTGGCCTATGGTGTACACGAAAAGGAAGCCGACAAAACCGTCGCCGTTTTCGATCTCGGGGGTGGAACGTTTGATATTTCGGTAGTCGATTTTTTCGAGGGTTGCATCGAAGTTCGATCTTCCGCCGGCGAAGCCATTCTTGGGGGCGAGGATTTCTCTCGTGCGATTGCCCGAACCATTCTGACTCAGCAAGGCACGCTGTTCGAAACGGCTGAGCTGAAAGATCCGGCCCGGGTTTCCAGATTGATTCAACAGTGCGAAATCGCCAAGCGTGAACTATCGAGCCGTGATTCCACCAGAGTACGATTGCCAGGCAAAGGCGGGACGATTGCCCCGGACAGTGCCCAGCACTTTGTGATTGATCGAGAGTTTCTGTCGTCCGCCTGCGAGCCCTTGTTCGCGAAGATTGAAAAGCCTGTCCGTCGAGCCCTTGGTGACGCGGGATTGACGCCCGATCAGATCGACGAGGTCATTCTTGTCGGCGGGGCGACTCGGATGCCGGCCATTGTCGATCGAGTCCAGACGATTTTTTCCAGACAACCGATGGGCTCGCTCAATCCGGATCATGTCGTTGCCGCAGGAGCCGCGATTCAGGCTGGGCTGATCGAAAGAAACGCGGCTGTCGAAGACACGGTGGTCGTTGACGTCGCGCCATTTACTTTGGGCGTCGAAATCAGCAAAGAACTGGGGCATCAGCAAAAGGGCGGTTATTTCCTTCCAATCATTGACCGCAACACGGTCATTCCAGCGTCTCGCGCACATCGGGTGTCAACCGTCCACCCCAATCAAGAACAGGTTTCCGTCAAGGTTTTTCAAGGCGAAAGTCGTCTCGTAAAAGACAACATTTTGCTCGGCACGCTGGAAGTAAAGCGCATTCCTCGCGGCCCAGCCGGTCAGGTAATTGAAATTCGATTCACCTACGATGCTAACGGCGTTCTTGAGGTCGAAACAACGGTCGTCGCGACCCGGGAGGTTTCTCAATTGATTTTGACGAACCAAAAATCTTCCATGACGAAGAGCGAAATCGATTCCGCGATCGCCGCAATGCAAAAATTGAAAACGCCTCCCCGCGAGGAAGCTGCCAATCGGTTCGCACTCAAACGCGCCGAACGGTTGTATCAAGAGCTTCACGTTGGTCTCAGGAATCAGCTTGAAAGACTGGTCGACCACTTTGAAGATACGTTGGAAAAGCAGGATCCGGCTGAGATTGAAATGGCACGGGATCAGCTGCTGAGTTTT
Source organism: uncultured Pirellulaceae bacterium (assembly GCA_964468915.1). Taxonomy (GTDB): domain Bacteria; phylum Planctomycetota; class Planctomycetia; order Pirellulales; family Pirellulaceae; genus Mariniblastus. Next base: position 14,969 of record CAYXWX010000049.1, read on the forward strand.
CTGGCGGTGCACGATCGAGACGATTTACCGGAATTGGACTGACCAATGGCCGCATCTGACACCGTCACCGACTGGGCTGAAAACTACGTCCGCCAACATCACGCGTCGCCAACCAATGGGCCTGATGCTCTTGCTGATGAATTTCTGACAAGGGAACTGAAGAAGGGAGATCGTCCTCCTTACATTTCTACAACAGCACTCAGCGCGATTGAAATTTGCAAAGGAGGCGAACCGGTCGATCTGGCTACCGTCAAAACGCAATTAAACCAAGAAGCGATCAAAATTCTTGACACGGTTGTCATTGAAGGCGGCAACGGTGATGACGGTTTTCAAACCGATGCATTTGACGTGGCACGGGTCGATGAAGCCATCCACGAAGATCTTGATTCACGAGTTGTTCGGTACGCTGACCGAATCCGGCGAATCAATGAGGTCGCTTCGCAGATTGGTGACTTGTGCGACAACCGTCTGCTGACTGGCTCGCTGCTGCGACTGCTTGCGATTCGAGACAGCCGGCGACTGTGGCTACTTCACGAAGAACTTGGATCCCACGCATCGAAAGACTGGGATTTTCGTCAATCAGATCGAATCGATGCTGGGATTGCTGGACTTCTCAACGAGAACAATACGTCCATCCAGTCATTTCTTTCGCAGCTGAGCACGGGCATCCCCCAGTCACGACCCGTTGTTCGGCCGCCATCGGTTTCAGGCCCCAAGAATCCCGACATTAATTTTGTCCGTGCTGCCTTGATTGCTCTCGCGATTGCCCCCGTAATGTTGGTGATTTTAGTCAGCAACCTTAATCCGCAGAAACGTCGACCGCAGAACAACTGGCAGCCCGTTGTCAAACCAGATCCCATGTCGGGTTTCAGAGCCGTTCAGAAGTTCTCCGCCTACGGAGCGTTGGAGGATTACCTGGATGACCGGAGCCTGAATGCGAATCTGTGGACAGCGGTCCGCAGACTGAAAGAAGGAATCATTTCAACGGACACTTCAAAGTTTGTCGATGCAAAAAAAATGCTGCGGTCGACCAATGTTCAGCCAGAAGCGATTGACCGTTATGTAGAACTCAGAAAGATCGCAGACGACAAACGACAGCTCCGCGAGTTGACTGAGGTGAAACTTGAGAAAGCGATGCAAAAAGAATGGGCCGAATGGTTTGATGCGCTGCCAAGTTGTGAGGAAACGGACGAGCGTTTCACTGGCGTTGCCATCGTCAAAAAAGTCACTCAGTTGGAGATTGAACTGTTGAACCGATGGAAAGAAGAAAACGGACTGACCAACAAGGTGCTTGAGATACTTCAAGAAACCAAGAAAAAGTAAAACGAATCGATCAACTTTGTGACAGAACTTCCGGACGACATGGCTGACTGGCCATCCGACATCTTCAAACTTTTTGGGCTGCCACGCTCAACGGACCCCAAGAGTCTGCGCCGAGCGTATTTTCGACTGATTAAAACGTTTCGACCCGACTCTCACCCGGCTGAATTTCAAAGAATCCACAAAGCGTATCAGTCAGCCCAGTCGTTTCTGAAAACGCGATCGAACCGACAGGCGGACTCGGCCCCATCCAGAATCGACCTCGAATCAGATTCAGCGCCGTCGAACGTGACGGCCACCGAATCAACCGGACAAAACGCTTCGAAGAATCCTCCATCATCCAATCCATCGCGAGCATCTCCCGACACGGATCAAGCGATCCAAAGATTTTGGGAGCTGGCCTCAAAAGGGCTTTGGGAAGAGTCTGCCGTAGTCGCGAACAACATTCAGCCCCCAGAAGATCGAACGCGCGCGGAATCAGCACAGTATTTTCTACAGCGAGCTTCCACCGATCGGCAATTGTCAGATCAAAGCGAAAAACGTATCAATCTCTTGTTACAACAAATCGTTCAACCCGATTTTTATCACAACGCTTTTTCGTCTCTTGCCAACGAGTTTGAAAACCGAACTGAACTGGCATTGCTTGATGTGGTGGGCAACTTCATTGCCGACAGGTCACACGAAAAATGCGCTCATGCGGTAACTCAACTTCGCTGGAAAGCCATTGGTCTGGAAAAACCTGAGATCGTAGTCGCTGACATGCGGGATCTGTACGCGGGCTTTTCCACAAACATAAACTACATAGCGGCTGAGTCGCTTGAGTACACCATCTGGTCAACGTCACCCGATCTGGATGAGCACAACCGATTTTGTCTGGACTTGCTGAATGAAGCGGAAAATGACTTGGCTGATACAGCCGAGCTGTTATCGCTGTCCGCGAAGGAACTTTCAGGCAAGTCGATCACGCTTTATGATTCGGATGATATCGGATTGCTTGTGCCCGAATCACGCATCGGATTTAAACTCAGGTCTTTCGATCAATGGCTCCGTGTGATCTCCAGGATCAATGAGAACCGTTCTGACGCACTGACCAGACTTGAATCGCGGATACAGCAATGCCCGTTCTCGATGGCTCTTTTTGTGTCAGGGCTCGACCGGTTTGCGAGGGCTCAGCTTGACGCGTACCGACGCTACGATCACCTTGCCGAAAATGCGTTCGACCAAGAAGTCGCCACATTTCTCAGGTCGTCAGGACGCGGCGGATTCGCGGAGAAACACAGGCTCAGAGCCGTTGAATTCTGCATCGACTATCAGATTTCGCCAGCTCATTTCGGAGCGTTGCTCGACACGTTCACCGAACAAAACCCTGAGCATCTGCTCTGGCACGACACGTTTGAAAAAGATACCGCTTTGAACTGCGTTTACTTTGCTGGAATCGCCGACCGGCTATAACCCGTGTCTGCATCAAAAAGCAAGATGCCGGAAATCAACCAGCTTTAATACACGTCGCGTTCGTAGCGATTGGTTTTGGCAAGATTTTTCACGTACTCGGCTGCTTGATCGGCCGACATGTTGCCGTGCTGAGCAATCACTTCATGCAACGCGGTGTCCACGTCTTTAGCCATGCGGCTGGCGTCGCCACAAACAAAGAAGTAGCCACCAGACTCCAACCACTTGAAGATCTCGGCGCCGCTTTCTCGCATGCGGTCCTGAACGTAAACCTTGTGTTCCTGGTCTCGGCTGAACGCGGTATCCAGACGCTTCAACATACCGCTGGAAACATAGCCTTCCAGCGTGTCCTGGTAAAGAAAGTCGGTTGCAGATTTCTGGTCGCCAAAGAACAACCAGTTATCGCCCGTCGCGCCGGTCGCTTCTCGTTCCTGCAAGAAGGAGACAAAAGGAGCGATGCCTGTTCCCGGACCGACCATGATCATCGGAGCCGCTGGATCTGCCGGAACGGTGAATCCGTGCGAAGGCTGAATGAACACTTTCAGCTCGCTGCCTGATTCGACACGCTCGGCCAGCATGGTGGAAGCGACGCCCTTTCGCAAACGTTCGTTTTTCTCATAGGTCACCTTGCCGACGGTCAAGTGAACTTGATTCGGATGCTTCTTCAGCGAGCTGGCAATCGAATACAAACGCGGATTCAGCACCGGAATCGCTTGCAGCAGATCGCTGAATGGAATCTTCAGCGTCTTGAACGACTTCAAAAAGTCCAAAACATCAAGCTCGTCCAGCATGTCTTCGTCGGCGGCCAACGCTTCCGCTTTTTTCTTTTCGTTGCTGTCGATCAGGTTTTCGATAAACCACTCGGCCAGTTCTTCGGTCGCTGCCGTCAAATCCTTGTCAACCAGAAACTCAGGTTGATCACCATCAGACATCTCACAGGCCGCGACGATCTCGTCCATCAAGTCAGGACAGTTGCTGGGATAAATCCCCAACGCGTCACCGACTCGATAGTCCAGATCGCTGCCTGAAAGATCGATTTCCACATGGCGAACATCTTTGGCCGACCCTTCGCCCGTCAATTTCGCGTTGCTGATCAGTTTCGCGCCGAACGGGTTCTTGCGGGACCATTTGCCATCGTCCGCTTTCGGTGCTGTGGCAACGGCAGTTCCACCTTCGCCGGATTCGGCATTCAACTTCACCAGTTTCTTGATCGCGCGGACGGTTTCTTTTCCACCGGGCGAACACAAAGTCAGATTATCTTCTTCGCCGCTGGCAATTGCTTCGCTGTAAGTCTGGCACAGGTAACCACACGATCCGCAATCCAACTGCGCCATGGCAGCCATCAGCTTACGTTTGTACGGACGCTCCTCCGCCAACTCCAGACGCTCATCAATCGACAAGCTATCGTCGTGCCATGGGAAGTCTTCTTCCTCTTCGACCGCAGCAACACCACCGTCGGCGGCCAAAAGGCCTGCCCCTGATCCTTGCCCAGTGATTTCTTCAATCCCGGTCATGCCAGCGAAGAAGCCATTGAGCCACGCACGCTGTTCTTCATCAAATGGAGCGGATTCCGGAATCAGTGAGACGCCGGCCAACAGTTTTTTCGTGTCGAGCATTTTGTTCATAGTTGATCCTCTCGATGAGAGTCGTCGCAAAAGTTTGTGGTTGTATTTTCAGTAGTGGTCTTCGAATCTTTGAACTGATCGTCAGCCGGCCGTTGCCTGCCCCATCGCCACCAGTTCTTCATCGCTGCAGCGTGATGCAAAATCGACGAATGATTCTTCCGGAGTCTCGCGTTGGTCCATATAGCTGGACAGAATCCGATGAACCAGTGGCGGCACATCATCGAAAGCGACCGCATCAAATAACTGTCGACCCATGCGGCTTCGTGAGCCGTAGCCACCGCCAATGACTACGTGATAGCCATCGACCATGTCTTCGCCCTGAGTCACCGCCGTGCCCATCAGGCCGATGTCGCCAATGTAGTGCTGAGCACAACTGTGGTGGCAACCAGTCACGTGAATGTTCAATGGTTGATCCAAGTCGATGTTGTCCTCCAGGTAACTGGCCAGAATCATCGCCTGGCCTTTTGTATCGGCTCCGGCATACTTACAGCCTCGACTTCCTGTGCATGCAACCAATCCCGCACGAGCACTGGTTGCCTGCCATTCGAGACCCAAAGCTTCGATCTCTTTTTTCACTGCATCAATTTGATCGTTGTCGATTTCAGGTATCAGCAAGTTCTGCCAGACGGTCAAACGAATGTAGCCGTCGCCATATTTATCTGCGATCGCCGCGATACCGCGAAGCTGGTCCGCCATGATGCGTCCGACCGGAAGCACCAAGCCGACATAGGATTTCCCTTCCTGCTTTTGAGGATGAAAACCAACGTGAGCAAAACGGTTTTCAGGATCGGGAAAATCAAGCTTGTCATCTTCCATGCGAAGCAATGGGCGACCGATTTCGGTTTCGACCTCGGCCATGAATTTGTCGAATCCCCAATCGTCCAGCACGTACTTGAGCCGAGCCTTTTTGCGATCGGTTCGGTCACCGCTGCGGATGAACACCTTCAAGATCGCTCCCGACATCTCGCTGCACTCGTTCGGGCGCACGAGAACGCTGGTCGGTCGGGCAAAATCCTTGTGCCCGGTGATTCCACCGAGCCGAACCTGGAAGTAAATCCCGGCAGGAATCTGTTCAGTCGCCAGATCGTCGGTAATCTCGATCGCGAAAAAACCGATATCGTTGGTGTCCGACAGAGGACTGATGGTTCCTCGGCCATCGAAAGAAATGTTGAACTTCCGAGGCAGTCCGTAGAGCTCACGATGGTTGATCAGGTACCAGTGCAAATCTTCTGCCAGAGGTAACGTTTCAATGATTTCTTCGGTATCGAAGCCGCTGGTCGGGCCGCAAGTCACGTTTCGAACGTTGTCCGCGCCGGCACCTTGATTCACAATGCCCAGCGTTCGCAAGCCGGTCAGCACCTTGTAGCCGTTTGCTGCGGGAATCTCGCGAAACTGCAAATTGTTTCGTGTTGTCACATCGACATAACCACCCGCAAGTTCTTCGCTCATGCGAGCCAGACCACGCAGCTGAGCCGTGTTCAAATGGCCACCCGGAATTCTCATGCGACACATGTAAGAATCCTGAGCCGGCGCGACGTAGAACAAACCTTGCGACTTGGTCAGGAAAACATCGGTGCCTTTCGGGAACGCGTCTTCGTCACTGCGTTTTGAGATATCATCCCAAATGTCGCACATGTGTTTGTCACGCTTGGCTTTTTCCTCATTGCAAAGCTTACCGCCGCCGGCTTCCGTTTGCTGAATTGCCTGATGCATCCCCGCATCCGGACCAATGACCTGGGCCCCCGCTGGGCCGACCTGAACGACGGCGTCACCCGCGCCTGAACGAGCGCTATCAGAAATCACCGGCAGGCCTCGGACGACCTTGGCCACATCGGACCCGAGTGCGTAACCCTGCAGATAGTTTTTCTGCTCTTCGCTGAAGCCTTTTTCGTCGGTGGATTCGTTTTTGTTTTCTTCTGACATCTTGAAAATTAATCGTGGTAGAGTGGTTCAAACAGCAGCGATTTTTACTGCACAGTCTTTGTACGATGGTTGTCGGGAATAAGGATCGAAGTGCCCTAATGTCAATTGATTGACATCTTCATAATGCATCGGCACGAACACTCGCCCACGCCCGACGCCTGGGATGATCCGAGCTTTTGCCGTCATTTTGCCGCGACGCGATTCAATGGAAACCAGTTGGTCGTGTGTCAGCTCAAGCCGCTTCGCATCGTCCGGATGGATTTCGACGAAAGGATCGACTTCGTAAAGCCGCGACAGAACTTTTGATTTTCCGGTGCGAGTCTGCGTGTGCCACTGAGCGGCCGAGCCTCGACCGGTCATCAGCACAAATGGATACGCTTCGCTGGTGGTCTCGGGCATCTCTTTCGGGTCATCGAAAATCAATTTCGCTTTTTGATCCGAGTGGTAGAAACGACCGTCCTCGAACAACCGTCGCTCCTGAGCATCATTCGCGTTACTGGCTGGATACGGCCACTGGATACCGCCTCGGTCGTCCAGCATCCGATAATCTTGAATGCCTGTGATGTCGCACGGCTGGCCCTCGCTGATTCTAGCCAGAATCTTCAAGACGGATTCGGCATCGGTCCATTCGGCGAACTGATCGCCAACGCCCCAATAGTGAGCGACCAGTTGGAAGATCGAAAAATCGGAAAGTGCCTGACCGGGAGCCCGCGATACCTTCTTGAGCAACCCGAACCTTCGCTCGCTGTTAATGAACGTGCCTTCTTTCTCACCCCACGCCGCCGCCGGCAGATACAAGTCCGCAAACTCGGCCGTTTCGGTCGTTGAATACATGTCCTGAACCACCAGGAAGTCCAGCTTCTTCAACAGCTCGCGCCCGCGTTCTTGATGAATCCAAGAATGAGCCGGATTGGTGGCGATCACCCAAAGCCCGCGGATGCGTCCTTCGGCAATGCCATCCATGATCCGATCGTAGCTGTCGCTGGCCTCGGTCGGAATGACCGCTGGATCGATCCCGAGAATGTCCGCCACCTTCTGGCGATGTTCTTCTTTCGCAAAATCGTGACCGCCTAGCAATGAGGTCGTATTGCTGAACAAGCGGGACCCCATCGCGTTACACTGCCCCGTGATCGAGTTCGCTCCGGTCCCAGGCCGACCGATATTTCCCGTGATCAGTGCCAGATTGATAATCGCCTGAGCCGTCCGAGTTCCCTGGTAGCTCTGGTTGACGCCCATGGTCCACCAGAATGAAACTCGCTGCCCTTCGTGAATCAACTGAGCGATCTCATGCTGACGCTCGGGAGAGATCCCGGAGTCGCGTTCGACGCGATCGGCATCAAACGCGTGGACGAAACTTTCAAATGCGTCGAAATCATTCACACTACGATCGATAAAATCGCGATCGATCCAACCGTTTTCAATCAGAATCCTTCCGATGCCGTACAGCAGACTCATGTCCGACTTTGGCTCGATGGCAAGATGGTGCGACGCACAGGCGGCTGTTTCAGTGTGTCGAGGATCAATGACAATAATTTTTGGCGAATGCGGATTCCGCATCACCCGCTGCCACATGATCGGGTGAGCCGTACACGGATTCGCGCCGACAAAAACCAGCACGTCTGACTGCTCGAAGTCATCGTAAGTGTAAGGCGGAGCATCGAATCCGAACGATTGCTTGTAGGCAGTGACAGCTGTGGCCATGCATTGGCGAGTATTCCCGTCGCCGTGCTTCATGCCCATTCCAAACTTCGCCAACGCCCCAAGGAACGCAAGTTCCTCGGTCGGCATTTGACCCGTACCTAGAAACGCGACCGATTCGTTTCCGTGTTCAGCCTGAATCGATTTAAAACGCTCGCAGAACGTTTCCATCGCCGTCGCCCAGTCGACTGGCTTAAGCTTGCTGCCTTTGTTCCCCAGCAACGGAGTCGTCCCGCGATCGTCTGAATACAGGGGCGTCAACGCCTCCCAACCCTTTGGGCAGGCCATGCCTGTATTGACCGGATAGTCCACCTCGGGAGACAGGTTGATTGCCTGCCCGTCCTTCAAGTGAACGTTCAAGCTGCAGCCGGTGCTGCAAAAACCGCAAACCATGCTGGTCGTCGCATCAGGCGACAAACGATCAGGAACCATCCCCAGACCGAATTTGCCTGGAGAAAGAAGCATCTCCTGAGTCAGCGGGCCATCAAACACTCGCTCCATCGGCAGCGGCAGCGGAGGAAGCGAACGCTTTGGCTTCTCTGTTGTTCCATTTTCCGTTGTTTCAACTTCAATGCTCATATCAGTTTGGAGCCCCCGGCATTCGGCGTGCGTTTGAAATGGCAAAGAACAGATAACGCTCGATCACTTCACCGAAGAACACAAAAGCAAACATGATCGCTGCTGGAACGACCGCACTCGCTGAAAACAATCCAACCGCCAACATCGCCGGAATCAGGATTCCTCCCATGGCGGTACACGCCAGCCGGGCGTAACCATGAAACAATTTGTCGCTCACCAACACTTGTGCCGATAATTTCTCAGGAGTTGAATCGTCCAGGTGCAGATGCTTCAGCAATCGCAACTCAGCTGCCAATTTCAGTCCACTGGCGACGATCAGGCCAACCGCAAACCAACGCAACGTGGCACTGCCCGACCAACCGGATGCCGCCAACACAAGCACCGACGCGGCACAACCCAAGACCATTGCCGTCGCGAAAAACAACGAATGAGTTCGAACTGCGTTCCAAAGTGGACGCCCCGTAACGACATACAACATCACGCTGCATTCGACTGCCAGAACGCCAGTCAAAACCGTTGCCACAGCAGCCATTCCAGATTGAGCAGCGATCCAATCAGGCCAGAAACTGAACAAGCTCAACGCCAGCAAGCCAGAAGCTGCTCCGGCAAACGCGTTGAAACCGATAATCTCTCGAGACAGCCAGGATGTGCGAAAACCCGACATCGCTCGGTAAGCCTTATCGGGCCTTCCGAGGTGCAGTGTCGCGACAATCAGCCCCAGCACAAGCGAGCCAAACCCTGCTGAGTTCATCACGGCCAGCCCTCGACTGTCAATCGAACCAGCCCAGCGAATCAGCAGTGCGGCAGCAAAGACACCCAACGCCATTTGCGTCAGAGTCAACATGAACACCAAAGGAAAATGAGCGTGCTGTGCCTTTCCAACATGAAAATCAACCGGCTTGCCATTGGCGACTGCTTTGGGCTTACCGATATATCGCGTTGTTGGAACCGTTAACCGAGAACTTGGTGCTCCAGGCAAAAGGGCACTTGATTCGTTTTGACCGTCAAGTGCTTCGGCACGGATCGCATCCTTTTTGACTTTTCGAATCTTGATTGCTTCATGAGGGCACGCCTGGACACATGCCGGCGCCTGACCTGCACTCAGCCGATCGGTACACATATTGCACTTGCGGACAATCCCTTTTGACTTGCTGTAGCTGGGCACATCGTAAGGACAAGTGAACATGCAATACTTACAGCCAATGCACTGATCGTCCAAATGCTCGACGATGCCGGTCACCGGATCTTTCTCGTAGGCTCGAACCGGGCAACCATGCATGCAGCCGGGCTCAACGCAGTGATGACAGGCCGATGTCACATGCTGAACCACCGGGTTGAAATCATCTCCGCCGGTCAACAAGCCGACGTTTCGCCAGATTTCACCTTCTTCTAATCCGTTCAGGCTGTGACAGGCAGCGACGCACGCCTTGCAGCCACTACAAGCATCAAGGTCAATCTCGAACGAGTACTGCTCGCCCTCACCCACCCCTTCAAGCGGGATCAGGTCTTTGTATTGAGATTCGTTCGCGGGAGCCGTGACAGAAGAATAGCGCTGCGAAAACTTCTCTACAGCAGTGAGTTGCTGCTGGGATTCAAGCAGACGGTCGACGATATTCGTGGACGTATCTTCTGACTGGTGAATCACGGTGTTTTCTCGGTGGCGTGGTTGTTTGCGGCAAAACCTCCGCGAAGTGACATCTTGCCCATCATCTTGGTAAGCAGAAAAGATGCCACGTTCGAACTCCGCCGCGATTTGCCGTCGTCTGGAGTGAGCCACCTTGTCTTATAAGTCGCCCTTGGAAGCGTGAGCGACCATTAACCAAATTAATATGTGACGATCGACACCGTAATTCTTCACGGGACTTTTTTTACGGGTGAACACTCAGCCACAAACAGTGCTGACATTCGCTGCACAGGGTTCCTGTTTCTTGTGCAGCGCGTGATTTCAAGCCCAAAGACGATACGCCAGAACCGCATGCGGCATGCCGTTCGTGACGTGCTTAAAGTCGACAATTACCGGGGAATCACCCAAGTTCAGGTCACTTACAAAAGGTTTCACCGAATCGCTTCCGAGCTGCTGGAAAACCGGTCGATGTGATGGAATCCTATGCAGTGGAGGCAAATCGCGGATCGAAAATGACGTTTCTGTGCAGATGCTATTCCACAATCAGACGTTTAAAGGGGAATCACCACGCATTGAACTTTGGTACGGCGATTGCTTTTCGGTTCTGAAAATTGCGTAAGCGTATTTTCTGGATACCGAATAACGAATTTCAACCCCGCTGCCGCGTCATCCCCCTAAATTGCTGGAGTTCAAGTTGCAATCTAAAACAATGAGTCGAGAGAACGTAATGAGTCGGCGTCTGCCGTTCTTCGCTGTCATCGCTGCTACGTGTCTGGTCTGGAGTTCGAACGCACTTGGCGTTCCGACCGATCCAACCACAAGCCCAAAGCCCGCGACAGAACAACTGGATGTCGAAAAAGACGAACTGAAGTTCGGTTTTATTAAGTTGACAGACTGCGCTCCAATCGTGATCGCCAAAGAAAAAGGATTCTTTGAGGAAGAAGGTCTGCAGGTCGAAGTGATCGCGCAGCCGAACTGGAAGCAGTTGCTGGATAACGTCATCAATGGCGAACTCGATGGTGCTCACATGCTGTCCGGGCAGCCCATCGCCGCGACGATTGGCTTCGGCACAAAAGCTCACATCGTGACGGCCTACACACTGGACTTGAACGGAAACGGAATCACCGTATCCAACGACATCTGGGAATCCATGGTCGAAAACGATCCGGAGCTTGACACACCAACACCCAAGCATCCGATTTCTGCCAAATCGTTGAAACCTGTCGTTCAGGAAATGCTGGACGAAGGAAAGAAACTGCAGATGGGAATGGTGTTCCCGGTTTCAACTCACAACTACGAAATTCGCTACTGGTTGGCATCGGCCGGCATTCATCCTGGGATGTACACTGCTGAAGACATCAAGGGTTTTTCCGACGCTGAAGTTGAGTTGTCAGTGACTCCGCCACCGCAAATGCCGGCAACCATGGAAGCAGGAACCATCTCTGGTTATTGCGTGGGCGAGCCTTGGAACCAACAGGCGGTCAGCAAAGCGATTGGCGTTCCAGTAACCACGAACTACGACATCTGGAAGAACAACCCTGAAAAAGTTTTTGGCGTCACGAAAGCCTGGGCAGACGAAAACCCAACGACTCACATTGCCGTTGTCAAAGCGTTGATGCGAGCCGGAAAGTGGTTGGACGAAACGGATGATGCAGGCACACTGGTCAATCGTGAGGAAGCATGTCGATTGCTGGCCAAGCCGAACTACGTGGGTGCGGACTACGACGTGATCAAGAACTCGATGACCGGCTTTTTCTACTTTCAGAAAAGTGACAAACGCGAGATGCCTGACTTCAACGTCTTCTTCAAGTATCAAGCCTCTTACCCGTGGTACAGCGATGGTGTGTGGTTCCTGACTCAGATGCGTCGTTGGGGCCAGATCACCGAATCCAAACCAGCCTCGTGGTATGACGAGACCGCGAAAAGCGTTTACCTTCCTGATGTTTATCTTGAGGCGGCCAAATTACTTCTTGCTGAAGGGCATATCACGGAAGCGGATGTTCCATGGGACACCGACGGCTACCGTCCGGCGACCAGCGATTTCATCGACGGAATCGAATACGACGGAAAGAAACCACTCGAGTACTTGAAAAAGCACACGATTGGTCACAAAGACTGACCGACATCATCCCGATCCGGCGCGTGAACTTGAGAAGCACGCGCCGGATTTTCCAAGTTCGCAGGGCTGAGCCTCTGCACCATAGTTTCTTAGAGCCACCACCATGTCTGAACAAACAACAGTTGAAAAATTTAAATATGGATTGTTGAAGGCAATTGATGTCTCTGGTTTCAAGGTTTTTGATCCAGTGGTTCGGCTGTTTTTCGGTGAAGAGCCGCAAAAGCAAGTGAAAGACATCACTCGCTTCATGCTGATGCCGATCGTTTTCGTCTTCTGCTGTCTTGTCGTCTGGAACTTTGTTGCTCCGCGTCACAAGACAAAATCGGGCGAAGTCCCAACGCCCGCGCAGGTTTGGACTGCCCTGAATGTCAACGATACGCTTCACGATCGTGAAAACGAGAAGGAGTCAGATTTTGCTCTCAGCGATGAAGCCAGAGAAGCACGAATCGAGGAAATCAAGGCCTTGGTCGTCGAGCGAGAAAAGGACTCGAAACGACTGAAAGAAGAGTTGGCAATCGTTGAAGCTGATGTCAAAGAAGAAAAAGCTGCCGCGCTGGAGCCCCTGAAGAAAGAGTATTCAGATCTGAAAGCAGCTCATAAGGAAGCTCGAAGCAATCGCAAGGCGGAAGCCGAAAAGCTGGCCGAGGCGGTTGCTGAAAAAGCCAAAACATCAGAAGACTTGCTCGTTTTCCTGCGAGAATCGAATGAACTCAAAGACGGTGAGAAAGCAAAAGAGCAAATCCTGAAGGACCAGATCGCGGAAATCAATAACAACAAACCAAAAGCTCTGCAGTCCGCCGCGATGGCCTCAGATAGCATGGCGACTGAGGTGCAACACCTGAAAAAGCGACTCGATTACCTGACCAGCGGCAACAGAAGTCTGAAGGTCGCCAAAGCCAAAGATTCTGCGTCAACGGCTTTGGAAACGCTGGAAAGTGCAGATTCCCCGGCAGCGATCCTCGCCGCGGCAAAGACGGTCGTGAAAAACGAGGAACGTGCCAGCAAGATTGCCAAGCAGGAGTACCCCCGAGCATCAACCATCTGGTTCCAGATGTGGCGAAGCTTGTTTACGGTTTTCATTGGCTTTATCCTGGCTGCCGTGTTCGCGATTCCAATTGGAATCATGTGCGGACTCAATCGCGTTGCCATGGCATGTCTGACACCGATCATTTCAATCTTCAAGCCTGTCTCGCCGGTTGTCTGGCTGTTGATCTTCCAGATTGTGGTTGGAGCATTTTTCCCGAACCCGGAAACGCATCCGTTTTTCGTGTTCTTGAACAGCTTGCCGATCGTTGGATGGCTGAATGCAAATCCCGCATTGATCTTCTCCGCTTGCACGGTCGCAATGTGTGCTCTCTGGCCCGCCCTTGTGAACACCGCCTTGGGCGTCTCGTCAGTTGAAAACGATCACATCAATGTCGCCAAGGTCCTGCGTCTTGGTTTGTGGTCTCGACTGACCAAGATCATTATTCCTTCTTCGCTGCCGCTGGTTTTTGCCGGCTTGCGAATTTCACTCGGCGTTGGCTGGATGGTTTTGATCGCGGCGGAAGCTCTGTCTTCATCAGAAGGACTGGGAAAATACGTTTGGGATCAATACCAGAACGGTTCGTCTCTGACTTTTGCCAACATCCTTCTGGCATGCTTTGTGATCGGAATTATCGGTTTCTTCCTCGATCGAATCATGATCGTGCTGCAACGAGCCGTATCGTTCGATGACGGAGCCGCCACCGTTTGATCGGCAAGTCCGCTACTGGATTGGACCTCATATCCGGAGGACATCTGCTCAGACAAACAATGATCATTCCATCATCACACCGCACGAGAAACTCATCATGACAACCCCTGCAATGGAAATAGACGCGGTCGACGTTGGCTTCGGACCTCCCGGGCAACGAACCGAAGTTCTGGCTGATATCAACCTGAAGGTTGAGAAAAACGAATTCGTCGCCATCATCGGATTTTCCGGGAGTGGTAAGTCAACCTTGATGAATTTGCTTGCGGGTATCCAGCCTCCTTCTGCCGGGCAAGTCCGGATGAACGGCGAACCTGTTATGGAACCGGGTCCGGAACGTGGGATTTTGTTTCAAAACTATTCGCTGTTGCCGTGGCTCAGCGTGTTCGGCAACATCGACCTCGCGGTCAAGCAGGTGTTTCCCGATAAATCTGCGGCCGAGCGTAAGGATTACATTCAAGGTTACATCGACATGGTTTCCCTGACCGGATCGGAATGGAAGAAGCCGGCTGAGCTTTCGGGAGGAATGCGGCAGCGATTGTCGCTTGCTCGAACGCTTTCGATGCAACCCGAAGTGCTGCTGCTGGACGAACCGCTCAGTGCTCTTGATGCGTTGACTCGCTCTGTTCTTCAGGACGAAATCATTCGCATCTGGGAAGAGGATCGCCGAACCGTGATCATGATCACCAACGACGTCGATGAAGCCGTTCTGATGGCGGATCGAATTGTCGCGCTGACCCCGGGGCCGAAAGCAACATTAGGCAAATCGTTTCCTGTCACGCTCGAGCGTCCGCGTGATCGCACGACGCTCAACTTCAATCAGGAGTTTATCGATCTGCGAAATGAAGTGACGAAATACATGATCGGTATTAACGAAGAAGCCAAGAAACTTCGCGTGTCAGCCGAACTTCCGTTGCCGGACCTGATGCCTGTCGATTTTAACTCGCTTGAACAGAAACCCCGTGTTGCAATGACACCTGACCTGAAGCCTGGTGAAGGAATCAGCAACCAGGACGCTGAAGATCACGAATTGGTTGGAGCCGCGAATGAGTAATAAAACAAACAACCGATACGTCGAAATTTCCAACCTGACCAAGGCTTATCCAAACCCTTTCGGGCGTGACATTGAAGTTGTGAAAGACTTCAACATGATCCTCAAGAAAGGTGAAATCGTTTCGGTCATCGGTCACTCGGGTTGTGGTAAATCAACTGTATTGACGATGGTCGCCGGACTGAATCCGATTTCGTCGGGTGAATTGGCGGTGGAAGGCAAACAGGTTTCGGGACCTGGCCCTGACCGTTCGGTCGTGTTCCAGTCGCCCTGCCTGCTTCCGTGGATGACATCTCTTGAAAACGTTCTTCTTGGCGTGAAGCAGTGTTATCCTCATGGAACTCGAAAAGAACGGCGTGAGATCTGCGAGTACTACCTGAATCTGGTTGGCCTCGCAGATTCGATGAACAAGTATCCACGCGAAATGTCCGGCGGTATGCAGCAGCGTGTTGGCATCGCCCGCGCGATTGCACTCAAGCCACAAGTACTCTTGCTGGACGAGCCATTCGGTCGTCTTGATTCGCTGACTCGAATGGACCTTCAGGACACAATTCTTGAAATTCTGGATCGCGAAAAAATCACAACGATGGTGATTACGCACGACGTGGATGAAGCCATCTACATGTCCGACCGCATCTGCATGATGACAAACGGACCCGAAGCAACCGTCGGCCAGATGCTTGAAGTTCCCTTTGCTCGACCGCGCGTTCGTTCGGAGGTGCTCGATCATCCCCGATACTATGATTTCCGATTCGCCTTGATCGCGTTTCTTGAAAAACAGGAACATGCAAAGGATGCTCATGTTCAGGCCGTTCAGGAGAAATTGCGCAACGATGTGGAAGAGCCCGTCGCTGCGTGACAAAATGTAGTTTCAAACGGATAGTTCCTGCTTCCAGAGAGAGCACGGTTTGCTGTAGTAGTATTTTTTTCGAGACACCAAACCATGATGACCATGACAGAAGACCCCTCGACCATGACTTCCGAGTCATTGACGCTGATCAACTATGTTGAAGTCTGGACCTTGCCTGAGTCCGACGAAGACGAAAGTTCAGGCGTGCTACACCTTGAGCAAACATTTGCGATCGATCACGATCAGATGCGAAAGCTCGACATGACCGGTCATAACGCACCGGGTGAAGGTATCGCCGGAAGTGCATGGAAACAGAAAGCACCCGTCATTCTGCAAGGTGAAAACAGTGCGGTACTGCAGCACGTGAGAAACACATCAGGACTGCCGATTCGCGCATTGCTGGCAGTGCCCGTCTACAGCGACTACTCGCTGATCAACGTGGTCGTTTTCGGTCTGACCGATGGACACGCTGGCATCGAAATCTGGTCACGCGATGATCGTGACGAATTAGCGATTACAGGTTCATACTACGAAGGTCTGGAATCCTTCGAATACATCAGCCAACACGTCCGTTTTCCAAAAGGTGCGGGAGTCCCGGGTTGTTGCTGGAAAGACGGGGTTCCTCGGCTCGTTTCCAATCCTCAAGCTGCCCCCAACTTCATTCGATCATTTGATCGAGATGCAGCGACCCCTGATCTTTGTGTGGGATTACCCGTCGGTCGAGATTACGGATTCGCTGGATCGGTACTTCTTTTGTTGTCCGACACTCTCAAGCCCTTCGCGCGCAGTTTCAATCTTTGGAAATGCAAATCCTCCGCGCCATCGAAGGAGGAATCGAATCCTCCGATAAAATTCCTGAGTTCGAGCCTCGACACGTCAGATTTTGACCCTGGCTGGTTTCAGACGGTCTGCGATCAAGTGGCTGCGAAACGTGGTGTTGTTTTGCTGACGACAGAATCAAATGAAATGCCTTACGGCTACCGGTTCGGTGTCGTCATTCCGTTCTTTGCAAATGATGCAATCAAGGATCTGGCAGTCCTGCTGTTCTGATTGGCCGCTTGCCTGCCTGACCGAAGCCTGATTGTCCCTTGAAAT
>CAYXWX010000050.1:0-31526 GCA_964468915.1 uncultured Pirellulaceae bacterium
AAACGAGACCCTCCGCAAGTAACAACCCTAAAAACGAGTTGGAACAAAGCACTACCATTGCGGGCTGTTCTCAGGATGCTTCAGCCTGATCAATTTTCGCGGCAAGAATGAAGTCGTTCTCGCTGAGCCCCCCAATTGCATGCGTCGTCAGATCGACGCGAACGTTTCGGTATCCCGTCAGATGAAGGTCAGGATGATGTTGATCCTCTTCTGCAATCGCACCGACTCGGTTGCAGAAATCGAGACTCTGAACAAAATTCGAAAACGTCCATTTCTTGAAAATGCTCTTTTGATCGTCCCCAAGTTCCCAGCCAGGGATCTTGCCTAGCTGTTCTTGGGTAAACGAAAGCGAACATGGATCAACACCACCTTCACACGGTTCGCATTTCCTGGCCTTCAGCTGGTCGCTGGTTTGGATTTCCATCTTCGCGGCTCTTCTTGTAAGAATAAATCGGATTGCTGGAAGTCAGCGCCGTCACGCCCAATTGATTTACGTCAGACTTTGCTTGGGTCTTCGACCTCGGGTGCTTCTTCTTGAGGTTGAGGATCGACTTCTGGTTCAGGTTTCTCATCACCCGACGCTGTACCCGCGTCATCAGAATCTGAGCCACCATCAAGAGTTTCGTCTGATTTTGGCGATTCTTGCTCTGGTTGCGGAGTCTCATCCGAGTCGGCTCCCTTGCCGTCCTCGGCGGAGTCCTCAGATGGACTGTCTTCGGTTTCGGCATCTCCAGAGGATTCAGATTCGGGTTCGTCTTTTTCTGTCATATCGCTTGAGGATTCGTCGCTGTCATCCGCTGCTGGTTCTGCTTCCCGATCGGAGTCGGGCGAATCCGTTTCGTCATCGCTCCCTGCAGGTTCATCGTTTTCGTCTTTCGCTTCGGCTTCGACGTTCTGTTTTTCTCGCCATGGTTTTTTGTCAACGTAGCTGGCTTTTTCTTTCTGAAGGCTTTCTGACTGTTCACTGTTCAGTCTGGCTGCTTCCTGTTCGTCGCCTTCTTCCTTCAGTTTTTTTGCTTTCTCATCGTTGGCTGAAATCGCTTTCTCAATCCACTCCAACGCAGCGTCAAAATCGCCGGTTTCGGCATAGCCTGAGGCAAGCGTGCTGAGAATGTAGGCCTCCTTGAAGTCAGTCAATTCGGCCGCTTCGGTCGCCAGCTCGATCGCTCGTTCACCATCCCGGAGATCGTCTTCGGGCGAAGTCGCCAGCACCCATGCGAAATTGTTCAGAACACCAACCAGCGTTGTGTTGTCGCTACCCAGATCAATGTCCAGCTCCTCCAGCAGGTCACGAAACTGATAACACAGATCCAATGCCTCGTCGTAGTCATCGATCGCTTCCTTGTGCTCGCCGGTTGAGAGCCTTGCGTTGCCACGCCCCTGAAGAAGACTCGATCGTGTACTCAGTAGTGCAATTCGTTGTTGATCGCTGGCGTTTTCAACTCGCTCGGCCGAAACGTCATTCAACAAGCGACTGTAGACTCGGATTGCCTGAGAAGGACGGTCGTCGGCGTTGTACAACGCTGCCAATTGTCGTCGATAGCCAAGGCTGTCTGGTGACTTTCGAATCAGTTTTCTCAGTTGATCGATCGCGTCTGCATATTTGCCTTGATCAATCAGAATTGCCAAACGAAGCTCACCCATTTTGGTGTCGTCAGGATTTTTCTCAAGGAATTCATCGATCGACGCATTTGCTTCCTTCCAACGTTCTGCACCAATCAACAAACGCGTACGAAAACGAATCAACCTTTCGTTGTCCGGTGCCAGCTTCAACGCATCGTCAATGTCGTTCAACGCTGCATCGATATCTTCCTGAATCGCATGGACGCGAGCGCGAGCGTGATAGGGGTCGGGGCTCTGGGGGTCGTTCTCGATTGCTTTGCTGAGGATTTCCAGTGCCGCCTGCTGCATGTCGTCGTCAAATTTATCATCCATCGCGATCAGGCGATCGACAATCAGAATTGAACCGATTGTGCTGCGATTGGAATCGAGCCACCGATTCAAGTCTTCGAGCGCTTTTTCGGGTTCGCGTTTTTTAAGATAGTATTCGCCTCGAACGCGATAGGCGTCAACGTTGTCAGGGTCGATTTTGATGGCCTGATCCAGGTCCGCCAGCAAGGTGTCTTCGTCTCCCGCATTGCCGGCGAGTCGAGCACGTAGAAACAGTGCGGCCGACAGTTGACGTCGGTCATCGCCAGCCAATTCGATGGCCTTTTCGACGGCGACCGATGCCGCTTGTGGGTCACCTCCCGGAAGGCCGTGAAGCTTTGTGATCAACAGCCAGGCCGATCCCATTTTCGGTTGGTACTCAGTCGCTTTTTTCAATCGGCTGAGTGCCTGGCGTCGGTAAATCTGCCATCGGCGGTCACGACCTGCGGGGACGAGAATCGGTCGCGACAGCTGTTCGGCGTGTTCGTACAACGCGGCCGCGGCCAACTGTTTCGCCTGCTCGACGCCTTCTTCATCCAATCCTTCCTCCATCGCTTGTTCGCAAAGATCGACCACCTTGTCCAGGTCGCGTGTTGATTTCGCGGACAACTTCTTCGTAAACGCGTCGTCAAGCGTCTCGTCTCCGGCGCTAGACTGGGCGACTGCGAGTGTCGGGATCAGAATTAATGATCCGGCAGGAACGAGCATCAAAATGAAGACGCGGGCAATCAAATGAAAGATCAGCCTTCTCGACGAGGGCATGGAGGACTCCAGATTGAAAACGATTATCGGTTCAGAACGAAGGTGAATCATCGCCACGCATAGCAGGCGATCCACATTCTACGCGATTGGCCAGACATGGAAAATCGCATGTGGCGATCTCCTTGCAATGGACAGATTTCAGATTCATGATGACAAACGATTTAATGATCGCCTTTACCACCTGTACGACGAACAGGCTTGTTGGTTTCATGGGGGCTACGATTTTGATTTCACGTGGAATGAAATTCAGCTTTACGAAGCAAGCAGGTTCTCGGTTTTCGTCTTTGGTCAACTTGATTGATGCAGCACCCATCACGAGTGCTTTTCAGCTTTTGCATTCTTGGATGATGCTTGAAGCGTCCAAGCAAAAAAAGTTTCTGGACTGGGGTTCATTTGACAGACGAATCCGGCTTTAATACAGGTATCGATGCCTTTATACAACGATTAAAGTGAATTAAATGCCAGTTAGCTCATTGCGGTTTCATGGTCTTCAGCCCGCCGCCGTCTCGATCCAGTTTCTCGTTTTATCCCTGTTTTTTGCAGGTAATTCATCTGGCCAGCAAGTTGCCGAGCCAGCGTCGGAGGTCAGTCAGACGATGGCCAGTCCGGCGTCGGGTGTTGCCGTGCCGACATCGATGGAGTGGGTGTACTGGGCGATTTTGCTGGCCGCTTCTCTTACGGCACTTGGGTTCGCAGTTTCTTTTTACCGAAACATGAAAGAGGCCGATCCGGGCACCGAGCGAATGGTTGAGATTGCCAATCACGTGACCGTCGGAGCAAAAGCTTACTTGAAGCAGCAATATTTTGTCGTTTCCGTCTATTTTGCCGTCGTGTTTCTGTTGCTTCTGTGGGCTCGATACGCAGGAATTCAGCAGTACTGGGTTCCAGTCGCGTTTTTGACGGGCGGATTCTGGTCGGGTCTCGCGGGCTACATTGGTATGACCACGGCAACATCGGCCAGTAGTCGAACGGCAGCAGGGGCCAGAAATTCGCTGAATGATGGACTCCAGGTGGCGTTTCGCAGCGGAGCGGTGATGGGGCTGACGGTGGTTGGGCTCGGCACGTTGGATATGGCCTGCTGGTACTTTATTCTTCGATTCTTATGTCATTTGGACCTGAACACGATTACCGTCACGATGTTGTGCTCGTTAATGGGGGCTTCCAGTCAGGCACTGTTTGCCAGAGTCGGTGGGGGAATCTTCACCAAAGCTGCCGACGTCGGTGCTGATCTGGTTGGGAAAGTTGAGCAAGGCATTCCTGAAGACGATCCTCGCAACCCGGCGACGATCGCTGACAACGTGGGCGACAACGTCGGTGATGTGGCAGGGATGGGAGCCGATTTGTACGAGTCGTATTGCGGCTCGATTCTGGCCACCGCTGCATTGGGGGTTGCCGCCATGGCGACCGTGGAACTACCCGGTGAGAGTCCGGACTTAAACAGCTGGCGGGTTGCTGCGTTGTTTTTGCCGATGATGGTTGCCGCGATCGGCATTGTGATGTCCGTAACTTGTATCTTTCTGGTCAAGGCCGACGAAGACGCCAGCCAGAAGGCGCTTTTAAAGGTGTTGGGGCGCGGTATCGACAGTTCGATGGTTTTGACATTTTTCGTCTCAGCTCTGGCAACATGGCTGCTGTTGGGCAGCAGTTTCATTGGCATCGTTGGTAGCATTGCGGTTGGCTTGGTCGCCGGATGGGGGATCGGAAAATGGACAGAGTATGTTACCAGCGACGAATATCGACCGACACAGAAGCTGGCGGATCAGGCGTCGACGGGGTCGGCAACGGTGATCATTGGAGGTGTGGCGGACGGCATGAAAAGCGTCTGGGTTCCGGTGATTGTTGTCTGCGTCGGGATGTTACTGGCTTTCGGCTTTGCGACGTCCTTCGAGTTTGATGACCCCAATGTGTTCACGCTGGGGCTGTATGGAGTAGGAATTGCCGCGGTTGGAATGTTGTCCACGTTGGGAATTACCCTTGCCACTGACGCGTACGGTCCGATCGCCGACAACGCGGGTGGAAACGCGCAGATGTCAGAATTGGACGCCATCGTTCGCGAGCGAACAGATGCGTTGGATAGCCTTGGCAATACAACGGCAGCAACGGGTAAGGGCTTTGCCATCGGATCGGCGGCCCTGACGGCATTGGCACTGCTGGCTGCTTATGTAGAACAGGTGAAAACGGGCTACGAGAACTGGGCCCGATCGGCTGAACTCAATGGCGTGTTCGTGGAAACCGATCAGTTCTATCAGTTGAACAAAAACTTTATGGCAACCAAATCGGATTCCGGGGCGGTCACCGGCTATCTGGTAATGCCGGAATATGCTCGAAAATCTGCAGTCAGGGACGTCTGGCCGGAGCCTGATTCGTACCCCGCGATGCTGGATTCGTCTTTATTCGAAGCTGGTCAGAACGGAGTTCGCATCGCAGTGACCAAAGACTCGCTGATTGAGGTCAGCAAGGCGTCCATGCCCGACATTGCGCGCCTGTACGACGCGACTTTGTTGAATCCTCGAGTTCTGATCGGCGTCTTTTTGGGATGCATGGCGACATTCGTTTTTTGTGCGATGACCATGAAAGCCGTTGGGCGTGCGGCGTTTGGAATGGTGGAAGAAGTGCGGCGTCAATTTCGTGAGGACAAGGGGATCATCGATGGTACCTCGAAGCCAGACTATGCACGGCCCGTCGCGATCAGTACGCGAGCTGCCCAGCGGGAGATGATTCTGCCGTCGCTGATGGGCATTCTTACGCCCATCGTCGTTGGATTGATTCTCGGTGTGGGTGGAGTCATTGGTCTGTTGGTTGGCACGCTCTGTTGCGGATTCTGCGTTGCGATCTTCATGGCGAATTCAGGTGGCAGCTGGGACAACGCCAAGAAATACGTTGAGGCCGGTCATTTGGGTGGCAAGGGTTCTGACGCCCACAAAGCGGCGGTCGTTGGTGATACCGTCGGTGACCCGTTCAAGGATACGTGTGGCCCAAGTCTGAATATTCTGATCAAGCTGATGAGCATCGTCAGTGTGGTGGCGGCGGGGATGGTTGTCCGATATAGCCTCGTAGCAATCGGTTGGCTCTGATTTCCGGCGGCTCGGCCCGTTTTTTCGAGCTTTGCAGGGCCCTCAATCGAGTCGCCATGCATTTGAAAGGCTTTGCGCTCAGCTCCAAACCCAATCCCATGATCGATTCCTTTGAACAATGGGTAAACCTTGGGGTTTTGAGTGGAATTGGCTGGTTTTGCAGGTATTATTCTTAGTTAACGGGCGTGCGTTTGACTCTCAGAAAACGAATGTCCTCACATCACGATCAAACGGGAGGCGATCGCTGCGAGCAAGCGGCGACTCTTTTCACCGAGGAACGAACATGAAAAACTGGATTCTGAGCCATGGGCTCAAGCTGACCATCGCTTTGTTCGCGATCGGCGCGACTTGCGCGATTTCGAACGCTGCGGATACGGACACCGATAAGGAAGCGGGTAAGAAAGATATCCGAGCACAACGGATGGAAGAGCGTCGTCTGTCGACGATTTCAAAAACATTCGTGCCAGTCGAAGGTTTCGAGCCTGTTGAAATGTTTGAAGGTATGGCTTCGGGAACTGTTGACGTCACCATCAAGCCAAAAGATGCGGCTGATTCGACACTGATTTTCACCAACAAAACCGACAAACCGCTCGCAATCCAAGTGCCTGCAACGTTCTCCGCAGTTCCTGTCATGAGACAGTTCGGCGGTGGTGTTGGCGGAGGCATTGGCGGCGGTGGTGGCGGTGCCCGCGGCGGCGGCGGAGGAGGCCAGCAACAGCAAGGCATTGGCGGCGGCGGCGGTGGCGGTCGAGGTGGCGGCGGCTTTGGCGGCGGTGGCGGTGCTGGTGCTGGTGGAGGCGGTGGTGTCTTCAATATCCCTGCTGGCAAAACTGGCAAACTGAAAATTAAAACGGTCTGTCTTGAGCACGGAAAACCTGACCCTCGTCCCGCGATCAAGTATCGCATTCAGCCACTAGAGAATTTGACCTCTGACCCAAAGGTCGCGGAAACAATCCGTATGCTGGCCGAAGACGAAATCACTCAGAATGTTGCTCAAGCGACCACCTGGCATCTGACAGATAAATTATCGTTTGACTACATGCTCACGCTCAACCGAGTTGAGCGAATGGGTGGTTACTTCGAGCGTTTCTTCAGTGTCGACGAACTCAGGTTTGCAGTTCAGGTGCTCGCCGAAGCCGGTCGTCGAGCCGAACTGCGTGCGGAACTGAAAGAAGACAAAGAAAGCGTACCATCGGCTGAAACCGAAATGGTCACCAGCGAAATAGCTGAGTAAGCTCATCTACCCTTACTCTACGTTTACTCGACAGCCGCGTTCCAACGCGCGCGGCTGTTTGTGTTTACGCTGGAACTCATCGTCTTGATTTCGCTTGGTCGCGTCTTGCGGGCGAGTTTGGAGAACGGGGAACCAACCTGCGGGCCGTAACACGCAAGCCCCAGCAACGCCGGAATTTAGGCCTCGGTTTTAACGACGCTCATGCTGACAGACGGTTTCTGAAAGCTATCAGGTTCGCAAAGTTACGGCAGTGTTTTCGAGATCTGATTTACCAGCCTACGGAACATCCCGGCTTATTTCGCATTTCGATTGATAGGCTGGTCTACGACCATGGACTTCGGAAAGTCCGCGGACTGCTGGCCCCCATAATCATCCCAACGTTTGTTTTGAGAATTACCGTTCGGTTGGTTCATTGGAATATCCATTCCGCCTTCCTGCCCCAACATGGCATAAAGGCGGTTCTCAAGGTCTTTTGCAATGACCTTGTACTCCGAATCGTTAATCAGATTCTTTGTTTCACCGGGGTCGGCTTCCAAGTCGTACAGTTCATCGGTGTCCCACAAGCCGTAGTAAGTGATGTACTTAAATCGTTCGCCTCGCAAAGCAAACTGGGTTGGCGATTGCGGAAAATTCTTCTCCCAGTAGTAAACGTACAGGAAATAGTCTCGCCATTCCATTTCGGGATGATCGGGTAGTTCCAGAAAGCTCTGGCCATCCATGTAGTCTGGCGTTTCAAGTCCGGCAGCGTGCAGAATCGTTGGCCCAACATCGATGTTTCCAACCACCTGCTCGACCACTTTTCCGCCCTCGTAAAGATCCGGACATTGCATAATCATAGGAACGCGGATGGATTCCTCGTACGAGACTCGTTTGTCAATCAAACCGTGCTCGCCCCACATGAAACCGTTGTCGCCCATGTAGATGACGAGGGTCTCATCGTGGATCCCCATTTTCTTCAACTGCTCCAGCACACGCCCGACTCCATCGTCAACCGCGAGGATCGATTCGCAATAGCGTTGATACAAGTAGTCAAGTCCCTTGTCGCTGTGGTAGCTGAAATCGATGCCGTGCCAACTGTTCCGTTGATCTCGAACCCAGCGCGGCGCGTCGTTTTCCGCTTTCACATTTTCTCCGCGAGGCAGAAAGCTCAGGTCAGCCTCCTTGTATTTCCCTTCGTGTCGCTTGGCAGGTGTGAAGTTTGCGTGCACTGCCTTGTGCGATAAGTACAGACAGAATGGTTTGTCATTTTGGTTCTGTTGCTCAAGCCAGTCGACTGCGTAGTCGGTCAGTTCATCGGTGATGTAGCCCTTCTGTTTCACTCGGGCTCCATTGACGTTGATCGTGTAGTTGGGACCCGGTGAAAGATATTTTCCTTGTCCGCGAAAGCTGATCCAATGGTCGAATCCAGGGCGAGGCGAATCATTACCATCGCCCATGTGCCATTTGCCGATGTAGGCTGTCGAATACCCGGCGTTCTGTAAATACTGAGGAAAGAAGATCGTACCTTCCGGTACCAGTCGCTGATTATCGATCACGCGATGCTTGTGCGTGTAAAGTCCGGTCAGAATTGAGGCACGACTGGGTGAGCACAACGATGTGGTGACACACGCGTTCTTCAGGTGGACTCCGTTGCTGGCCAGCGAATCCAGATGAGGTGTCTCGAGGAACGGGTGACCTGCAAATCCCATCGCGTCGTAACGATGATCGTCCGTCAAAATGAAAACAACGTTCCTTGGTTTGACTCCCTCGCGTTTTTCAATTTGAGGCAAGTCGTTTGCAGACAAAGCTGCAAAGGACGCGGTTGAGACAAACAGAAAACAGCAGAGAAAGATCAAACGCATCATGGTTGCTCCAGATTGAATTATTGATCACAGAAAACGGGTCTGAAACGTCGATTGGATGATCGTCGCCATTATGATCATGTTTCCACCTCGATTCCAGTTTTCCACCTGACGTCACGACCGCAGTCCGCGGCAACGTTTTTCAGTCCGGTGCGATTGATCGAACATTTGCTTGTGGTTTGTAACGCGGGAGTCTGGTTTGCTACCGGAGGGCGGGGTTTTTGGTTAGCTCGTACCAGATCGTTTTGTGGGGCGAGCCAATCTTGAACGTCAGTTTTCCGTCTAGCTGCTCAGAGTCAACTTCAGAAACTCTCGCCCCGGTTCCGTCGAGCGCGTAGATGGTGAACTCGTTTTCAACCGAATTTCCAACGGCGTTTCCAAGCGTCAGGGAAATCTCAGCTGGAACGAGGTTGACTTGTGTTGGACCTGTTCCCCATTGGTCACTGACGCTGGTCCGGTCCGCGTTCCATTTCATGGCCGTATTTTCTGCCCCGCTGGAAGCGAGCAACAGCATTCGGCTTGAATCCGAAACAGGCTGATCGTCGAGCGCCGTTAAGACAATGGTTCCGTAGTCTCGCTCAATTGGCCCGATCGCAACTTCGATGGGGCCAACTTCGAATCGCTGGTTGGCGATCAAACCCCACACGCCACTCGACCGAGGTGTGTTCAGCATCAGGTGAGATTTCGATTCCTCCGTTGCGTCCCAAATCAGAGAACCGTCGGGGGTTTTAAAAAGAAGCTCCGATGGAGGATCGGCTGACTGAGTGTCGACGAGATCCGGTTCGTCAGCTTTGATATCAATTCCCAATTGATGAAGGAAAGCAAGGTGACCGGCTATCCTGTCGTCAAAGGTCCCGCTCATTTTTGTAGGCAGCGCTGAAAGGTCGCCTCTGAGGAAAATGTTTGAGGCAACCGAGAACGCGGCCAGTTTTGCGGGTTGGCTGTTAAAATCAAAGAAGCCGTCGTAGTGCTCGCTGAACCATCTTCCGTGTTCTGACTCATAATCAAAAAAGAAAATGCCGTCCCAATCCTGTATCGCGCCTAACGCGGCAGCCATCATGATCGCACCGGTGTTAAAGTCCCCCGGTTCGGCGTGATTCCATTCACTTAAAGTAAACGGCATGCCGTGGTATCGCCAACCGGCTCGGTTGATCAGGTTGTGGGCGGGCCAGCCTGTCTTTAGCGGCTGTATTTCGATCGGGACATTGCCGGTTCGATACTCGGTTGGATTGAATTCTTTGCCCGCTGGAAATGTTGGGTGGTGCCAGTATGTGTGAAGGTCAATGTAGTCAACGGTGTCGGCCAAAACTCCCGGCGCGTGATAATTTTCCTGCGAAGCAGTGATCGGGACCTTTACGCCAATTTCGTTTCGCAGAAAATCCCGCAGCTCGGTAACCCATGCACGCTCGGTATCAATCATGAAATGTTTATGAGCCATCACCGCCGCTATCGGGAAGCTGGCGTCAGGGACTCCGATCGTTCCGTCGTCCAAACGCTGGCCAGCAGGGATTTCGCCATCGGCCGCGCGAATCAAGCGGACGTTTGCCAGCTCGAGTGGAATGTCAGAAGTGCCAAGACTGAACGCAACGTAGGCTTCGTTGTTCGTTTCGGTCGGAACAAACCAATGTCTGACTTCGGTCCATTTACGAGTCGAACGCCCAGCCTCGAATAGCCCGATGCTTCGCCACGAGCCTCCTTTGACCGACGAAACCTCGATCGTGTACTCGCGTTCTTCATCGCTGCGAATCCAAAAGGATAGCTCGCATGCCTCATCTTTGGTTATCGCCAAGTTGTAATTGCTCAGTTGACGCAGGTGATGCTGCTCGAATTTTTCCTTGGGTTCCAGTCGCAATGCAGAAACCGACGAATCAAACTCGGCCGGGCGATATTCATGCGGCGTGTTTTTGTTGAAACTCCAGTCACCAAGATTTTCGTTCCAATCGGCGGGCTTGAAAACGGGTTCGGAATCCGACTTTCGGGAAGCCGGTTGCCACGCACTTTTCAGTTTTTCGTGTGTCTTGTATTTCGCGACCAGCCACTGATTCCATTTCTTTTGATATGACCTGACGTATCGATCCGGAAGCAACTTCAACAGCGAGTTCCCCTGTACGCTGAAGTAGTTTTCATTGAGCATTTCAACGAGAGCGATGCCGGGATCGTCGCAGCGTTTCAGTTTGCGGTAAGGGTTTTCGTGTTCAAGCAGTTCGCGGCAATACTGTTTCAGCGTGGCCTGGACATCCGGGTCGTAATACATCACCCATTTGTTGCTTGTTGACCACCAAGGCCCTTCCGTTTTTTCAGGAAATCCCTCCGCCTCAGTCAGAGTTCTGGACACATGCAAGTTAATGTTGGCATAAATCCCGTTCTCATGGAGCTTCGCGAGGAAATAGTCCAGGCGATCAACTTGTTCCGGAGAGAAGGTCCGAGACCCATCCTCATTCGTTTGCCAGATTCCCGCAGGAGCATCGAGCATATCCATATGATGGAATCGGACCGCGTTGCAACCCAGTTTTGCCAGGTGAGGCGCGATCTTGTCTGCTTCCTCATGCGTCGGAAAATTAGCGCCGAAGCAAAGGTTCATGCCCCAGAATCGCAGGCGACGATTTCCGACAAAGAATTGACCGTCCTGGATCGACACGAATTCCGAATCGCCAGCTGGTTTGCTTAACAGGTTCGAAAAGTCAGTGGCCGATTCAGTGGCATCGTCGCCCGGAATGACAAACGGGACGCTTTGTGCGTTAACCTGATCAATCGTCAGACAAAGAATGAACGCGGCCGTCATGGTAATCAATTGGAAGTGGTTCATGAGTGGCTTTAATGGTCAAAAAGTAGAGGCTTGTTGAAACATCGATTTGATCTAGCGGTCCAGCAGACCTGAATTGACCGATCTTGGAAGTGCTGTCCGCCAAATCTGCTGGCGCTTAAGCACGATTCAAACTGGTCAATTCAAATTTGACAGACCACTCGCCCGGATATTTCATCTGGGATGTCGGCCGTAACACGCAAACCATTGCCATGCCGGAACTTCGGTCTCGGACTTGTTGCCATCGAGAACGACAGACTGTTTTTGAAAACTGTCTGGTGTTACGGCCGTGTTTTCGAGACCTTGTTGCCGGCCTGCGAAATACCCGGGCTATGGTTCTGTCATGAGCTTCACAGATTGTAACGCGAATGGAATCGTGGATGTGGTCATCTTACACCGCAAGAATTTTATTTTTCAGCGTGCAAGCGCTGCACAGACCACGCGGAAATATAAACCACGCGTTTCCCAGTTCAGGGTTTTGAACCAGCGTTGGGCGGTCGGAGAAACTTGAGGAACCTCCCTGTCTGATAGCCAGGTCAGGCGCAACGGCACTGTCTGAACTGCCCTGCGATTGCTCGTTTCAGGCAGCAAAAGAGAAAAAAACCCTTGGTGTTGTGATATGAAAACCAACGATCGTCCTTCGCCATCGATCAGCTTTTTCGAGGCGCTGCAGTTGAATTTCTCAAAACCAACTCGCCATCAATTTCAATCGATTCGAACTTGTCAGGAAGTTGTTTCGACTCGATTCGTTTGAGAACGATGTCGACTGCTTTGACTCCCACCTTCTTCGGGTGTTGATGCACGGTGGTTAATTGCGGCGACATTTTGACTGCGAAATCCAAATCGCTGAAGCCGACAACCGATAAATCCTCAGGAATTCGAAGGCCAACTTTCTTCGCGGCAAGATAAACGTCGTTAGCCAAGTGGTCGCTAACAGCAAAAATCGCGGTCGGCGGTGATTTTTGCTGGAGCAGTTTGGTCGCCACCTCGACCCCATCATCACCCTTTGCGCCAAGATGCATGGTCACCAGTTCGGTCCCGTCGACTTCGTTGATCGCTTGCTGAAAGTGGTGAACACGGGCTTTGGCCCAAGAGTGAGAATCGTCGTCGCGTTCCGACAGGCAGCCGAACCTCCGGTGCCCCAACTTCAGAAGATGGTCCGCAACAATTCGCGTCGAATTTTCGCCCGCAGTGACAACCGAATCACCGAGGGGATCCTCCCCATGCCAATCAATGACGACCAAAGGAACATTCTGCTTTGTTGCCTGGGCAAGAGATTTTCGAAACGAGCAGGCAATCTGTGGCCACATGATCAACGCGTCTACTCTCCGGTCCAGCAGGCGATTGATTTGTGCGATTCCTTCTTCGTCTCCTTCTTCGAAAAAAGGTTGCTTATCCAGGTCACCCAGCCAGACCGTGATTGGCAAGTAGTCAGCCTCAGCCAGACGATTGTGAATCCCCGACATTACGTTGATCCAAAAGGAATCGAACGGAGGAATCATGACACCCACGGTTTTGGTTCGCCCGGTTTGGATTCCGTTGACCAGCAAGTTTCGTCGCCAGCCCAGACGCTTTGCCGCCTCGACAACGCGAACGGCCGTGTCTTTCCCAAATGGTGCAGTGTCGCCCCTGAGAATTCGTGAAGCCGCGCCGACTGAAACCTCTGCCTCTTCCGCGACATCTTTGAGGCGAGGCACCGACGGTTTAGTCATTCTTCAGCGTCCTGAAAATAAATAGTCTTTGAACTGAAAACGGGTTGATGACTCAAGCATACTCAAACGGTCGCTCGAACCCATCGTTTTATCACTGTTTGATCTGATTTTCCTACGCCCGACAACTCGCGTTTATTGGATTTACCGCTCACGGTCGGAGCCGAGGCTTTGTCCGCACAGGGGAAGCATCAGGCTTGAAAGCAAGATTCAAAAATCAGACTTTGCGAATTTCACTGTGGATTAACCGCTGCCCGAGGTACGCCACCTCTGCCGCTGATTCAACAGATCGCAAAGATAGGCTTCGAATTCGATTAACGAAATGACAGTATAGCAAAAGGAAGATCATTGGGAGATACTTGACAGTTGGCACGCTCACAGTTCACCCGTTGATTCGATGGAAGCTCATTCAGTTGCAGTGCAGAGGTTACGATGGGGAAAGACGCGGGTGATCAATCGCCAAGGATGCGCGGTGGTCGTAAATCATGGCTGTCGCCCAGGAATTGAGTAGATGATCAATTCTCCAATCCGTCACTTGAAAGGTCCGAGTTCTGTTTTGAAAGTTGAGATTCTCGAACGTGAGCTGGATGCCATTGCGAGCTGGTGGATCGAACACAGTGTCGACGAGAAGCTTGGCGGTTTTTTTGGCGAAATTGATTCGGCAGGATCCCCTGTCCCTGAAGCGAGCAAAGGCGTCGTACAGACCAGTCGATTGCTCTGGTTTTTCAGCGAAGTTGCAATCCAGACAAGTTGTTCCCGCAGTCGCCAGCTGGCCGCGAGGGCCCACGACTATCTGATCGACCATTTTTTCGACTCGGATAACGGCGGTTACTTTTGGGAGGTCGACCACAAAGGCGACCCGACCAACAGGCGAAAACAAGTCTACGGTCAGGCGTTTTGCCTGTACGGGCTTGTCGCGTTTTACCGCTTGAGCGGAGACGAAATAGCGCTCAAACAGGCCGTCCGTTTGTTTCGCACCATCGAATCGAAATGCGTCGAACCGTTGCTGGGCGGATACACCGAAGCGTTTCGCGAAGACTGGTCGTCCATCGATGATTATCGGTTAAGCGAGCGTGATCACAATTTTTCCAAAACGCTCAATACACATCTTCATGTCCTTGAAGCGTACACGGCGTTCCACAAGGTTGCACGCTCGCAAGAATCGGAGTCCGCGTTAAGAGGTTGTGTCAATCTATTCTTGAAAAGGTTCCGGCGGCCCGATTTTCACTTTCGAATGTTTCTTGACCAGCAATGGACCGATCATTCCGTTGAGATTTCTTATGGTCACGAGATCGAACTCAGTTGGTTGATGTGTGAGGCTTGCCAATCGCTGAATGACGATGCATTAATTTCCCAAGCTGAAAAAGATGCCGTTCGAATCGCAGGGTTGTCCTTGGGCAAGGCCATGTGTTCAGGCCATGGCTTTCTTGAGCGGATTGAATTTGACAAGCCAGTCGACTCAAGCAGGATCTGGTGGGTGCAGGCCGAGGCGTTGGTTGGTTTTTACAACGCATTCCAGATTTCGAATGAGCGACAATTCTTGAAGGCCACCGAGGACATCTGGCAGTTTATCCAATCTCAGCACAAAGTATCGCCAAAAAGCGAGTGGCTATGGTCTTCTGACGACAGAGAGCTGGCTCCTGAAAGTCGCGCCCATTACCTTGCTGGATTCTGGAAAGGCCCTTACCACAACGGTCGCGCGATGTTGGAATTGCTTCGACGTGTACCATTATCCGACAGCGCCGATGCGACGTGATCAGGGTGTCGAAGGTTGGTCTCGGTTTCTTCCTGGCACCGGTAAAGCATTTTTGTGTATTCGTGCTCAGTGTCGTGCACCGTTGTCCTGTTCAAACTGCAGGCTTAGTGCTGGCTGCCACGGCTGCGTCGATGCCCGGTGCCCGGTCACCGCATTTATGCCAAGGGTCTTTGAACAGGCACAAAAAAACCGTTTCATTGACTTTTGATCAACGAAACGGTACTCAATTTTCAGTGGAGGCGGCGGGGATCGAACCCGCGTCCCGCGATGGTTCCAAGATGGCGTCTACATGTGTAGTCGGTGTTTTGAATTTCGCATGATGAACCGTCCATCGACAGACTGATCGTCACGCTAGTCGGAAACAAAATTTAGCCCTCGACGTTCCCGGCATGGCCGAGGGCGATCTGGAATTGCTAACCGGTTTTCAGAACTCTCCAGCGAAGTCCCTCAACCGGGGTTGCGTGTTACGCAGCCATTGCGAAAGTGTTATCTTCTGCAATTAAAAGGTTTTGATCAGATTTTTACGTGGCCTTCTGATCAACCACGACATGCAACCAGCTCTTCCGCAATCCGGTCGAATCCAATTCGCCCCCGAGAACTGTTGATTGGCTGTGTAAATCTAGCCGCCGCCCGGAAGAAGTCAATCTTCGGTCGGCTCGGACCGCTGTCATTGGCCGGACTTGCCGAAAATTCCGTGGAATACCGGGCAATTCTGTCGAAAAACAGAGTTGGTTAAGCCTAGTAAAAAACGGGGTTCTTTGACATAATCTTGCCCTTTCGCACAGATAGGTGCCCCCCGTTTCTGCCCGTTCGCCCGGAGTTTCTCCGTTCTGCTGCCGGGAAAGCCACTCAGGCGATGCGATTTGTTCGGGGCATGACAGGTAATATGGAGGCAAAATGTACAAAATTCTCAACACTCGTGGGCTCGGCATTGGCGGACGCCAGAACGAACTGATCGAGCTGGCGCTGACCTACAAATTCGACGGGGTCGAAATCGACATGGAGGATTTGCTT
Source organism: uncultured Pirellulaceae bacterium (assembly GCA_964468915.1). GTDB lineage: Bacteria > Planctomycetota > Planctomycetia > Pirellulales > Pirellulaceae > Mariniblastus. The sequence goes on from CAYXWX010000050.1 coordinate 16,123, forward strand.
GGCCGCCATGACGCTTTGGGTAAAGAGTTTGCCTGCCAGTTTCTGAAGAGTGCCAAGAAGCTCGACATGGGGACCTTCCGCTTGCCCATCAATTTTGGTTCAAGCGAAGACGCGTTCAAGAAAGCCGTTGGGAAAATCGAAACGATTCTTTCGCTTGCGTCAGAGCTGGGTGCCAAACGTTGTTTTGTTGAGCTTGAAACCAACAGCCCTACGGATTCCTTCCAGGAGAATTTCGACACTCACAAGACTCGGCTTGCCGAGGTGGCCGAGATTTTTGCAACGCACGATATCAAGATCGGCGTCTACTTGAATGCCGTGGGTGCAACCGATGTCGAAGGCCAGTTCAAGTTCATTCAGACTGCCGAAGAAGTTCAGACGCTGGTCAAGAGCGTTGGGCACGACCACCTTGGTGTCTGTCTGGATATGTTCGAGTGGCAGGCCGGTGGCGGCACCGTCGATCAAGTGAAAGCTCTGTTGGCCTCAAATGCCATCACAGAAGTTCGTCTTGCTGATGTGAAAGAAGGTGCTGACGCAAACGCCCTGACCAAGGCGGATCGCGTTCCCGTTCCTGGCAGTGAAGTTGGATCGGTATCGTGGCAGGTTGTCCAGTTGTTAAACGCAGCCGGTTACGATGGAGCGATTTCCGCATCCACAGACACGGCCAGCTTCTCTGCCGATGGCCGGGATCCAGTGCTTGAGAAAATCAGTACGGCTCTTGATCAGCTTGCTGAAGGTCTCGATCCCGCCGTGGTTGCTGCTGAAACCGCAGCTGCTGCGGCTGCCGAAGCTGCCGAAGAGGCGGGTGAAGGCGATGAAGCGGGTGCCGAGACAGCGACCGGGGAAGCAGCTCAACCTGCTGCTGCCCAAAGCTGATTCTCAACCCATCGATTGATCATGGCTCAAGCCGCGGTTGCCGACATGGTGATCGCGGCTTGTTTTGCTAAATTGTAATTTTTGGAGGGGATTTTCATGTTGTTTCGGCCCGAAACAGTTTGTCCCCCGCTATCGAAAATTTATCTGTCAAATATTCAAAACCTCTACCACAGTTAAAATTTCCATGTCCGAGCCATTGAACAAATACAGCCGCCGTATCACTCAGCCTGCCGTCCAGGGAGCATCTCAGGCAATGCTTTACGGGACGGGGATGACAGAAGCCGATATGGACAAGGCGCAGGTCGGTATTGGAAGCGTCTGGTACGAAGGGAACACTTGCAACATGCACCTCGACAAGCTGGCGATCGAGGTGAAGAAAGGGGTGACGGATGCGGATTTGATTGGCATGCGGTTTAACACCATCGGCGTCAGTGATGGAATTTCGATGGGCACCGATGGCATGAGCTTTTCACTGCAGTCGCGTGATTTGATTGCCGATTCGATTGAGACGATCATGAGCGGTCAGTGGTATGACGCCCTCGTGACGCTGCCCGGTTGTGACAAGAACATGCCAGGATGTTTGATCGCGATGGGGCGTTTGAACCGTCCGTCGCTGATGGTTTACGGGGGCACCATCAAGCCGGGCAAGTACAAAGGTTGCAAGCTGGATATTGTTTCCGCTTTCCAATCGTTTGGCGAGTATGTTTCCGGGAAGATTGACGACGAAACCCGACGCGAGATCGTGAAGCGATCGTGCCCTGGTGCTGGAGCGTGTGGGGGAATGTACACCGCGAATACCATGGCCAGTGCCATTGAAGCGTTGGGCATGGCGATGCCATACAGCTCTTCGATCCCTGCTGAGGATCCAGCCAAGATTGATGAATGCCACCGCGCGGGGGCCGCGGTCTTGCAATTGCTGCAACAGGATCTCAAGCCTCGAGACATAATGACTCGAAAGTCTTTCGAAAACGCCTTGGTGCTGATCACGGTTCTGGGTGGAAGCACCAATGCCGTGCTGCACTTGATTGCGATCGCTCGTAGTGTTGATGTCAGCCTGACGTTGGATGATTTTCAGGCAGTCAGCGACCGCACGCCGTTTCTGGCAGATCTGAAGCCGAGCGGGAAATTCGTGCAGGAAGACTTGCACGAAGTTGGCGGAACACCGGCGGTACTGAAGTTTTTGCTCGAGCATGACATGATCCATGGTGACTGTATGACGGTCACGGGGAAAACGCTTGCCGAGAATGTTGCCGACCTTCCAGGGCTGACTGAAGGGCAGGAAATTATTCGACCGCTAGACAATCCCATCAAACCATCGGGGCACCTTCAGATCCTTCGCGGGACGCTGGCTCCTGAAGGCTCGGTCGCCAAGATCACAGGCAAGGAAGGGAACGTGTTTACGGGCACGGCTAATGTGTTTGATTCCGAAGAGGACATGGTAGCCGCCCTGGAAGAGAAGAAAATCAACAAGGGCGACGTTGTTATTATTCGATACGAAGGTCCGAAGGGGGGCCCTGGCATGCCGGAGATGCTCACCCCAACTTCTGCCATTATGGGCGCCGGTTTGGGGAACGATGTTGCGCTGATGACCGACGGCCGTTTCTCAGGTGGATCGCACGGATTTATCGTGGGCCACATCACCCCCGAGGCTCAGGAGGGCGGGCCGCTGGCGCTCGTGAAGAATGGAGACAAAATCACCATCGATTCGGACAAGAATGTGATTGATCTTGATGTTGATCCGGCGGAGCTTGAGAAACGTCGAAATGAATGGGTCGCTCCGCCGCTCAAGGCAACCAGAGGCACATTGCATCGCTACATTAAAACCGTGAAATCCGCATCGGAAGGCTGCGTTACTGACGAATGAGCTCAGGTCGGCCGAGAGTGTTAAGCTGTGCCGATTATCCGGGTTAGCTTGTCGGCTTTCGCAGAGAAAATGCTACATTCGGTTCAGCGAGACCAGGTGTTGCAACCCGTACGGTCGATACCAAGCATGAAATCAGGCTCTCTTGTGCGCGTGCAGAACACGTTATCTGCTCACGCCGGGTCGGATTTTGTAGCAGCTTGCCGCATTTAGCGGTTGAGCCGGCAATGTGGTATCTCCGAGGGTTCACACGATGCGTATTTTTGATGGTCGCTACTTTCTATTCGCAGCGGCATTGATGGCCGTCTGGCTGTTGGGCAAGAGCCGTTCTTCCCAGCCGGTTGCTGATGCGTCCTGGGCCAGCGTTTCCCCCGAAAACGTTGATCAGGTGTTTTCTGTCGAAAATGTCGAGCTGGCGGGTGCTTGCTTGCAAGAATCTGCTTGCACTGAAGATATCCATTCGCCTGCTGATCGCTTCGATGATGCTTTCATCCAAAGTCAAACTGCCTTGGAGCGAGAGTTGGATGGGCGCGATCTGCCACAAGAGATTGAGTTTGTTGAATCCGCTGGCGAAGAGTCGATCGAGTCGATCATGGCGGTGGAGCCATTGGACGGGCCGAATTCCTCTCAGCCGTTCGCTGAACCAGATCGGGTTGAATCGGTAACGAAGTTGGCTGACGTGAAAGCAACGCAGCTTCCTTTGTCTGAAACAGAAGGACGAAACGGCGGAGTCATCAACAACAAGTATTCGGCTGAAGGTGTGACACTTTCGGAAAACGAGTCGTCTGGGGCGTGGCAAAAGAACCCGTTCGTCGGTGCACCCATCGAGGTTTCTACTGAAGCACGGGAGCTGGATCGTTCGATGCCGGCTTCCTTCGAGCGAAACCCAAACAGCGTGTTGGATGAATCTCACCCAGCGATGCAGGTCACCATTCCTGAGCCGGATTTTTCCAGCATTGAATACGGACGCGAAGATATCGCACCTCAGGCCGGAGCGTTGCCTGACGGGATCGCTCAGAAGGCAGTTCACCATATCGAGTATGGAAAGTCATTGTCTCGACGCGGTGCGACATTTGGTGCTCGTCAGGAATTTTTCGGTGCACTCAGTGTGATCGCTCGCGGAAACGACTCGCAGGCCGGTGGCAATGCTCACACGACGGCACTGAATCGCGCGATCCGAGCGTTGAGAGAAGTACACGATTTCGTCGTCAAGAATGCAGACACTCGGGTTGGCCTGAATGTTTCTGAAGTTCTCGAAACTCATCAGACTCGTATCATCAGCGCCAATGAAGCCGCAGTCATCTCGCCCGTGGAGGCTATGCAACGGTATCTCACTTTTGCTCACCAGCAACTGGAGTTTGCCGGAGGGCGCAACGTTGTGGTTGCTGAGGCTCTGTTTTGTCTTGGAAAATTGCATACGGTGATGGCGACGCGTCAGCCCGGTGGACTGGATGTCGCCAAGGCGATCGTTTTCCACAAGGCTGCGTCGGCAAGCGACTCCCAGAACTATCGGAGCTTCAATGAGCTGGGTGTTCTGATGGCTCGAAATGGAGATCTGGACGAAGCTGAAAAACTGTTCAAAAAGAGCCTTCGAATTCAGCCCGTTTCCAAAACGTGGGAGAACCTCGCGAAAACTCATGACCGCAAGGGAGAAGCTGGTCTGGCTCAGCTGGCCCAAACCGAATTTTCAGTGGCGGCTCAGGCGGATTGGGTTCGTTCACCGTCAACTCAGATCACTTGGCTTCCACAGCAGGCTTTCAATCAAGTGGGGCCTGCCGATTTTCAGGATGCCACGGTATCAACGGCTGACGGCTCAAGTAACGTCGTTCCCGTCAGTCGCACGGCCGCATTGGCTGATGACAAAGATGACGAAACAGAAAAGAAATCATTCGCACAACGCTTCAATCTGAAAAAATGGTTCTAGTGGCCCAGCAGAGCTGAGTTGACCGATCGTGGAAAGACTTTTCGCCAAATCTGTTGGGGGGAAAGCACGACTCAAACTGGTCAATTCAGCTTAGTCAGACAAATCACTAGTGCTTCGCAAGCCTCGATTATCGAGCACGACAAATGATTCGTAACGCGTTGACTACTTTTAGATTCACTCAAAAGCTCTCGACCTCAAGCCGTCCAGGACAAGGCACTTCGACCATGAATAAATCGATTCAAAGTTATATCAGAGAATTCCTGTTTCTCTCATTGCTTGCCGGCATAAGCTTTTCGACGTTGCCTGCTTTCGGCCAGGAAGGGGGCTCTTCTACTGAAGCGAATCGGATCGCAAGTGAAGTGGACGACTCCAGCATCGTGCAACCGGTGCAATGGCTGGGTGGATTTCAAAGCTGTGGCGAATCCTGTGGGTCAGGTGGTTGCGGTGGAGATTGTGGTGCTTACGGATGCGACGGAGGTGGTAAGTCGTTGGTGGGCGTCGATCAGTTTTCCGGCGGTTGCCACGGTAGAGAATCTGGCTGGGCCAACGCCGGGTCAGTCCCTTGGGAGGCATTTGGCTACGGCGAATACATCGGACCCCATCGAGCGCCTCACGTCGGTGAATATCGGTTGCGAGTGAACGATCAGCTGGAGTTTGTGTATCTGTTGACACGCGAGAAGTCGTTGGAGCCCTATCAGCTGTACGTCGGTGATGTGATCCAGATCTCATCCGCGATCGATAGCAGCCTGTCCCAGGAGGACATTACGATTCTTTCGGATGGGACGATTTCTCTTTCTCTGATCGGTCGTGTCCGGGTGGCAGGCAAAACGGTTAGCGATCTACAAAGAGAGTTGAACGACAAATACACAAAGTACGTCAAGAATCCTGCCATCGTTGTCCAGGTGACAGAAAGCGATACGCCGCTTCGTGACTTGATTCAGTCGGTCGATGCGACTGCTGGTCAGGGCGGTCAGGTACGGCAGGCGACGGTATCTCCAGACGGAACGGTTCAGCTTCCCCTGGTCGGAAGCGTTCCGGCCATCGGGCTCACCCTTGGTGAAATTGGTCGCGAGATAAACGCAAGGTACCGCTTGAAACTTCGTGGCGTGGAAGTCACTCCGATCCTGATCGAGCGTGCTGCAAGATTCGTCTACGTGGTTGGCGAGGTCGACCAGCCGGGCCGTTTTGAGATGGTTGGACCGACGTCAGCGATGCAAGCGGTTGCGTTGGCCGGCGGATTCGAGCAGGGAGGCAACTTGCGGCAGATTATCGTGTTCCGTCGAGATCAAAACTGGAGGTTGACCGCAACCAAGCTTGACCTCAACGGTGCGTTGCTGGGGAAAAAGCCGCACCCATCCGACGAGATCTGGCTTCGCGATTCGGATATTGTTCTGATCCCGAAGCGACCCATCCAACGGTTCAGCGAGGCAGTTAATCTTTATTTGGCCAGCACGCTGTACGCTATTTTTCCACAGCAGGGTGTCGCTTTCAACTTCGACGACTTCACGTCGCTGTAGATTTCTGACCCATGAGCACTACCGCCTTGTCGCAAGGTGCTCAATGTGGGAACGAAGATTGTCACCAGGTACGTTCGTATCGGAGATGATTCCCTGTTGATCGACCAACACAACATGGGGAACTTGTGTGATGGGTATCTGCTTGGTGAAGGGAATGCCTTCGGTTGCATAATTGGCGGGATCGCACGATCGAAACCGGTTCAACTGGCCCGCCAGATTTCCAAAATCGCTGCCCGGTCGCTCGTCAATACACACGGCAATGATTTCAGCAGGGAGGCTGGAATACTGTCTCTTCTCTTGATGGAGTTGAATCAGTTCTTGCTGAGAATCGGAGTTGTTTAAAGACCAGAAAACGATCGCCACAATTTTTCCTTGAAACCGGCCAGAAGAAAATGGCTGTCCTTTGATATCGACTCCGGAATACACGATTGGTTGACCGAGTGCATCGCACCGGGTCAGACCATTCTGTCCCAATCGACGGGATGTTTCGGTTGCGATCTGATCGTTGGGGCGAGTGGCATCTGCCATCGCCTGGTAAATGTCTCGCGCCTGATCCAGTTTGTCCTGTTGCTCGAACCACTGAGCGACACGATCCACCTGCTCAATGACGGAGCGTCCTGCCGCGTTGTTTGCAACCAGGTCCAACGAGGTGCGGAGCAACTGTTCTCGTCCCGCCTTTCCGTTGACCCAGCGATTCTCGAACATCGTTGCGTAGCGAGTTTTCAGCAGGATTGCGGCATCCGCAAGATCGGCAATCAGTTGGTCTGTTTTCGTGCCCGCATACTCACTACGCGACTTGACCAGTAGATTCGTCAGCTTGACGCAGACGTCCGGGTGAAGCCTTGTCAAACTCTTGAAGATCAGCCTGACATTGGAAATCGAATAAATATCGTCCGGGTACTCGGCGAGCACTTTCAGCAGGGAATCTTCCAGTGGCTGATAAAGTTCATCCTTGCGATACTTGACGTACTCAAAAGCGTTGTACTTCAGCAACGCGAGATCAGCCGAGCGGACGACTTGAGCGCTTGTGTCCTTGGCATGTTGTTCGGCAACTTGTTTCAGTTGATCGCCGATCTGGTTGTCATGCAAGTTATAAAAAAGGTCCAGACCGTAGATCGCAGATAACGCTTCGATTAATGACTCGATCGCAAATACTCGGTCTGTTTCACGCAGCCCATTCATTCGCAGCAGTTTTTTGGCAACCTTCTCGCGGTCGCGATTCGCGCTCACTCGGACGGGTAACTCGGCGGTGCGAGGCCAATCGTTCAAGTCCATCAGCTTGGCGGATACCTCTGCGACATTGTCCGAGTACATTAATGCATCGATTTCGTCGTAGTTCTCACCCAGCAGGTCCTCTTTTTTTACTTTGGTGTCCGAGGGGGCGATGTCAGCCTGGGCGTAGTCACTGTTGATCGCTGTGTAGCCCCATAGAACCAACATGACGGTCGTTGCCATCCCAAAAATAAACGACAGGAAATTCGCGCCGGCAGAGCTTGTGCGACGCTTGCCCTGGATCACATCTTTTTTCTTGCGGCTTCTTCGTCTGCGACGGCGTGCCATGAGGTCTTTCCCCGAATAGGACCAGTCTTGGAGCAGCAGTCAGGTGTTGTGCTACGCCTTGATTTTAGCTTGACGTTACGGAAGCTCAATCGAGGATTTCTTCTCCTCAGGCTTTGATTCGGCTGGTGGACCGTCCGGCACAGCCATGTAAGCCATGCGCAACTGGTGCAGCGTGTCGCGAAGCATCGTGGATTCTTCGTCCGAAAGATTACCGGCGGTTTTTTCCTGCAGCATTCCAAGCGTGTCGATAAAGTGCTTGGCCATCGGTTTGTGAGCCGACGCTTCCCCCGTTCGAGGATCGGGAAGCATGCCCATGCTGGCCATCGCCTGAGTCGCCAGAGTGGAGATCAGCATGGGGAAGGACGCCGGCGGCAACTCTTGTGGTATCTCTTCGTCAGAAGTTGCGGCGGGTTCTTCAGTTTCCTGCTTCTTTAACTGCTCTTTTTCCTGCTGGACCTGTGACTTCCAGTCGTCGTCGACGATGATTTTTGGTTCTTCTTCGGCCATTGGTTTACCTCAAATTTTTTTACGTGCGTCGTGTTTCATTTTGCGAAATGCAAACATTCACTCGACTGCCTGTGAAACAGGCGTTTGCTTCGATTGGGTTCGTCGAGCGGCCGCTTGCACGAATCCTGAAAACAAAGGGTGGGCCGCCGTCGGCTTTGATTTGAATTCGGGGTGGAACTGGACTGCGACAAACCACGGATGGTCTGCCACTTCCACAATCTCCACCAGCGTTTCGTCTTCGCTGGTTGCGGCAATCGTCAAACCGGCGTTTTCCAGTTGTTGGCGATAGTCATTGTTGAACTCGTAGCGATGGCGGTGCCGCTCGCTGATCGTTGATGTCCCATAACATTCCAGCGAACGAGTTCCCGATTGGACTTTGGCATTCATCGCGCCGAGCCGCATCGTGCCACCCTTGTCCGTAATATTTTGCTGTTCGTCCAGCAGGCCGATGACGGGATGGTTCGTGTTTTTGTCGAATTCGGTCGAGTTCGCGCCATCGAGACCGGCAACGTTTCGCGCGAATTCGATCACGGCACATTGCATGCCCAGGCAAATCCCAAAGAAAGGAATTCCTCGCTCCCGCGCCCAGCGAATCGCTTCGACTTTGCCTTCGGTGCCGCGTTCGCCAAAACCTCCTGGAATCAGCAGCCCATCGTAACCGCTCAGCACTCGCTCGGGCCCGTCACGCTCGATCAATTCACTTTGGATGCTGCCGATGCGAATCTGAGCATGATTTTCCATGCCGGCATGATCAATGGATTCGTAGATGGATTTGTAAGCGTCTTTGTGTTCGGCGTATTTTCCAACGACGGCAATGCTGAGTTCGGTTTCCGGATTACGCAATCGATGAAGCAGGTCGCGCCATTTTTCAAGATTCAGTGGCTTTCGCTTCAAGCCTAACTGCTTGATGATGATCGAGTCCAGTTTGTTTTCGACCAGACTGAGCGGAACCTCGTAGATCGAAAAATCTTTGTCCTTCTCTTCGATCACATGCTGAACGGGCACATTGCAGAACGAGGCGATCTTCTCGCGGTCCTCGTTGGCCAGACTTCGTTCCGTCCGGCAAATCAAAATGTCCGGCTGAATTCCAATCTGTCGAAGCAGGCCGACCGAATGCTGAGTCGGTTTGGTTTTCAGTTCCCCCGCCGCCTTCAGATATGGAACGAGTGTCAGGTGCATGTACAGGCAGTTCTCTTTGCCGACATCCAGTGAGAACTGCCGAATGGCTTCCATGAAAGGGAGGCTTTCGATGTCACCGACGGTCCCGCCGATTTCCGTGATGACCACATCGACATCGTCGTCCGCAATGGCCGCGATGCAGGATTTGATCTCGTTGGTGATGTGAGGGATTACCTGAACAGTCTTGCCAAGGAATTCGCCCCGGCGCTCTTTCTCGATCACGTTCAGATAGATCTGCCCGGTGGTGTAGTTCGAGTCTCGCGTCAACGGGCCGTGAGTGAACCGCTCATAGTGACCGAGGTCCAGATCGGTCTCGCTGCCGTCATCCAGGACGTAAACCTCACCGTGTTGGTACGGGCTCATCGTCCCGGGGTCGACATTGATGTACGGGTCGAGCTTCTGCATGCGAACGCTCAGGCCGCTTTGTTCCAGCAGCATGCCAACCGAGGCACTGGTGAGCCCTTTTCCCAGAGAACTGACGACACCACCGGTGACAAAAATATGTTTGGTCATGATTGAGAAGCGATCAGAATACGTCAGTCGGGCAATTTCAACGCGAGATTTTATCAGCTTGTCTGCCGCCTGACAAACGCCGCATAATCTTCCGGCGTGTCAATTCCGACGACCGGATGATCGATCATTCCAACAACGATTTTCTGCCCGGCATGGAGGACTCGCAGCTGTTCCAGTGACTCGATTTGTTCACAGCCGGGCACAGGAAGATCCGGGATCTGCAGCAGGAAGTCTCTGCGGTAAATATACAACCCAATGTGTTGCAGGAAGGGTGTAGGCACGCGACCGTCAAGCTCGTTCCAATCGGAAGACTCCCACCGTCGCGGAAACGGGATCGGGCTGCGGCTGAAGTACATCGCTCGATCGTCCGCATCGACAACAACCTTGACGCAGTTCGGATCGTTCAGATGCTGTGCAGACCGAATCGGAGTCGCCAGAGTCGCCATCACCGCGTCGGAGTCGTTCTCAAGCATCCCAATCGCCAGGTCGATCGCTTCGCCGGGCAGCTCTGGTTCGTCTCCCTGGACATTGCAGATCAAGTCAAAATCCGGATGAGCTGCTGCGACTTCAGCCACTCGATCAGTGCCGCTGGGGTGATCGGCACAGGTCAGCCTCGCGACGCCACCAAACGCTTCGACCGCTGACACAATTTGGTCATCGTCCGCCGCGACGATTACTCGGTCTGCTTTCTGGCTGGTTTGAGCAGCTTCGTACGTGTGTTGGATCAGCGTTTTGCCAGTTTCAGCAAGTAGCAGTTTTTGCGGCAAACGAGTGGAGGCCAGCCGAGCGGGAATGACGATCAGAGTTTTCAATCGAAGCTTCCGTGCGGAAGAGTTCTGGTAAGATATCGCAGGCGTAAATGATACTCGTGATTGTACCTGGTGTCATTCGCTGTGCCTGTTCATCAATGAATTTCCCGCCTCGATCCTCGTGACGACTCGATTTGCAGTGACAGACTTTTTACCAACGGCCTCCATTGAGAATTTGCGGGCTCGATCAGAGATCCTCAATCGCGTGCACGAGTTCTTTCGGCAGCGAGATTTCGTTCATGTAGAGACTCCCCTGCTCTCTCGAGACACGGTGATCGATCGGCATCTGCATCCAATCAAGGTTGATTCCGAATCGGTGCTGGGGCAATCGAAAGAAAAACGTGAACCTTTCTGGTTGCAAACATCACCGGAATTCGCGATGAAGCGATTGTTGGCTGGCGGAGCAACCGCAATCTATCAGATTTGCAAAGCATTTCGGCGCGAGGAAACGGGCTCGCGTCACAATCCTGAATTCACGATGCTCGAATGGTACCGAGCCGGTGATAACATGATTGCGGGAATGGACCTGCTGGCTGAATTGGTCGAAACGATTCTCGAGCGACCGTCAACCGTTCGGATGACTTATCGGGAAGCGTTTCAGCAGTTTGCGCAGGTGGATGTTGCTGATGTAGATGTCAGTTCATTGCGAGTGGCCTGCCGGGCAAATGGCGTTGACGCGACCGCTTTCGCGGAAAGCACCAACAAAGACGATTGGCTGGACCTGTTGTTGACTCAAGTCATTGAGCCCGAACTTGCGAAAACGCCTGAACCGAAAATGATCTACGATTGGCCATCGAGCCAATCTGCTTTGGCAATTGTTCGACCCGAAGAAAACGTGGCCGAGCGTTTTGAAATCTACGTTGATGGGATCGAGCTGGCCAACGGTTACCACGAATTGCTCGATCCGAATGAGTTTGCTCGCCGAAATCGGATCAACAACGAAGGTCGAGCGAATGATGGGCAAGAAACTTTGCCCGAGCAGAGTCGGTTGCTCGAGGCAATGCACAGCGGCCTCCCCTCCTGTGCGGGAGTTGCACTTGGAATCGATCGCTTGGTGATGCTGGCTGTCGGGGCAGATTCGATCCGCGACGTGATCACGTTTCCGGTTCAGCAAGCCTGACAATTATCGGTGCTCAAAGAACACTGGCAATTGCTTCGCATAAACCATCCATGTTGTTGCTGTTGATGCCCGCGATATTGATGCGGCCGCTGCCTAGTGCGTAAATCGAATGATTCGCCTTCAGCCGTGCGACCTGATCGGCTCGCAATCCCGAGTAACTGAACATGCCTCGCTGCTGATTGATGTAACCGAAATCATGTTCAGGAGCCAATGCCTGCATCTTGTCCACGAATTTGCCTCGCAGGTCGAGGATGCGGTTTCGAATCTCGGCCAATTCCGCTTCCCACGTTGAACGCAACGCGGCATCCGTCAAAATCGTTTGCACAATGGATCCGCCGTGCAGTGGTGGGTTGGAATACATCGTACGGATCGTTGACTTGATCTGGCTTCGCATGGCGTTGGCCGTGTCGGCCGATTGAGCGATCGCGGAAATGCCACCGACTCTCTCAGCATACAAGCCAAAGTTCTTGGAGAACGAGTTGCAGACAATGGCGTCGTTTCCGGATTCAACGAAATGCCGGATCGGCAATGCATCGGCATCGAGACTTTCGCCAAATCCCTGATACGCAAAGTCAAAAATGGGGATCAGTTTTTTCTCCTCGACCACGGCCAATAGTTCTTTCCATTGATCGGGCGTAGGATCGACTCCGGTCGGATTGTGGCAGACGGTGTGAAGCAGAATCGCTTCGCCCGCCTTGGCTTCTTCGAGGGAGGCGAGCACTTTTTCAAAACCCAGCCCCGTGCCGTTGTCGTCCAGGTACTCGTACTTCTTCAGGTTCAAGCCGGCGGCCGAGTAAATCTGAGGATGGTTGGCCCACGTCGGGTTGCTCATCCAGATCGTGCCGACGTTGAAGACTCGCTTGACTAACTCTCCGGCGACTCGCAGCGAAACGGTTCCGCCAGGCGTTTGAGCTGTTGCAATCTGAGCTTTTGAGCCTTCACCAAGGATCAAATTTCCAACCGCCGCGTTATATTCGGGCGAGCCATCGATCGGCAGGTAGCCTTTGCTTCCCGCAGCGTCCAATAGAATCTGCTCCGCCTGCCTGACGGCTTTCATGACCGGCGTATTCCCGTCTTCGTCTTTGTAGACGCCCACAGTAAGGTTGATTTTGTCTGGATTGGAATCCTTCTTGAATTCCTCAATCAGTCCAAAGATCGCGTCGGGTGGATTCAGCGGAGCAGTTTCGAACATGTTTCTGATTCGAGTCGTAGAGTGAAAAAGCCGATTTCAAAGCCCGCCATCGTAAACACGAGGTTTCGTTTCAGGTAGGCCCTTCAATGACAAACCGCCCGTTTACGTCGCGGAAATGTGGGCAGCCTGTCGAAGACGAAATGTCGTGGCTAAACTGGTTCCAATAGAGCTGAACATGAACAACTCGTGTAACTGCTACAAAATCGTTTTTTTGGGTTTGTATAGGCAGCTTTCGTCCATCGACATTACGAAACGGGTGCCATGATTACGCGGAGCATGAGCATGCTTACGCGTTGCGTAAACATGGCACCCAGCAATGCAATTCGTATTTGAACTCTGAAACCTTAACTCTGAACCCTCCTTCTATGTCAGACCGAATTGGATTGTGGATGGTTGGTGCCTGTGGAGGCATCGCGACGACGGTTTCGGTCGGGCTGGCGGCATTGCGGAAAAGACTGACCGATTCCAACGGTTTGGTCACGGCTTTGCCGATGTTTCAGTCGCTGCCTCTGGTCGATTGGAACGATGTCGTTATTGGCGGGCACGAGATTCGCCAGACGGACCTTTTAAGCGAAGCGGTGAAGCTGTCTGAGGGCAGTCGCGTTATCGACCGGGAAACCATTATCGCCTGCGAAGATGATCTTGTCGGATTTCAGCAAAACATCCGCCCCGGCGTGCTGCACAACTGTGGGGCGACCATCGAGAAACTTGCCGACTCGCCTGACGCTCAGCAGACTCGCGAAAACTCTGCACGCGAGTGCATCGATCAGATCGCTGCCGATTTGCAGAAGTTTGTTGAAAGTCATTCGCTGGACCGAGTGATCGTCATGAACGTCAGCTCGACCGAACCCGCGCCCGACCTGAGCCGGATTCCGCAAACGTGGGAAGACCTTGCGAAACAGTTTGATCGGCCCGATTGCCCGCTGGCCTCCAGTTCGTTGTATGCGATCGCAGCGTTTGAATGCGGGTTCGCGTTTGTGAATTTCACGCCGTCCATCGGGAGCGGTATCCCCGCGATTGAACAACTGGCCGTTGATCGAAATGTGTGTCATGCCGGCAAAGATGGAAAGACCGGCGAGACATTCTTGAAGAGCGTGTTGGCTCCAGCGTTTGCGGCCCGCAACTTGGAGATTATGAGTTGGGTCGGTCATAACATTTTCGGCAACATGGACGCCGTGGTGTTGGACGATCCGATCAACAAGGAAACTAAAGTTCGCAGCAAGGATCAATTGCTGGGCCAGATGCTGGGCTACCAACCTCAAAGCCACATCAGCATCGAGTACATCAAGAGCCTGGGCGATTGGAAAACAGCTTGGGATCACATCCACTTTCGCGGTTTCCTCGGGACGCCCATGACGCTGCAATTCACTTGGCAGGGTTGCGATTCGATCCTTGCTGCACCGTTGGTGCTGGATCTGTTTCGGTTGACCGATCTAGCGTCGCAACGTGGCGAAGTGGGCACGCTGAACTTCCTTGCCAGTTTCTTCAAATCGCCTCAAGGCACGGACGTCAATGATTTCGCAAAGCAGTTTCAGATGCTGGTTGATTGGTGCGATCGGTGACGGCAGGAAGTGCCAGCTTTAGAGCGCGTTTCGTTTAAGTCTAGCGGCTTTTCGATACTTTTCGCTTGGTTTTTAAACGCCGCAGACGCTACAGTTAAGTGCAACATGCACTAGCCGGAATTTTTGTGTTTTCTTTTGGTTCGATACCGCCTGAATCGAGCGTTCAGCTTAGTTCGACTTTCGCACTTTTTCAAAATCTCGCTACGCGAGGGCTGTTTTGCGGGGAATCAGCGATTCTTGGCTCAAAATCCCAGATCAGAAATGGTCAAAACGGGAAGAAAATCAGTTTCTGCGAAAGTCGCAGTTAGGTGGGCCATCAAACGGGCCGAAGGTCCAACGCTATTTCAGCCCCGGGGCATCGCCCGGGGAACGGTTTTCACCTTTGATTGATCGGGCCGAAGGTCCAGTCCTACCTTTGACCGAAGCCGGATGAATAGAGCTGGACCTTCGGCCCGCTGAACTTGGTGGTGACCGGATTCCCAAGGCGTTGCCTTGGGCTGACATAAATCTGGGCCCTTGGCCCGTTATCACTACCAAAATATTTCGTCTTGGCTGGACGCTCTCTGAAAGCGGTACTTCAAACTTGGCTCTTCATGGGATTTAGAGCGCGTTTCGTTTAAGTCGAGCGGCTTTTCGATACTTTTCGCTCGGTTTTTCAACGCCGCAGACGCTACAGTTAAGTGCAACATGCACTCGTATTCCGTTTCGACTTGGTTTTCGGGTGCCATGTTTGCGCTCGCGTGAGCATGCGTTACGGACACCACGGTTTTTAGTTGTTCAATTCATG
>CAYXWX010000051.1:0-3316 GCA_964468915.1 uncultured Pirellulaceae bacterium
AGCAAAAAATAAAACGAGACCCTCCGCAAGTAACAACCCTAAAAACGAGTTGGAAGAAAGCACTAGCTGGAATTGTTTTGAATCTGGACGAAAAGCGGTTATAGTGGAGTAAAGGAGCTCAGGCAGATGGAGCTCGGGCAGATGTCAACCGCTTTGCTTTTGCAGACGATTGGCGGGTCGCAGTCAGCAAATGAAAAACTCCAACGATAAATCACAAACAGATCCGACAAACGACGCTGCGTTGCCGTTTGATTCGCTGAAATTTCAGTCTGACAAACCCGCTGACCTGCACACCGATGACCTCGATGTTCGGTCAAGTTCGCCTTCAAAATCTCCTTCAGGTTCTCACTCAAGTTCCGACGAACCACTCTCGTTGCAGCCGCTACACGATAATCAGCAAGATCCTGCAACGTTGCGTGGAATGGCCGATTCGAACACACCGAAGGCTGGTCCCGCACCGGGTTCCAAACGCGACGCAAACACTCATAGTCTTTCAGCGGGTGAGATCAGGCAGCAGCGACGCGAAGCGGCTCGACAGCAACAGCTTGCTGAACGAGCCAAATCGGCTCCCCGTACCGACGCTGGTGGCTTGTCGTTGTTTCTGCTGACCGCGACGATGGTTTTCGGACTATGGTTTGCCGGCCCTCGATTGGTAGAGGAGTATCACTACGCGGCGACCGCCGGGAAGACGCGTGCCGAGTATGAACATGCGTCGGCCATGTTGGAATCCGATCCGCTCGCTTCGGTTTCTTACGCATACCAAATGGTTGCACAAAAAGTGCGTCCCAGCGTTGTCAGTATCACAGCGTTTAAGCGAGATCGATCCACAATCGGAAACCGGGGACTGGGGGAAGAGGGCCTCGGATCTGGAGTCATCGTTTCAGACGACGGCTACATTCTCACGAATAAACATGTACTTGACGGAGGATACCGCTTCTTCGTCGAATTACACGACCGCCGACGTTTTTCTGCCGCTCTGATCGGGGACGACAAGGATAGCGATCTGGCGTTATTGAAGATCCAGTGTGATGGTTTGCTGCCCGCCAGCTGGGGTGACAGTGATGCTTTGGATGTGGGGTCCATTGTTTGGGCGTTTGGGAACCCCTATCAACTGAAGCAGACGGTGACGTCGGGCATCATCAGCGGAAAGGATCGACCCGGTGATTTGAACGCCAAGCAGGCTTTGCTGCAGACGGACGCGGCCATCAATAAAGGCAACAGCGGAGGCCCATTGGTCGATTCGCGAGGTCATGTGATCGGAATCAACACCGCGATCCTTGGGGAGACATTTCAAGGCATCGGGTTTGCCGTTCCAAGTTCGACCGCAAGATACGTGGTCGAGCAATTGAAGATCAACGGTCGAGTCACACGTGGTTTTCTGGGGGTGAGACCGGTTGAGGTTTCTAATGCTGATGTTCGTCGACTGGATCTTCCAGACTTGAACGGAGCCAAGCTCGATCTCGTGGAGGCTGGATCGCCTGCGGCATCCGCCGGAATTCGGTCGTCGGATGTGATTCGCGAATGGAATGGCGTTCCCATTCGAGATTACAAAGCGCTGTTTCGCCTGACGGAGATGACTCCGCCAAATTCAACGGTCAAGGTGACGCTGATCCGCGATGGCCAGGAATTTGAAACAACCGTTCGAGTTGGCAACCGAGACTCGAGATACACTCGGTAAGTGCTTTTGGTCGGCTCAGGGTCTGCTCACCAGGCCTTTCGTTCCTGTCACATTCATGGCACTTCTGCAGCGCAACGAAGTGACTTCGTCCACGGCATGCGCACGAATTCGTTTTGCGAAAATTCGTCTCCGGTCGGCTGCTTGAAGTGAACGATGCAGGAATGAACAATTCTGAGTGAGGCGTAATTGATCAGGTGTTCAATTATGCAACACCCACGAAAAAAGCCGACAAGCAACCAAATGCCCGCCGACTTCATGATGAGTATGTAATTGGCCAAAAAAGGCCGATAATAGCGACCTGAACTGCCCACAAGTGAGCAGTTCAGGCACTGCCTCGTCTCTATTTCGTTCGAACAAGTGTTACCTTGGTCGAACGAACCACTTCCAACAGACCACTAGAGCAATGTGTGTGCCAAAGTAATCTTAATTCACGGAAACGCCCGAACATTGGGCATGAATGCGTCCGTGCCAACTCAATCATGGAACCAGCGAGCGAATTTCAGCGTCCAATAGGAAACCACGAGGATCAGAAGTGGCATCATTGCTGTCATAATCACGAAATGGCCGATTTCTTCGCCGTCACCCTCTGAGGCTCGCCATAGATAGC
The DNA here is from genome assembly GCA_964468915.1 of uncultured Pirellulaceae bacterium. GTDB lineage: Bacteria > Planctomycetota > Planctomycetia > Pirellulales > Pirellulaceae > Mariniblastus. Next base: position 2,286 of record CAYXWX010000051.1, read on the forward strand.
CAAAACTGGCAGCCGCAGACGCCAGCACCGCTGTCAGCAGCAGCATCGATCGGATGGTCAGTGGTTTCCGGTTTTTGAGGTCGGATTTGGTTGTTTGGCGACTGGCCATAGGTGGATGGTGGATCGCATTTGCGACCAGTTTCACAGTGTTTTTTGTTGATCTGAAGTGCCAACCCCGATTTTCAGCCGGAACTGAGCGTTCCCTTCGGAGCCACCGGTTGGTTGCAGCACTGCCGCGCTGGGCGAAAAGCGCTCAGCTACAGTCATTGCCGAAAGCTGTTCACCCGGTTGGCCGCAGCAGATTGTATCGAACTGCCTTGCCATTGTCGCGATGTTTGACTTTCAGTCGTGTTTCACAATTGCCGTCGACAATAGCGTTTGGGAATACCTGGGAATCATGGTCAGGTGACTTTGACAGTTTTTCCGAATCTCTCAATTTTTCCGACTGACAGGACGATACGAAACTCAGGCGCCGGTCCCGTTTAATGGCGTCTGATGGCTTCCCGCGGTTTCTGATGTTGAAACGCGAACGAAAGCCACGCTTGAATGGCGGCAATGCGATTTTAATCGCGTCAGGAGTTTGCTGTCTGATTCAGGCCGACCCAGATAATTCAAAAGGATTTGAGACATGCGATTCTTCATGATGGCTGCTGCCATGAGTGTAGCGGCATTGGGATTCACTGGATGTGCCATGACTGGTGGTTGCGGATGTGGCACCGGAATCGTCGCTGCTGGCGGCTGCGGAGACACAGGTTGCAGCGATTGCCAGTCTTCTGAAACAGGTGACTGCGAGTGCGGCGAAAGCTCGTGGGACGAACAATCTTCCTATAGCGGCATGCATGGTGAGGTCCCGAGCACCGGATACGGCCAAGGAGTTCAAAATACTTCGATGGCAATGACCATGTTCGATCGCGGCCCGAAGTGTGATGCTGGCTGTGGCAAGTTTGGCAGCGGTCGACTGCGTCAGGGCCTGCCGTGTCGAGCCAAGGGTTGCGATTCTGGCGAATGCGACTCTTGTGACTTCGAAGAAG
>CAYXWX010000051.1:3416-31479 GCA_964468915.1 uncultured Pirellulaceae bacterium
TGCAGGACGCGAACGCGATCGCTCTGGCTGAGCAGGAAGCTCAGTTCGCAGCTGCTGGAGGATGTGGGCCCGAAGGTTGCGGACCTGGCGGATGTGCACAGTGTGCAGGCGGTATCGTTCGCCACGCACTTGGTCAGCCATACGGTCGAGCCGTTCCTCACACAACACCGACGCAAGGACCTGGCGCTGGGATGGCTCCAACCTACGCGTATCCTTACTACACGACGCGAGGTCCAAGAGATTTTCTTGCTCGCGAGCCAATGTCGATTGGTTACTGAACCTGCTCGGCGGGTTGAGTCATCTGCGACAACTGAAACATGAGTCTATTTGTTCGAAGCCACGGGTCGAGCCAGTAGATAAAAAAACCGTTGCCAGTCCGGCAACGGTTTTTCATTGTTGGTGGTTAACTCACACGCTTTTGCTCACGCGTTTTTACGTCGTCGCAGCGTCGTGAAAAGGCAACCTGCGCCGGTTAACACGAGGCTTGATGGCTCTGGAATTGCGATTGCTGTGCCCGTCACAAGGAAGTTGTCAAACCGCAACGCGTCGTTTTCATCGATGTCATCAAACCGAACAGCGAAAACTGACTGGTCGTTGGCCAGAGCGACACCAGCCAGGTCGATGGTGAACCGGCTGAAATCATCTGCGGGGGGAGTAAAGCTGGTGTTGTTGCCGAACGTGGTCGAATTCCCGTCGGCAAAATCCTTGATCGTGTTGCCTTCGAAGTTGATGTCCTGCAGCGGATTGGTGTCGTACTTGATGTCGTAGGAAACAATGCCCCCGTCCGCGTTACCGCGAGCGTCAAACGAGAGTGCTATGTTTTCGAAACCGGTTGTTGAAAAAGTGACAAACAGTTCAGCATCATTGTCGCCACTTCTCGCGACATCATTCCATGCAATTGACCGGTCTCCTTCGACATCAATACCAAACAGGGCGTTCGCGTAGTCAACGCCACCCTTTCCATTGCCGTCCGTTTCGGCCCGTTGTTGGTAGATGATACCGGTGCCGATAGAAGCGTTGTGAACGATCTGAGCGGAGTCATCAGCGACGCTGAAACCGTCGTTGAAATCCCAGAACGAGATCACTTGTTGCCCGAATCCAGGCGAACATGAACACAAGCAGGCGAAAACTGTCAGCGATAGAAAACGTTTCATCAAAGTATTCCGTGATCGTGGTGTCTGAAATGAAATCGGATAGAAGTATAGCTTATTCAGCGTACCCTCAATCTTCAAAATCAGATTGCGAGCAAAACGAAAAATGAGGAAATCTTCATTTTGATGAAAAGAGAGCCGGCCGGTGTTTGAAAATACTCAGAATCGCAGGGCAAATGGCTGGACATTTCTGAAATTATCACTTCAGGCATTGCTTTCTTCGAGTGCTTCGTTGGGGTCGGTTGACTGGCGTTTTTCCAGCACCAGGCGGATGGGAACTTCACCAAAGTCCAGCGAATCGGCAAGGACACTCAGCAGATAGCGACGGTACGTCTTCGAAAACGCATCAGGATTGTTGCACTTGAGGACGATGGTCGGCGGTTGAATTCCGATCTGTGCCGCGTAAAAGATTTTGGGTCGGCGTTTGTTGGATGCCATCGGAGGCGGGTGCCGGACGATCGCTTCTTTCAAGATCCGGTTCAGTTTGGGCGTGGAAACTCGCGATCGCGATTGCTTGAAAAGCATCTGAGCGTGATTGAGCATCCGTTTCGTGTTTTGTCCTGATTGAGCGGTAATGAACGCAATTGGCGCTGTCCAGCTGGACGGGAATTGATCACGCAGATATTCGGCCCAGCGTTCGGTGGCCATGTGCTCGGCCATCAAGTCCCATTTGTTCACCACAAACATGCAGGGTTTGTAGTTGGACTCGATGTAGTTCACCAGTTGGCGATCGACTTTACTGATCCTGCTGCCGGCATCAAACAACATCAGGACGACATCAGCATGGCGGATGGAACGGTGGGCTCGATGAGTCCCATAAAAATCGATATCCGTGCGAACGCTCTTGCCGCGGCGTAATCCCGGCGTGTCAATGGCAACCATCGCGACGTCGTCAAGTTCGAAGCGTACGTCGACGCTGTCGCGGGTGGTGCCGGCGACTTCGCTGACGATCATCCGATCGGTTTTCACTAACGCGTTGATCAGAGTGCTTTTGCCAACGTTGCGTCGTCCGACGAGGACAAATTTCATTTCTGGATCAGCAATTTCACGCGCTTCGATTTCCGCCTCGCTGGGCAGCCGTTGGATAATTGCTTTCACCAACTCAGATTTGCGGCGATTGTTCCTGGCACTGCACAGAACCGGTTCACCGAATCCCAGTGAGTAAAAATCGCTTGCGTCCAATTCCCAGTTTTCGCCATCGCACTTGTTGGCAACCAGCAGAATCGGCTTGTCGATCGCTCGCAAACGTTCGGCCACGTGTTGATCGAGTACAGTTTTTCCATCCCGGGCATCCACCACGAACATCAACAGATCGGCGCCGTTAATTCCCAGCTGAATCTGTTGCTCAATCTCTTCGTCGAGTTCGTCAACGTCGTTGATTCCGATTCCGCCCGTGTCGACGATTTCGAAATATCGACCATCTTCCTCAAGCATGTGCGTCATGCGATCACGGGTCACACCTGCCATGTTGTCCACAATGGCAAGGCGCAAGCCGGCCAGCCAATTGAAGATGCTGGATTTACCCACGTTGGGCCGACCGACGATGGAAACTTTAGGGAGAGACATGAGCCTGCAGTTGGAAAACGGGGAACGACCGCTCGTTTGATCGCGTTCACGAATCGATTGACGCGTCAAATCTGTCCAAGCCTGCACCACGTTGCACTGGATCCAGATTCTTCAGACCAGTTGGTTGCTTGCTTAACAGCCGCACGAAAGAGCGTTATGATCGCCACCGCGGATCCTTGATTTTGAAGATGCACACTGGCGGCCTATCAAAATAACAGGTTTTTCGTTCTCGAAAACAGGCAATCTTGGACATTCGTTGGTGAACACGGACTCATTGAATTTGAAAAAGCTGTTGGTGCAGCAGCTTCGGTCGTATGAGGCGAGCGGATTGGACTCGATCCCCGCGGGTGCAGGCGAGCTGAAGTTCAATCTGCTTGACCCTGCCGAGACTGAAAGCGTGAACGCAGATGCCGGTAGCCAACCCAACCTTGCAGCCCGAAACGAGGCGAGTTCCCCGGCTGCTGCGACTGAGGTGAAACCGCGCCAGTTTGATCAATCAAAAGCTCAATCATCAAAAGCTCAATCAAAAGGGACTGATTCATCGCCCGCTGATTCTGGCCTGCCGGATTCCACGATACCGGGATCTGAGCATTCCCTTCCCTATCCGCAATCGTTGGCGTTGGCCCAAAGAACGCAACAGCTCAACGTATTGCAAACCCTGGTCGCCGATTGCACTCGCTGTCAGGAGCTTTCGGCGAATCGAACGCAGACTGTATTCGGCGTCGGCAATCCGGCGGCAAGGTTAGTTTTTGTGGGAGAGGGTCCCGGAGTGGACGAAGACCGTCAAGGTGAGCCCTTCGTTGGGGCTGCGGGGCAACTGCTGAACAAGATTCTTGATGCGTGCCAACTGTCTCGTGACCAGATCTATATTCTGAACGTGGTCAAGTGCCGGCCTCCCCGGAACCGAAATCCTTCGGATGCCGAGCGTTCCTGCTGTTGGGGATACGCTCGCGAGCAGCTGGAGATTCTCCAGCCCGAGTTTATTTGCTGTCTGGGAAGCGTTGCCGCACGCTCTCTTTTAAATACAAAGCAGCCGTTGGGCCGGATGCGACAACAATTCCACGCTTATCGAGGAAGCCGTGTAATCGTTACATATCACCCCGCCTATCTTTTACGAACGCCGACTGCGAAACGTCACGTCTGGGACGACATGAAGCTACTGATGAACGCAATGGGCGTCGATTTGTAAAGCGAGGTGGATTGGTGTTTTGCGGAAATCGAAGCGAAAAGTCCGGGCCCGTTGCCCGCCGCAGGCGTCAAACCGCCAAGCCACTGATCCACGGTGTCGCCTCCGATTGTGGCGGTTTTCCTTGAGGTTTCGGCGAGTCTGCAAGGGATTTTCCCCTGGGCAATCGCACAATTGCAGCTATTGTTGATACGTCGGATCCTGAAATCGGTCGGCAATCGGTGCCAATCCGCGCATAACGAGCTAAACTGGCTAACCCTCAAAGTTTCAAACACTCCCAATCCGTTGTGCAGCTTCCGAGTCGCAAAGCTGCCGAAACCATACAAAAATCACTCACTCTCAACATCAGGAAACTGGTTGGAGACACTTATGTTTGCTTCTGCTCTCAAACGAATCGCATTGGCGATGATGATTGCCCTGCTGGCTACTACAACCTCGATCGCTCAAGACGGTGGCGACGGTGGAGATGATGATGGAGGCACGGATATTATTCTGCAGAACTCCGGCGGTGTCGAAGTCGACGCACTGGGGGTTCTGAAGAATCTACAAATCCCGGCAAACGCGCAAGCACTCGATCGAAAACGATACGAGGCTGCCGCTGCATCGTTGAATCAGGATATGCAGCAGCCGAGTGATTTCCGCAAAGTTTCGTTGACTCGCCTTGAAGCTGAAGTCGCCAGGTTACGTGCCGCCAACAAGCCAATTCCAGATGATATGGCGTATCTGGCAGGTCTGACGCGAATCACGCACGTCTTTTTCTACCCTGAAACGAAAGACGTGGTTGTGGCGGGCCCGGCAGAGGGCGTTTACATCAACGGACACAATCGCGCGGTGGGCATGAAATCTGGCCGTGCGGCGATTCAGCTGCAGGATCTTGTTGTTGCACTAAGAGCGTTTGCTCCCAACGGTCCAAAGACTCGTCTGATCTCTTGCTCGTTCGATCCAACGGCTGAGGGTCTGCAGCGAATGCAAAAAGCAATGCAATACGTTTCGCAAAATTTCCGCCCCGGCGATGAGCATGCGGTGGTTGATCTTTACAAGAAAGCGACCGGTTATCAGACGATTACCATTAACGGAATTTCTCCCAAGACGCACTTCGCTCACACCATGGCCGAAGCCGACTACGCAATGAAGATGATTGGGCTCGGGTTGCGTGAGACGCCCGTCAAGATCACTTCGTTCGTTGAGAAAACCAAGCCACGCTATGCGAGGTCAAATTCGCTGATGCGATGGTTCTTCCAACCGGATTACAGCTGCGTCCACATGACCGAGGATAAAAACTCGATGCAGTTGGTGGGCAATGGAGTCAAGCTGGTTGGCGAAGACGAAAGCGTCAACGCAGCAGGGAATCGAAAAGGCAGCGGAGGCATGAACCCTGCCAGCAAGGCATTCACCAATTCGTTCACTCGAATGTATGGCAAGCTTGCAGATCGTTCCCCTCTTTTTGCAGAGCTGCGTAACTTGATTGACCTTTCGATTGTGGCAGCGTTCATCCAGAAAATGGACATCTACCAACAAGCCGGTTGGGAACTCAGTACGTTTGGCGACGAGTCCGTTCTGCCTGTGGAGACTCTTTACCCTTTGCAGAAAGTCGCGCCGGTCGTCAACGCATTCTGGAAAGGTAACTCGTTCATGACTCCGATCGCTGGAGGTGTCAGCATTCAACCCCGAGTTGCTTTGAACTCAGATCGTATCAACTTCGACGACACGGGTGAGATTCAAAAAGCTCGCGATTCAGTGGTCGTTGACCTTTTGGAAGACGGTCAGTGGTGGTGGGACTAGGCGACCAGAACGTCCCGCAACTCTCGAAGTGATGAGCAATTCTTGATCTTGCCGTTTGAAACACGGCGTGTTGGTTTAATCACAACCCGCTGCGTCAGCGAGGGATCCTTCGTCCCTCACTCACGTTTCGTGTTTTGATTTCTCCATCGAGTGATGTTCGGCACTAAACCAACACCCCGAAACAGGCTTGGGTCCAGAAGATCCCCGAGTGAAACGGCTCTGTTTCTGCATTCTGGCGTGGCTGAAAAGACAAATGTCAAATATTTGATGTCGCCTCGCGAATCTCGGGTTTGACCCAATCTGAATTCGGTTCTAATGATCAGAAACCGAGTTCGTGAATTTCGCCTTCGATGGGTGATGGAGGGGACTTGAATCGCTGGCTCATGCTCGCGATCCCAACCGGCAAACCTCGGGGCCTCAAAGACCACTCCGCAGTTTCGGGACGATGATCAAACTTCGCCAATCAAAAACGAGCGGAATGAATGACGAGTCGCGAATGGAGATAGAAGCGTTTCCAGGCTACGGCAGGCGACTTGCATCTGGCGAGTGGAAGTTCTTTGTCTCTGGCGTTGTCTACCAGTCTCCCGAATCGTTCAACATGCGTCAGAGAATGATGATTCGCATGCTGGGCAATGCGATGCAGGCGACACCCGAACAGCTGCAGTGTGACCGATTTCGGCAGCGTGTTGCCCCGTTCCTGGCAGAAGCTGAGCACAAGCGACAAATCAGCGTTACGGTTGGCGACAGATCGATTCGTCTTTCAAAACGCACTTACCGCAATGGCCATTTCCGTGGCAGCGTGGTCGTCAGTGCGTCCGAAGTGGAAAGTCTTTCGAAAGTCGATGCAACAAATGAAAGTGACGTCGTGCCTTACAGCGTGGAGCTGATCGGTCAGCCGGACGTTTCTGCGACGGGAAGCTTGAAAATGTTCGCCGACGGCGGACTCAGCGTGATTTCGGACATTGACGACACGATTAAAGTCTCGGGCGTCGGAAACCGTAAGGAGTTGTTAGCCAATACATTCTTGCGGGAATTTCAGAGCGTCACCGGAATGGCAGAGCTCTATCAGCAATGGGCCGCTGCGGGAGTTGGTTTCCACTACGTTTCCTCCAGCCCCTGGCAACTGTATCGAGCGCTCTTGGGGCTGCATACGGAACTGAACTTCCCTGCTGGCACGATGCATCTTCGTAACTTTCGATTGCGTGACCAGTTGTTCAAGAAGTTCAGAATTCGTCGACATGGCAAAGTTTCGGCCATCCAATCGCTCTTGCGAGGGCTGCCGAAGCAGAATTTTGTTCTGATTGGCGACTCGGGGGAAAAAGATCCGGAAATTTACCGCCGGATCTGCCGACGATTCCCTGGTCGAGTGAGTGGGTTGTTTATTCGTGACCTCGCACATCGACAGTTGACCGAAGAGAGACTGAAAAAATTACGAAAATCGCTGCCCGAAGGGGTCTGCGATCGATTTGTTGACGCGGCTGGCCTGAGGGAAGCGGTCGGAAGGCTGATTTCGTCGAATTCAGCATGACCCCGTAGGCGGCCCTGTTAATGATCGAATTCCAGCGGGCTGGACAGTGTGTCGCAGGCTGCTCGAACCATGATTTACCCCTTGCCCGCGTGGCTGGGGTCAGCGATAGTATGCGATTCAAATTTCGAGGTCTCGCCCGGTACGTTGCCGGGAGCAGATGGCTTCGGCTCACGTCTGGCAAAGAGCCAGCGGAGTAGGTTCACCAATCCTCGCTAATGGAGCGAATTGAAGATGGCACGTTATTCAGGTCCCAAGGGACGCATCAACCGACGCCTGCAGGCGTTGATCTACGAAAACAGCGGTGCTGCCAAGGCACTGGAAAAACGAGGCAATCAGCCTCCCGGGATGCACACTCGGTTCCGTCGCCCGTCCAACTACGGACAAGCATTGATGGAAAAGCAGAAGATCAAGCACTACTACGGAATTGGCGAACGACAACTGCGTCGCTACTTCGATCGGGCAACCGCTCAAAAAGGCAACACAGGAGAAAACCTGTTGTTGATCTGCGAGCAGCGTCTGGACAACGTCATCCGCCGCGTCGGACTTGCAAAGACCCGCCCACAAGCTCGTCAGGGTGTGGCGCATGGTCACTTCCGCGTCAATGGCATCAAAGTCGACAAGCCATCGTTCCTGCTTCGTCCGGGCGATGTCATCACGCTTCGTCCTCGTCCGACTCTGCTTCGAATGTACAAAGATCTGCGTGAGCAGGGCGTGGAAGGCGAAGGCTGCGAGTGGGTCTCGCTGGATAGTGATACGTTGGTTGCGACCGTCAATGGCAAGCCCGCCGGCAGCGATATCAGTTTGCCAGTGGATGCGAACACGGTGGTCGAATTCCTGTCGCGTTAATAATAAATCTGAAAAGCAGGTCTGACTGGCGGTTTTCGGCCGGTCAGCCATCTTTTTGTATCAAGCGGTCGGTCACTTGTGGCTGGCCGTTCGTTTTTGTCTGTATTTGAAGCAAGTTCTCGAACTGAAGTTGAATCATGCAAGCTCAAGTCGTTGTGATTGGTGGTGGACCCGGTGGATACGCTGCGGCGTTTTTGGCAGCTGACGAAGGAATGGATGTCGTTCTTGTCGAATCGGAAGGACGGCTCGGGGGCACGTGCCTGTTGCGAGGATGCATCCCTTCGAAGGCCCTGTTGCACGTTGCCAAAGTCATCAATGAAGCCGAAGAATTGACTCACGATTGGGGAGTCAGCTTCAGTGACCCGAAAATTGAAATCGACAAGCTTCGCGCACGCAAAAACAAAGTCATCGATACGCTCTCGGGTGGTTTGGGCAGTCTCGCCAAGACTCGTAAAGTCAAAGTCATCAACGCTCATGCCAAATTCGAGAACCCGACAACGCTGACCTTCGAAGGGGATGACGAATCCATTCCCGAAGATGGAAAGTTGACCTTCGAGTACGCCATCATTGCAACGGGTAGCGTTCCGGCCATGCCTGGCGCGTTCAACATCGGTTCAGACCGCGTGATGGATTCAACCGGCGCTCTGAAGCTGGCAGACATTCCTGAATCACTGTTGGTGATCGGCGGTGGTTACATCGGTTTGGAAATGGGAACCGTCTACGCGAATCTGGGGACCAAGGTCAGTGTGGTCGAACTGCAAGACGGCCTGCTGATGGGCGCTGATCGTGACCTCGTTCGCCCTTTGGCCAAGCGATTGAAAACACTGTTCGAAGATCGTATCTACCTGAACACAAAAGTGGGTGGCGTTGCATTGGATGGTGAAAAGGTTGCCGTCACTTACGAAGGTCCTGATAAGTACGGATCGGAGAAGTACGACCGAGTCCTCGTTTCTGTCGGTCGGCGACCCGTCAGCCAGAATCTTGGCCTGGAGAATACCTCCATCCAGACAGACAAGCTCGGGTTCATTGTTCACGATGCCAACCTGAGAACGGCTGAACCGAACATCTTTGTCATCGGCGATGTTGCCGGCGAACCGATGCTGGCTCATAAGGCAAACCACGAGGGACGACACGCGGTCGAGGTGATCCTTGGCCATGCATCAGCCTATGACAAACGAGCCTGCCCCGCAGTTGTGTTCACCGATCCGGAAATTGCGTGGACTGGAATCACCGCTGAAGAAGCCAAACGTGACGGCATCAAGCACGAAGTTGTCAGCTACCCTTGGGCGGCCAGCGGTCGCGCTCAGGCTTTGGGTGTCACCAACGGAATGACCAAGTGGATTGTCGATCCCGAAACCGAACGAGTTCTTGGTTGCGGCATCGTCGGATCAGGTGCGGGCGAGATGATTGCCGAGGCGACTCTGGCGATCGAAATGGGTTGCGAAGTCCGTGATATCGCCGAGACCATTCACGCTCACCCGACGCTGGGCGAAACTTTGATGAATGCCGCCGAAGTCTTTTACGGTACGGCCACAGAGGTCTACAAACCGAAGAAGAAGTCTTGATGCGTTGCTGATCAGTTATTTGAGTCGTCAGCGAGAGTAGATCGATGTCACAACCAACGATGTATGTCGTCGGTGGTCCAAACGGGGCCGGTAAGACGACACTTTCAGTAAGATACGCGTCCGAATTCAACGCCGTCTACGTTGGAGCTGACAAGATCGCGTTTGAAATTTCTCCCGAAGATCCTGCGAAGGCAAACGTCGCGGCGGGCCGGAAGTTCATTGAACAGATTAATAATCACATTTTGGCCGGTGACAGCCTCGTGGTTGAAACGACTCTATCGGGAAGCGGCTACCGCCGTTTGATTGAAAAGGCACAGCGAGCCGGTTATCGAATTTCGATTTCGTTTGTCTTTGTCGATCGTGCCGACACATGTGTCGCTCGCGTCAAACAGCGAGTCCGCAAAGGCGGGCACCACGTCCCAGAGCAGGATGTCCGCCGTCGGTTTTCTCGTGCAATCCGAAATTTCTGGGATTTGTATCGAAATTTGGCCGATGAGTGGTCGTTATTGTATAATGGCGACGACAGGCATATTCCAGTTTTGAAGGGAGTCGCCGGAGACTTCCGAATCGTCAGCGAACCATTGTTTGAAAAATTTATGGCGATGTACCAGGAGATAGTGAATGAACAAAAATCCTGACAAGACATCTGAGGCTTACGCTCGACTCGATGAACTTATTCGAATCGGTAGCATTGCTGTTCAGGAAGCCATCGAGGAAAGCCGTCGTATGGGGGTGCCGAACGTGTACGAGTTCAATGGGCGGCTGTACTACGAACTTCCCAACGGCGAACTTTCGCTGGAAGACCCGTTCGTTGAGCCAGACGTTCCGCCTGCCGACAGGCAAGTCGAATCGACAGATTGAATTTCTAGTTCCTGTTCGCCATCACCTTTTATGCTCGCCTGAGTGCTTCGATCGGATCCAGCTTCGCGGCGGCACGGGCTGGATAGATCCCAAACACCATCCCGACGCTGAACGAAACCAGTACGGCGACCAAGACCGACCAAAGTGTGACCTCCGTACGCATGCCGGAAAGCCATGACACCAACTCGGGCGCTCCCAGTCCTAACGCCAGTCCGATCATGGTGCCGATCCCGGAAAGAACCACCGTTTCAAACAGAAACTGCAGCACAATATCTTTCTGACGGGCTCCCAGCGCACGGCGGATGCCGATCTCGCGAGTTCGTTCGCTGACGCTGGCCAGCATGATGTTCATGATGCCGATTCCGCCAACCAGCAGTGAAATCGCGGCGGTCGAGCCAAGCACGACGCTGAAGATTCGTTGAGTCGCCTTGGCTTGCTCGAGCAGATCCAGAGGAATCACGATCGCAAAGTCCGTTTGCTTGTGAGTTTTCGCGAGCAAGCCTTCCAGTACTTTGGCAGTCGGCTTCACGTCGTCAACGCTTTCGACTTGCACGGTGATCTGGCTGAGCTGAAGCTTCTCCTGCACGTACGAACCTTGCTGAGCCCGTCTGAGCGTCTCACCAATTCGGGCTCGATCACTGGTCAGTGGAATATAAATGTCGCGGTTGAAGTCTTCCGCAGAAAGGCTCGAACCGACACCCGCCGACGGTGTGCGATACTGCGTGACGCCGACGACGCGAAAGAAGTGCCGATTCGCGATTTGAACACTTCGCCCGATCGGAGATTGGTGTCGAAATAGTTTTTCCGCAAGCTCGGAACCGATCACGCAAATGTTGTTGAAGTGTTTCAGATCACTGGATTGAATGAATCGACCTTGAGCCACCTCCAGCCGATTGGCCATCGCATAATTCGGATGAACGCCGACGACTCGCGCGTCCAGATTCTGATCTTGATGCCGAGCGTCATGCATGAATTCTCGATGAGGAGTTGCGTCCACGACGGTGTCGACCGTTTCGAGAATTCGATCCATATCCTCGTACTTCAAGCCATACTCCAACGCTCCCCACGAAGTTCTTTCCATCGCGTCGGTTGGCTTGATGCTGCGGCAGATGATGTTCTTCACGCCCAGCGAAGCGATCTGCTCCTGCACTTCCTGGTTAGCGCCTTCGGCGACTGCCAGCATGATGATCACCGCGGCGACTCCAAACACCAGCCCAAGCACGGTCAGAAACGACCGTAATTTGTGCATCATCAGGCTACGAATGGCGGAGGAAAACATTGTCAAAGGTGGAGGTCGGGACTCGGCAGCCGGAACATCGTAAGGTGGCGTCGACGGCTAATTGGGACCGCCAGCAGGCTCTGCTGGCGGTGCATCAGCGTCGGCTTCTTCTCCTTCGGAATCACCGAACTCAAGCAGCCCGCGCTGATAAGCATCCATCGCAAGTTCATCGCCGGTCGATAATCCGTCGGTGACTTCGATAAACGAGTTTGTCACGCGACCGATTTCGATTCGATGCTTTGGAAACTCGTTACCCAATTTCTTGAAAACGTAAGATTGTCCATAGTTTTCGGTCACTGTGGTGACTGGCACCGCCAGAACGTCTTTGTACGTTCCAACTTTGACTTCAACCTCAGCGGTCATGCCCGGCTTCAAGTCGACTCCGTCCGGAATCTCAAGAATGTGCACGATCACTTCGTAGTTCTGAGTGGTGCGATAATACGAGCTATCAGAAAGCTGCGACACGGTCATGACCTTGCCCTTGAACTTGTGGTCGGGGAAAGCATCGATTCGGATGGACGCTTTCTGGTCTTTCTTGATCTTGTTAACCACCGATTCGTGGACACTGACTTTCACCTGCATCCGAGACATATCGGGTAGATTGAAAATCGACTTACCTTCATGGACTTCGGCGCCTTCGCGAATTTTGCGATCGTCTGACCACCAATACTCGTTTGCATAGGCGACGGTGCCTGGCTGCGGAGCCAGAATTACGCATTTCTCTTTCGCGTCCTGTTTTTCCTTCAGTTCTTCCTGCTGAAGTTTCAAATTTCGTTCCGCTCGGCTGACTTCGGTTTCCGCTTGACGTTTCTGAGCTTCCGCCGTCGTTTTGGCTCGCTGGAGTTTCAATTTGCCATCGTCGACGTTGTGTTTCAGCAAGGTCATTTGCTCTCGGTAGGTATACTTGGTCAGCACCTCCAATTGCCGCCGGTCACGAACGACGCGGTGGCGATGACTCTGTACTTGAAGCTCGATATTCCGAAGCTGTTCGGGTGAGCGAATGCCTTTCTTGACCAAGGCCCGAAAATTTTGCAGCGAATCAACACTGCGTTCAAGTTCCGCTTCGCCTTCGCTGATTGATCGCTCCAGTTCGGCGACCTGTTGCTGATAATCTCCGTCGCGGTATTTCTCCAGAGCGATTTCGGCCTGAGTCAGTGCGAATTCGGCATCGGATACGAGACTGTCAGACTCGTTCTGCTTGACTTTGATTTCCTGTTTTGCCGTTTCAAGTTTGCGTTCTGCCTCGTTGACCTGAACTTTCTTCTCCGCGATCAGTTTGTCGATGATCTCAGAGCTGAATTTGACGACTTCATCGCCCTTCTTGACGATGCTGCCTTCGGGAACGATGAAAACAATCTTGTGTTGGTGCCCTGGGACTTCGCATTTGCCCAAAACCGTTTCCTGACTCTCCAACGCGCCACGCTCAACAACCGTGTCTCGCAGCGTTTTCTTTTTGACCGTGAACGTCAAAAGGTCAGAATTAGGATCGACTGAAAGCGAATCCGAAAGAACGTTTGCCGAGTACGCAACACCGCCCAGCAAAGCCAATGCGATGGCAAGCCAGACGATTCGTTGGGGCCAGGGATTACTTGATGATCGAACCTGTGCGGGATCAGCTACCGGTTTCGCGTCCGGCGTTGATTGGGCTTGATTCGATTTCAAGTTTGGGTTGTTCAAGCTTCAGTCCCGTTTCGGGAGGTGTTAGTTCGACATCAGCAGTGTCAGGTTGAGCCCCGTCCTGGCTGGAACCTGTGTCAGGTTCAAATTCAGGTTGAGGAGCACTTTCATCGTAGTCAGATCTGGTTTCAGAATCATTCGGCAATTCATCGGAAGAGTCAATCGAATCGGAAAACTGCTCCGTCTCCGGGGTTGAGGCGGTCTCGAAACGCGAGGAGACGGCGTAAACGGCAGGGTCCGAATCTTGATTCAGCCACGTGCCCTGATCGTCCAAGTATAGCAATTCCAAGTCGACGAACAGATTGATTCTGGCGATTTCGTGACCGATTCGGTTTGAGATCAGCGAGTTTTTCGCCGCCAGCAGCCCTGATAATGCGTTCAAAAGGTCCTGCGTTGGGCTACTGTCGCTGGTGCCGTCGGTGGCAGTTCGCAGCCGGATTTGAGCTTCGTCCACCTGACGAATGGATGAAATCAATTGTTGCCGACCGATTTGAAAGTTCAGCCGGCTAATTCGCAACGCTCGCAGGTCGGCCCGAATCTGGTTGGTGATGCCATCCTCAGTCGCCATGACCGCTCGACGCGAAGCCTGATACGCAATCTGGCTGGCTCGATAAGCATTGCCTTCGTTGAATCGATTCAAAGGTCCATCAAATTGCAAACCTACGTTGTAGCGATTCGCATTCGAGTCAAACCGAAACGCGTTGTCGTTGTCGGTTCCCAGCGTCGCCGATGCGGAAACAGTCAGGTCACTTTGCAGCGCGTCAGCCGCGACCTCTACATTGCGAAACGCATCGGTCATTTGAGCACGAACGTTTTTCAGATCCAGACGATTCTGCAACGCGTACGCGACGGCATCCGGTTGCTCAATGTCGGATCGCTTGACATCGATGAAAAACAATCGTGTCTGTGTCTGAGCCACAAACATGTTTGCTAACCGTTCCCGAAGACGCCGACCAAGCATCCGAGTCAATTGAGTCCACGACGCAATCAGCTTCTGGTCATTGGTCAGCTGCTTTGGTTTCTCGTCTTCCTTCGTTTGTTCGGGATCGACGTTGCCTTCTTTCGTGGTCTGATCCTGCGATTGGCCTTCGGCCAGATAGTCGTCAACGGTAAAGAACAAATCAGAAAGTTTGCGATTGGTGGAAGGATCGTCAACGTCCCACTTCTCGGCAACTTCCAGATCGCTCTGCAGATCTTGTTCGATGGAACGGACCAGCCTGGCAACTTGTCCGGACAGTCGTTTCTGTTGAATGACGTCCAATCGATCGTCTTCATCGACGTTGCTCGGATCAAGTTCATTCAGCTTCGACTGCCATGCTTCCACGTCACCGGTGATCCCAGGAAGCATCTGAATCGCGCGTTGTTGTAGCGCGATCATCTCTTTGTGGACTTCGACCAGCAATTCGCGATCTGGCACCTCGGGCGGAAGCGTTTGCGTCAGTTGCTGGTATAAAGCTTGAGTGTCAGCTTGCAGCTTCTCAAGTTTTGGGTCCGAAAGTTCAAACGGTTCCAGCAGACTCTCATCCAGTTCGATTTCGACCCACGCGGGCAAACCCAGCTGGAATTTGAACGCGTCGAACGAGTTTTCGAGAGATTGTTCGGCTCCCAGCAATGCGATACGACCGTTCTGCACGTTCTGAAAAACCTGATCGTATTCGATTTGAGAAACCAGACCCCGAGAAAGACGCTCGCTGAACTCATCCAAGTTGATTTGCAGACTTTCAAGGTTTCGTTCCTGGTTGCGTTTGGCTTGAATCTGAGTCAACAAGTTCAGATAGCCCAATATCACGTCTCGATAAAACGCGCGGCGGAATCGAGCGAAATCACGCACGTCGTACAAGAGGCCGCGTTCAGCCTGAGTCAGTTGATTCAAGCGCACGTGGCGAAACGCACCACGCAGAAGCGGTTGAGTCAGCCCAACAATCAAGCTGCCGTTGGCCGCGTTGAACTGGTTGCTGCCAAGTTCCCAGACGAATGAGTTTGCCAGTGAAGTCGTAAACTGACCGCCGGCTGCGAGGGCTCGCACAAAGCCCACTTGGTTGCTGGTTGCCAGCGTTCGCAACGCGTTGGGAGCGTCACTGAATGCGTCAAAACCGGTTCCCGTACCGCCAAACCACTGCGTTTGAAATTCAAACCGTTGGCTGGCAAGATTCAACCCGCTCAGGTACAGACTCTCCACTTGCGTTTGAAAGTCTCGACTGTGCAGCAATGCGATTTGCACAACGGTCTGTTCGGATAAAACGACCTTGCCGTTTTCGTTGCGAGGTAGATGGTGGATCCAATGCTGATGATCCAGAACCGGATCGGTTGGGATGCGATCGTAGTATTTCCCGTTGTTCCGCGCGTCAGGGCAACGCGTGAATCGATCGGCTGCCTCATCGTCCAGCGGCTTGGGACCGCAATCCGCACAATTTGGATCCGACAGACGAGACTCGGGCTCTGCCTCAACGGTTCGATCCGGAATTCGCCATAGCGAATCGACTTGTCGACTGCCAATCAATCGGTACGCGTCGCAATCGGCTCGCTGGCGATGCCATGAACGTGAGCACGCAGACATGCCCAGCAAGATCGCCACGATGAGCATGGCCAAAACCTGCTTGTGGCGACCGCCTGAGATCGCATGGGTACGATTGATTGAAGGTGAATGATTCACGGGCAATACGTTGGGTCAAGGCGCACAAATCCCTGTTTTTAACTTCGAACTTTGTTCATGCCCACGATCAGCTATATCCCTGCAATGATTACAAAAGTCCAGTATTCGCTGACTGGATCGACCACTTCTGCCGTCAAAGTCTGCCTGGCTTCGCTGATCGGAACCAGCCCGAATTAACCCAAGACATCAAGAGTTACGCGACCAGCAAAATTTGACAGTTTTCTGGAGCCATGTTTACACTGGAGTTCTTACGGCACACGAATCTGCTCGGAGAGACTGATGAGAGCTTTGATGTTGAGTTTTTCATTGGCAATGTTGGCCAGCCAAGCTGCTGTCTGCAACGCACAGGCCGTTGGTGGAAGAGGTGGAGCGTCGCCGGTTGTTTCAATGGTGTTTCCCGCGTTGCCGACGACAGACGATGAGATTCTTTTCGATTTGGCAATTGACGGATTTACATACGGCAACGACTGTGACCAGCTGGTAGAATTCGGGGGAAGTGACTTCACCATTTTCGTCGATGAACCAGGCCGCTCGATTCAGGTCGGCGTCACGGGAGCTCATCCCGGAGTTTGTCCCACCATCTTCTTACCTGTCACTGGGATTCAAGGTTCGGTCGGGCCGTTGGCCGCCGGAGACTGGGAGATTGTTGCTGAGTTCCCCGGAAATTCGTCCTTGTCCGCAGGGTTTGGTGAGACGTTTTCATTCACGGTTTCATCGGTCGCGGTTCCCGAGCCTGCCGCCGGAGTTCTTCTGTTCGTCACGGCGTTGGGTTACAGTTGCCGAAGAAACAGGCCTAACGTAGTTCGGAACAAGCAGGAACGACGCGGTTTCGTCAGTCGCGTCAAAGCTTCCTTTCTTTCGTCATGAATTGGATTGCCGCAACTGAGCCCTTTGGCTTTTGACGGCCTACCTGTCTGACGAATTGTCGCACGAACGTCTCGTAAGTTTTGACTGGTTACAGCTCAGTCGTTATCATCGGCGGTTTTCATTTTCATTGATTGATTGCCGAAAAACGAATGATGATCCGTGAGCGAAGCCAGATTGAGTATGCCCGCGCGAAGGAATTGATGCCGGGAGGCGTGAACAGTGCGGCCCGAGCGTTTGGAGCGGTTGGCGGTGAACCGATCGTGTTCGAACGTGGCGAAGGCGCCTACCTTTATGACATCGATGGCAACAAGTACATCGATTACATTGGTTCGTGGGGGCCGATGATCCTTGGGCACCAACTGGATTCGGTGAAGGAAGCGGTACACGCCGCGGTCGAATGTGGAACCAGTTTTGGTGCGCCGACGGTAGCCGAAAATGAACTTGCTGAACTGATGATCGATGCCGTTCCTTCGGTTGAAATGGTACGCCTGGTCAACAGCGGAACCGAGGCGACAATGAGCGCCATTCGGGTTGCTCGTGGCTACACGGGACGAGACATTGTGATCAAGTTTTCCGGCAACTACCACGGCCACGTTGACAGTCTACTTGTTGCGGCAGGAAGTGCGGCGGCGACGCTTGGCGTTCCAAGCTCGCCCGGTGTCACCGCTGGAACCAGCAAGGACACCATGGTTTTGGGTTACAACGAAGTTGCAGAAATTGAATCAGCATTTGCAGAACATGGTGATCAGATCGCTGCCGTCATCATGGAGCCCGTTTGCGGAAACATGGGTTGCGTGACTCCGACGGAAGAGTTTTTGAAAGCCGTTCGATCGCTGACCGAGAAACACGGCAGCGTTTTGATCTTTGACGAAGTGATGTGCGGTTTTCGCGTCGCGTTCGGAGGAGCCCAGTCTCTGTTCAACGTGACGCCCGATCTGACCACGATGGGTAAGATCGTTGGAGGCGGATTGCCGTTGGGAGCGTTCGGCGGTAAACGAGAAATCATGCAACACGTGTTGCCCGCCGGGAAAGTCTTTCAAGCGGGAACGCTCAGCGGGAACCCGATCGCAACGGCGGCCGGAATTGCGATGCTGAAAAGCCTGCGTGACGATCCTCCGTATGAAAAACTGGAACGGATCAGCAATCGCCTGGCGGGCGGTCTTGCGGCCGCTGCATCCAAGGCGGGAATTGAACACTCGATCAATCGAGTCGGCAGCATGCTGACGCTGTTTTTTAATCCCCATCCTGTTACGGGTTGGTCATCGGCCGAGAAATGCGACACCAAAGCATTTTCCAAATACTTCTGGGGCTTGATCGAACGAGGCGTCTACATGCCGTGTAGTCAGTTTGAAGCCCTGTTTATTTCAGCCACCCATACGGAAGCCGACATCGATCAAACGATCGCTGCTGCCGAAGAAGTGCTTGGCTCACTTGCTGAATAATTGGCAATGATCGGTTCGCCCTCGCACCAACGAAATCAAAAACCTTCGATGGTGTAAGGTGGTGCATTGCCTGAACGGCCGCAACAAGGCGAACGCAAACATGAAGATAGCAGGTTTTTCAAAAAACCAAATTCAAGCGACCCGTCGTCAACAAAGTCGCGAGTCCGGCTACCGTATCTCGGTAAACGATGGACTCGTCGCCTCGCCCGGTACTTCAGAATAGCAGTTTTGACAAGTCTTCTGGTTGATGGCCAGACGTTCATTCGCCGGCTTTGTCAGCGGCCGGTGCTTCTTTAGCGACCGTATCTTTCACATCGCTTACTGCTGCATCAGTTGTTTCGGGTGCTGAGCCAATGACGTCTTCAGATTCACCCGCGGCAGGTTTCACTGCGGGTTGTTCCATCTGAGCGTTGTCGCCAGCAGTCTCTTTCGCGTCGTCGGATTTCTCGTCGTCGCCAGTCGCTTTCTGCGGAATTTCGAATTCAGGGAACTCAATATCGGGTCGATCGGGAACGTTCGGTCCCGGAGCGTCACCAATGTCCTCGAACTCCTTGAACTTTTTATAGGCGGCAACGAACTCGGGATTGGTCGACCGAGCGGCACCGCGTTTCGCGGCGTCAGCAAAATGAGAATCTGGAGCTTCTTCGATCAGCTGAGTGTAGTACCTGGCGGCTTCGTCAAATTCGCCCAACGACTCACTTGCGTAGGCCATCGAGAAGACGGACGCTTGTTGTACGTCAGATGACTTGGCACTGGCTGGTGCGTCCAGAATCTGTTGAAAGCTGTCTTTTGACTTCTCGATCAACTCGAATCCAGCCGTGCGGTCTTCTCGCAGCTGGTCGATGCCACGACGAAGCTGATAGTCACCAGCTGATTGCAGCGCCCACATGGCGGCTGGGGTGTCCGGGTGAGTCGCCGCGACTTGGGTCAGCCGATCAACGTTCCCTGAAATCGCGAACTCTGACTGAGCCGAAGTCAGCTCCTGCCAGGGTTCCGCAACGCTCTGTTGACGGTTATTGATGAAAAGAGTGATCGCGATCAGACCAAGCAACCCGATCGCTACCAGAACACCAACCTGCGTCAGGTACGGTCGCAGCGTATCCATCACAACATCGTTTTCCGAACGTTCCGTATTCACGATCGGGAGGGACTCGGTCTGATTCGCTGGGTTTTCGGTCATTGTCTGATTCATTTTCCGGATCGATCCTTCGACCTGATGTTGGAAGGTGTTATGCAGCTGAATTTGTGCCGCTGCAGTCGAAAAACGCGAGTAATTCGCATCAATTTAATCGCGACAGTATACGGGTGGCTGAAACAGGCGGTCAATAGCGACATCGAGGCGGCAAATCGGTGTAAATCATGACTTCTGGCAGCAGGGAGCAAGCCGTCAGACGGTGGTGGTCCGCGAAAGTCCGGTGACCCCGCGTTGCCCTCGGGCGGCAAGTCTGCAAAATCGGACGGCCCATTTGCCACACCTGTCCAGCAGGCGTTCGAATGCGATCGATGACTCGGCCTTCAGTGCTGAATCGAACGTTTTGGATGTCTTTTGAGTCGTCCATTTTTGCGGATTCATAACTTTTCTCCTCATGAGCGGACTCAATCCCGGACAACACGACGCAGTGAATACCCTTTCCGGACCGCTGCTGGTTTTGGCGGGTGCTGGAACCGGGAAGACGCGCGTGATCACGTTTCGGATCGCGAAACTGATTGAAACGGGCGTGCCGCGAGATCGAATTCTTGGCGTCACGTTCACCAACAAAGCTGCCAACGAGATGAAAGAGCGGCTGGGGAAGATGATTGGGGCTCGCAAAAAGGCCCCTGCCCCGCACTCGAAGTATCAGTCGAAGCATCAGAAGAAGAAATCCAAAGCTGAGCTTGAGGGTGCTCAGCCGTTCATTTCGACGTTCCACTCGCTGTGCGTGAACATCCTGCGGCGGCGAATCGAGGCACTCGACTACCCGCAGCGGTTCGCGATCTACAGCCGGGGCGATCAGGAAGCGTTGGCCAGAACCGTCCTCCGCGAAATCAATGTGGCCGACAAGTTGCTGGCTCCCAATCAGCTGTTGTTTCACATCAGCAATTGGAAATGCAAATCCATGAGTCCTGCCGACGCGATCACTCATAGTGATACCGATCGCCAGCACTTGGCCGCGATCGGGTATCAAAGATATCAACGGCAGTTAAAGCTTCTGGGGTGCGTTGACTTCGATGATCTGTTGTTACTGACCGAACGCTTGTTTCAGGAACACGAGGATATCCGAGCCGAAGAAGCCGACCGGTTCGATCACTTGTTAATTGACGAATACCAGGACACCAATCAGAGCCAGTATCGAATCGTCAAAGCCCTCGCGTCCGAGCACCGCAACTTGTGCGTGGTTGGCGATGACGACCAATCGATCTACGGCTGGCGTGGAGCGGAGGTCGAGCACATCCTTTCGTTCCACCGGGACTGGCCCGATGCGAAAGTCGTTCGCCTTGAGGACAATTATCGCTCGACCGGCAGCATCATTCGCTTCGCCAACACGCTGATCAAGTTCAACAGCCTGCGACACGATAAAGTGCTCAAGGCCGCACGAGGCGATGGGCTGCCGCCCGTGATTCAGCAGTATCCCAACGAAACCGTCGAAGCGCAGGAGGTTGTACGCTCGATCGAAAATCGTCTGCGAGACCATGGCCGGGAACCGCGTGACTTTGCGATTCTGTTTCGCACCAACGAGCAGCCGCGTGTGTTCGAGACGGAACTACGTAAGGCCAAGCTGCCCTACATTCTGGTTGGCGGAATGTCGTTCTTTGATCGGAAAGAAGTCAAAGATCTGTTGGCTTACCTTCGGCTGGTGGATGAAACGCCGGATGAGATTTCGATTCTGCGAGTCATCAATACGCCCGCACGCGGGATTGGTAAGAAATCCATCGAGACATTGCTGAACCACTCGATTCAGAAGAAAGTTCCCTTGTGGGATCTGGTCACCGGAGCTGCGCCGCGTCCGAAGCTTACATCAAAAACGGTCGCCGGACTGAATGAACTGGCTTATCACATCGAAGACGTACGTGTGCAGGCTCAGTCGCTGTCGTTGGTCGAAATGGCTCGAACACTGATTCAGACAATCGGTTATCGACGCGAAATTGATCGGCTGTATCAGGAACCTGAGGACCGAGAAGCTCGTTGGGCGACGGTCGAACAGATTGTTAATGCGTTGGGCGAATACGAACAGTCTCGTAAAAAACCAAAGCTCAGTTCCTTCCTGGACAAACTGCTGCTTGGCGAGCAGGACACCGGCGACGAAAAAGAAAAGCAGCTGAAGAAAAACGCGATCGCTTTGATGACCATGCACAGCGCGAAGGGGCTGGAATTTCCCGAAGTTTATCTGGTTGGCATGGAGGAAGGCATCCTGCCCCATCATCGATCATTGGAAGACAACGAAGCAGGCGTGCCTGAGGAACGTCGGTTGTGCTACGTGGGCGTCACACGAGCCGAAGAGTTGCTGACGCTATCGATGTCGCTGACTCGTATGAAGTGGGGTAAACCTCGTGACACGATCCCCAGCCGATTCCTGTACGAACTGACTGGGCAGGCCGATCACCCCGACTACGCTAAAAAACGCGGCGTTTGAAATCAGTAGGCACCAGCCGGCCATATTCGAGTCACGTTTGTCGATTTGGATTTGTTTATTTGTCGGTGAGGTGAGGGTGATGTGGGGGAGGTCCTTAACCTGCCAAAGCCCACAAACGGCAGGTTGCAAACCTGCCCAACCCTGTATGTGCCAACGGATCCCATGCTAGCGTTTCTTGTTGGCATCGCGTGACGTTGACGCGTTCGAGCGGCATTTCTACTGTCAAGCGTTGGATTTCGCTTCGGGAAAGCACCAAAATTGCTTTCGACCGAGCACGCGTAAAAAGAATATCGCCATGGAAGGCAGATCAATGATTGACGACCGAATTTTTCTTCGGGGCCGACGCACTCATCTCGGGCTGATGACAGGAGCGTTGCTTCTGATCAGCGTTGCGTTGAACTGCGGCTGCAAAAACATCATCAATCGCGCGCAGAGTCCCGACCAGCCGCTGCCGGTCAGCAAGTCAAAGGTTGATGACCAAAAGGATCAGCCTCAAACGTACATTGGTCAGACCTGCCATTTCTGGGGCGCGACTACCGCTCCGATTGAAGGCTTGACGCTGGTGACCGGCTTGAATGAAACGGGCAGCAACCCGGCTCCCAGCAAACAACGCGAAGACTTGATCAAGGAACTGGCGTCGCGAACGGAGATCAAGAATGCGAAAAAACTGGTTGCCGACATGGGCACCGAGATTGTGCTTGTCCGAGGCATGTTGCCGCCGGGCATTCGTAAAGGCGAGCCGTTTGATATCGAAATTCAGGCGCTTCGCGACACCGAAGCCACCAGCCTTGAGGGTGGAACCGCGTTGCAATGTCGCTTGCGTCCACAGGCTCGTTTGGGAAGATCAGTCAAGCAAGGACACGTCAAGGGTCTTGCCAAAGGTCGCTTGATCACCGAAAGCGCATTTTCAACTCGTGATGACGAATCGACGACGCTTCGCGGAATCATACCGGGCGGCGGAATCGCGGCCGAGGATCGCGAGATGGGTTTGAAGTTGAAAGGCGAAACGATTCACCCGAAAACGTCAACCGAAATCGCCCGAGCAATCAATAAACGCTTTACCGTCATCGCGCGAGACGGAAGGCTGGGGGCAGCTGAGGCGAAAACGGATCGAGTGATCAATCTGTTGGTTCCAGACGAGTACAAATTAAACGTTGGGCGATACATTCACGTGTTGCGTAATCTGGCTTACGCCGAAACGGCAAACGCTCGGGTCAATCGCATGGAGGCGTTGAATGAAATGATGGCCACTGCCGCGGATGCAGAAGTCGCCGCACTTCGCCTGGAAGCCATGGGCCGCGACGGACAACCGGCGCTCAAGCGAGCGTTAACCCATGAGGATCCGGAAATTCGCTTTCATGCCGCTCAAGCGTTGGCCTATCAGGATCAATCGGATGGAGCCGACGTGCTGAAGCTGGCCGCTCGCGACGAGCCCGCCTTCCGAGCGCTGGCGTTGACGGCGTTGGCGACGCTCGATTCAAGCGCAGCGGACGAGGCCCTGAAAGAGCTGTTGCATGTGTCAAGCGCGGAAACTCGATACGGAGCATTCTTTGCACTTCGAGCCAAGCCATCGCAGAGTTCAGAGATCGCGGGCGAATGGGTCGGCGACAGTTTTTTTCTTCATGAAATTGAATCGAATGCTGACCCGATGCTGCACTTTTCAAAAGCCAGGCGGGCGGAGATCACCGTGTTTGGCACCGAGCAAACGGTTTCACGGGACTTTCTTTTTGTCGGTTCCGGTTTGACCGTGCGAGCGATCAATCCGGATACGCTTCGAATCAGTCGATACCGGCGAGATGGATCTGACAGTCGTAAAAAATGTTCGACACGAGTGGTCGATTTGATAGCGGCGTTGGCAGAAGAAGGCGTTGGCTACGGGGAAATGCTGAAAATGTTCCGAGACGCCAAGCAGAGCGAATCCCTGAACTCTCGCCTTGTCGTCCACGCAATGCCACGTTCGGATCGCGAGTACGTGCCTGGCGAAACGAGCGATCAGTTGCCGCCTGAGCGATCTGAGAAGTATATCGCCAAAGCGGCTCCAACGCTGTTTCAGGACATCGCGGATCGGGAGCCAGCGGACGCCGGAGCGACAATGCCCGCAAAGATTACCCAGGATGCCGAAGAATCGTCGATTGAGCAGCCTGCGATCAAAGTTCACAAGGATCCTGCTGTTCGCAAAGCGAGTGCGTGGAGTAAAATGAATCCCTTCCAGAAGAAGCGGTGAACGGGTGCCGTAGTGCTTTGTTCTAACTGAAGATTAAGGTTGACCGACCGAATCATCATTCCGTGAGCCTCAAAAGCAAAAATTAAAACGAGACCCTCCGCAAGTAACAACCCTGAAAACGAGTTGGAACAAAGCAGTAGTGGATGTCGCGCAGACATCCAATCATTGAGAAAATCTGAACTGCGAAGTCTGCGCGACTTCCGCTACCAAGAAAAACCAAAGCCCTCGCATGCTAAAGGCGCTGGAGCTGGCGGGCTTCAAGAGCTTCGCCGACAAAACACGATTTGAGTTTCCGGCGGGAGTGACCGTCGTTGTCGGCCCTAACGGTTCGGGCAAATCGAACATCGTCGACGCGATCAAATGGGTGCTTGGCGAGCAAAGTGCCAAAAGCCTGCGTGGAAAGGACATGTCGGATGTCATCTTCAAGGGCTCCAGCGGCACCAACGCCCGGCGTCCAGCCAACAGCGCGACCGCCACGATCGTTCTGGACAATACCGATCGCCGGTTTGCATTCGATCAGGACGAAGTTCACGTTTCCAGACGAGTGTATCGAAGTGGCGAAACCGAGTATCTGATCAACAACGAAACCAGCCGATTGAAGGACATCAAATCGCTGTTTCGTGGAACAGGCGTTGGCACCGACGCTTACAGCTTGATCGAACAGGGGAAAGTCGAACGTCTGCTGCAGACCAGTCCCAAAGAACGTCGTGCGATTTTTGAAGAAGCGGCCGGGATCAGCCGTTTCAAAGCGAACAAGGTTGAGGCTCAGCGACGATTGGCTCGGGTGGATGGGAATCTGATCCGTCTGGCCGATATTGTGGACGAGGTTGGCAATCGTTATCGCAGCGTGAAGGCTCAGGCTTCCAAGGCGGCGCGCTACAAGGAATACTCGGACCGCCTTCAGAACTTGAGAACCTTCGTCGGGATGAAGGACTGGCGATCGTTCACCGAGAAGTTGACTCAGGTTGACGCTGAAAACCAACAACATCAGGGTCGCATCGCCGAATTGTCTGAGGACATTACCCAGAAGGATTCGCGGTTGAAGGAGATCAGCGATCAGCTGGAAGAAATCTCCGCTCGATTGATGGAGCATCAGGATTCCGCTGCGAACATTCGCGAGCAGCTTTCCGATGCGGAGGCGTCGGTCAAGTTAAACCAATCACGGGAAAAGGACCTGAACGATCGGTCAGTGCAGGTGGCCGAACAGATGGAACGTTCGACAGGAAAGCTGTCGGAGCTGGAAAAGCGGATTGCTGACATCGAGAAGGAAACCGAGCCTGCTGAAATCGAGTTTCACGACTCGACCGAGAAGCTGAAACAACTGGAAGGCGAATTACAACAGATTGATCAATATCTGACCGAGTCAGCCGCTCAGGCTCAGACGCGACGCGGCCAGCATGCGGATCTGATGAACCTGGTCGCTCAGATCGGTCGCGCGGTCAGTACCGCCGATTCACAACTGGAGGTTTCCGCCGGCGAGAAAAATCGGTATCTGAACGAGATCGATCAGTTGTCGAATTCGCTGACGAATTATCAGAGTTCGTTCGAGAGCTACGAGAGTGAAAAGAATCGGCTTCAGGCGGAGGCTGAGTCACGTGATTCCGCGTTGGCCGAGGGGCGGGAGGCGTTCGATCAGAAACGGGCCGAATTGGCAAAGTGTCAGCAGGAATTGGCTGATCTGACGACTCGACAGGCCGGACTGACGCAGCGGGCCGAAGTGATCGAGGAGCTTGAGAAAAGCCTCGAAGGGATCAATGCGGGCGCTCGAGAACTGCTGCAAATGGCTCAGGCGGATTCGGCGGGGCAGTTCTCAGAGGTTGTCGGACTGGTGGCGGACGTCGTTGCCGTGAACGTCCAGCATGCGGCATTGGTCGACGTTGCGTTAGGTGAACTTTCGCAATACGTGATCGTGGATGGCGACCGACTGATTAATTCGTTGGCGGATGAGTCAATGAAAGTGAATGGGCGGTTGGGACTGATTCAACTTGACAGCCCCGCAGTGCTGGGAGCTGATCCTCATGCAAATTTGAACGGCGAATCGGGCGTCATCGGTCGTGCGGATCGACTGGTTCAGGTGCAGCCACAGTATGTTGAGTTCATTCGAAAGTTGCTGGGCGGGACCTGGATTGTCAAAACGCTCGGAATCGCCTTGCACCTGCATAACACGCATGAGCAGGGAAATTCGGTGCGGTTCGTAACCCTCGATGGCGAGGTGGTTGAATCAGATGGAACCGTGATTGTCGGACCCAAGTCGGCTTCGGTCGGGTTGGTCTCTCGGCGCAGTGAACTAAGGGCATTGAATCGGGAACTGGTTCGGCTGGAAGAACAGATTCAGCAGTTTCAGAGTCAATCGCAGCGGCTGCAGGAGGACGCAAAGTCGGCGGAAATCAACGTTCAAAGGTTGATCGAAGAAAATACAGAACTCGCA
The DNA here is from genome assembly GCA_964468915.1 of uncultured Pirellulaceae bacterium. Taxonomy (GTDB): domain Bacteria; phylum Planctomycetota; class Planctomycetia; order Pirellulales; family Pirellulaceae; genus Mariniblastus. The sequence goes on from CAYXWX010000051.1 coordinate 30,083, forward strand.
TCGCAACTGGCGGATCAATCCTTGAAAGCGGAAGCGGCCAGCGATCAGATCTCGGAGACTCAGACTCGAATCGAACACGCGAAGGCAGGCCTCGCAGATGCTGAGGCGAAATGTAGCGGGCTGACGCAACAGCTTGCAGCCGATCGACAGAAACTGGCGACTCAGGAAACGGAAATCGGACTGCTCAGTCAGTTGCTGTCGGATGATGAATCGAACGTGCAGTCTCGCCGGTCGCGTCGGTCGGAGCTTGAACAGCTTGCGACAACGGCCAAGGTCACCCTCGCCAAACGTGAACAACAACTTGCTGATCAACATTCGCGGGTTGCTCAATATCGGACCGAATTGGCCGAACAGCAGGAAGCAGTCGCTCAGCTGCAGCAGCAGAAAACGAATGATTCATCCGCTTTGGAGGAAGCGATCCAGAGTATCAAAACGGCTACCGAATCGATTTCGAAACTGAACCATCAACGGGATGAAACGGCCGATCAGGTTCAGCGTCTGACAACCGAGCGAGGTGCGATCGATGACGAGCGACGTAAATTGGCGATGGAGCTGGCCAGTAAACGCGACGCTCTGCGAACGGCTCAGGATCAGACTCATCAAGCGACGCTGCGAATCGAACAGCTATCCATGCAACGAAGCCAACTGGCCGAACGGCTGCAGGATGACTATGGCATCGACTTGGCCAACGAGGAAACTGAGGTCCAGCTGACCGAGGAAGAAGTTGAACAACGCGACAAAGTGGATCAGGAAATCAGTACACTTCGAAAACAGATCTCAGACATCGGGTCGGTGAACCTGGAATCGCTGGCCGAGTTGGAGGAGCTGGAAGTTCGTTACACTCAGATGGAGTCTCAGTATCAGGATCTGGTTCAGTCCAAGGAAACACTCGAAAAGATCATCATACGAATTGATTCCGACAGCCGGAAACTGTTTGTGGAAACGCTCGAAGCGATCCGTCAGAATTTTCAAAAGCTGTTCCGGCAGACGTTTGGTGGAGGGCACGCGGACATCATTCTGGAAGAAGACGTCGATCCATTGGAGGCCGGGGTCGAGATTGTGGCGACTCCGCCGGGCAAGCCGGAATTCAATAACTCGCTGCTGAGTGGTGGAGAAAAAGCTCTGACGGCGGTGTCTTTGTTAATGGCGATCTTCCAATTCCGTCCCAGTCCGTTCTGTGTGCTGGACGAAGTGGATGCTCCGTTCGACGAGGCCAACATTGGACGCTTCATTGACGTGCTGAAGAGTTTCCTTGGCTGGACCAAGTTCGTGATCGTGACTCACAGCAAGAAGACAATGACCGCGGCAACGACCTTGTACGGAATCACCATGCAGGAATCGGGCGTGTCGAAACGAGTGAGCGTTCGATTCGAGGACGTCAGCGAAGACGGTCACAT
>CAYXWX010000052.1:0-31437 GCA_964468915.1 uncultured Pirellulaceae bacterium
GTTGTTACTTGCGGAGGGTCTCGTTTTATTTTTTGCTTTTGAGGCTCACGGAATAATGATTCGGTCGGTCAACCCTAATCTTCAGTTGGAACAAAGCACTATTTAAATTTCTCCTTAAGAGCAGCCGAAATCAAATCGGTCAATTGTTCGGTAGACATTTTTCCGCCCATGTCGGGCGTGCGATTTTCCGGATCCGAGAGCACAGCTGCAATGGCAGCGTCCAACCAGCGAGCCGCCTGTTTCGTTTGCGGATGGTCCAACCAGTCGAGCATCATGACGGTGGAGAGTATCATCGCGATTGGGTTAGCGATTCCTTTGCCGGCGATATCCGGAGCCGATCCGTGCGAGGGTTGAAACACAGCGGCTTGCGAACCGATATCGCCTGAGGGGGCCATGCCCATTCCGCCAACAAGGCCCGCCGCAAGATCCGACAGGATGTCACCGAACATGTTCTCGGTCACCATCACATCAAAGCGATCCGGGTTTCGTACCATGAACAGTGCGCTGGCATCGACGTACATGTGCTCGGCTTCGATATCTGGAAATTCGGCCGCGACCTCATCAAAGACCTCGCGAAAATAAAACAAAGCCGAAAGCACGTTCGCTTTGTCGATCAACGTGACCTTTTTCTTGCCGTTTCTTTTTCGCGCCAACTCGAACGCCAACCGACTGACGCGCTCTGCGCCGCGTCGAGTAATTTTCATGACATTGGTTGCTTCGCCCGCTTCCTTGTCAGTCTTGCCGCCGCGTCCACTGAACAGCCCTTCGGTGCTTTCACGGACCAGTACAAAATCAAATCCGCCCGGACCGTACTCTTTCAAGGGCGTATCGTTTTGATGAAACAACCGAATCGGCCGCACGCCGCCAAACAATTCCAGACGTTCTCGCAATTCAATCTGTGGAGCAATTTCGGTTCCGTTTGGATAGCGGACATTGGGCAAACCCATCGCTCCCAGCAGAATCGCATCACTCTGCTGACAGGCCTCGAAAGTCGTATCTGGCAGCCCTTGGCCACTGCGAAGGTATTCGCCCACGCCAACCGAATGTTCATCCAGTCGAAACGAAACGTCAGATAAGTGGGGCTCAATCTCTTTGAGTAACCGAGTCGCCTGTTGAGTGACTTCGGGGCCGATGCCGTCGCCTCCAAGGACAACGATCTGGAATTCTTTCTGGCTCATGGACTGCGTGATCGATGTGGGTTGGTTTACGGAAACCGACAGTTTACTATCCGCAGTTGTGATGGTCGACTACTCCAGCGCCCAGCATTCGACCCGATTGTCCAGAGAAATAACAACGTGAACGTTTGAATCGAACGCGATCAAGCCGATACCACGTGGCGCATCGTTCAATGCGATATCGGTCAGCCACTTCCCCTGGCGGTTGAACAAGTGCACTTTGTTTTGTCGGCAAGCGACGGCGATGCAGGCGTCCGTTTCTCGTAGTCTTGACGACCTGGTTTCCAAAGTTGAGACAGGCTCGATCAGCGTTTCAAAAAACTGGGATCCGATGTTTTGCGTCCAGACGGGCTCGACCGCCAAGGGGCCAAACGCGGCAAGAATCCAGCCTTGCTGGTCATCGAACCCCGAGGCAACATAAAACCGTTGTTCTCCACCGAGGACGCTCTCAACCGTATTGAAGCGAAACGGCAGATCGACTTTCAAAAATGGCCGACTTAATGAACCCGCCGTCGAGTACAACGCCTGGTCAGCAATAAAATATGTTTCTGCATGCCGGTCATCTGATCCTGTTGCTAAAGACTCGACGGCGGCTTTGGATTTTTGCCCAGCAAAAAAACGCCCATCCTTGATTGACACCCAACTCAGCCCCGAGTTTTTCGAGGCGATGTTCAGCCCCAAAGGTTCGTCACTTATCCCTTCAACTTGAACATCCGTGAAGGGACCTTTCATCGGGACATCCTTGTTTGGAATTACTCCGACGGGTTGCCACGTATCGTCAAACAAGAACACCCGCTCACCCATTTGACTGAACACGGCTCGGATGGGGTCGTCGCCACGAATTCGCAGACGGTTCACACCAATGCCGTCGGGTAAATCCAGCTCGTTTCGAGCAACCACTTCTCCGATCGTGTTCAGCTGAACAACGGTTCGGGCGCCATCGAAAACCATAATCGTGGGGCGGTCGGTGCTCAGGCAGGAAACATTTCCGGGCTGTTGAAATTGCTCGCTGGTCCATAGGCGTTTCGCGCTCACCAACGGCGGATTCGAACGCCTGGGAAGTTCGGAAGCGCTCGCCCGATCGAGGTCGGCTTTGGAAGTTGGTTCGCTCAACAGGTGTTTTGGCATCAAACTGGAAGCGTCCAGCAGCGTCAGTTCCGCTTGGTACCCGGCCATGTGCTCTCTGTAATGGTTCAGCATTTCGGTTGCCACATCTTGTTTCAATGAGACTCGAATCATGGCCGAAGCAAGAGCCTGCGACCATTGCGGGGCATCAATCAAGGTCGCGAACTGAACTCGTGAGCCGCCATCCATCAGAATGACCGAAGGAATATCCCGTATCGCGAATTCGATGCTGGCTGCCAGGCCCGGATCATAAAACATCGGAATGTCTGAACTGGCCATCGCGGCCGTCAACTCCGGGCGCACCAAATGAGGCTGAGCGGTGGTTCCGGTCAGCTCCGTATCTGAATAGATGACTCCATAATTGCACTGATAATGATTGGAGGGCTGGCGAGTCGCCAGTTTATTCAATTCACCAATCGCGGTGTACGAATTTTCTCCACCCAGCCACAACAACACTGTTGGCTTTCCGTCGAAATGCAGGTGGTCGACCAATTTCCCGTCCGGTTGCATCAATCGAAATCGCTCGACGACCTGCCCGATCGATTCTGCGGGCAACGCTTCGGGCAACCTGATAAATCTTCGCACCGGAGTGGCGTTTTTTCGATCTTGCAGTTCGAATGTTTGCGGATCGATAGTCGAGTTGATCGCGGCGTTTTCAAAACGAGCCAGCATTTTGAGGTCGGTGATGTTCGGGGCGGCCATCACTTGCGGATCCAGCAGCTTCAGTGGAAGGCTCATCTGGATCAGCAAGCTCGAAGACTTTTCGATCCACAAATCGCATCCCATACCTGCAGCGGACGAACGAACCACGTAGCAATCGTGCTTCCCCAATGTTTGGTCAGGCAGCCGTTCCAGTAATCCAACGGGGGCATGTAGCCACGGGCAATGAAGTTGGCCCGTCAACAGGTTCACCGGCGCGGGGACCAGTTTGCCTCGTAGCAACGGATCTGTTTCGTTCAGTGGCAGCTCGGAATAACCACCCAGAAAAACGCTCGCGATCGAGTCACCAAAAACTTCCTCGATCGGTGGCTGACCGTTTGCCGCGTAGGGCACAACCATCCGCTGGCCGTCAAGATTGGCCGTGTCGATATCGTACACGTAGCAACTGAGCCGCTGGCCGTCACCTTTCAACTGAGCGCCGAAAATTTCAAGGGCCACTTTGCCATCGGCCGTCCATGACGTCGACCAACGCTGCGGTTCTTCGGTCAGCAGGCCATCTTTGCGATAGCTCAGCAGTAGCTTGCCGTCGTCGTAGTAATTTTCTGCATTTTCATAAATGGCTTTCGTCATAGCCAGAATCTGATCTGCCGTGACACCGTCTGCCGCGTCCCTTTGTTCGCTTCCGGATCGGTCGGCCGAATCTGGTTGAGTCGGATCTTCGGGGCGGCATCCGCAAGTGATCGCGAAAGAAACCAGCAGTGTAAAAACTGCGACAATGAAATGGTTCGGCTGCAACAAGATGACGCTACTGTCAGACTCGGGGACCAAAAGCTCAAAAAGCGAAAAGAGGAATGATGATTGTGCCCACCAGAAATAAAAGGCTACGCAATTAGACAGAACAATCGCATTTGCGTAAACTCAAGTTTGTTCGTTCGAACATACCGACACGCTGAATCTCATTTTTGTTGCGAATCAATCGCTCTGACCAATGCCCGATACACTCAATTCAGAAACATTCTCTTCGCTTGATGAACGCCGGTTTAGCCGGCCTCAACGAGCCGTCGGCTCAGGTGGGAGCGATCTGTCTGCGGCACTCGCGGAATCGCTCGATCATCCGATCGACTATCCTCCGCTGAAGGATGCCGTTTTCAAGGGAGATACGATCGCGATTGCGGTGCAGCATGATTTACCTCGACCCACCGAAGTACTAAATGCTCTGCTCAGTTACCTGCTTGGCCTGAACATCGAACCCGTTGATATCACTGTCGTTTTACCGGGAGCGTTGACGGAACCGTTCGGAATCGACGCGAATGAGTTTCAATCCACGCTCTCTGAGGATGCCGAGCAACCTGCCCAGCCTCCGCCGATTTTTCCATTGCAGCGAGAATTTCACTCGATCAACTGTCAGGTCCATGACCCAGAGAACTCGGCAGGCCTGTCGTACTTGTGTGCGAACGAAGCTGCGGAACCCATGCACGTCAATCGCGTGCTTGTGGATGCGGATGTCGTGATTCCATTGGGCGGACCCAGCATTGATTCGAACGCTCGCTTCCAAAATTGTATTTACCCGACGTTCGGCTCATCAGCCGCAATCGCGCGGTTTACTTCTGACCATGGCGAAAGTTCGCTTGCCGATTGCCATGTGGAAATGGAACTTGCTAACGATTCGCTGGGCGCGTTCTTCATAATTCAAGCGATTGCCGGACCGGGCGAGTACATTGCCAGTTTCGTTTCAGGTGTCAGGCAAGCGGCAACGACCGAGGCGATCCAGCAATCGGCCAAATTGTGGGCCATCGAATGCGAAACGAATTTTGACGCCGCCATTTTGACGATCGAGTCCCGGGCTCACGATCAATCGTGGCAGAATTTTGTGGCTGCGGTTGAGTTTGGGAGTCAGCTTGTGGACGACAACGCGCCGATCGTAGTCTGGTCTGAAATCTCAAGTACTCCTGACAAGGATATCCGCAAGGCTTGTGCCGCGAGGTTCGAGGAAACGATTCCCGATTCACTTTCCAGTTCCATGCAACACCTTGCCTCGGTTCTGAAAGATCATCCCGTTTATCTGCGCTCGCGAGTCGCACGCGGAAAGATTGAAGAACTGGGGTTGAGCGTGATTGAATCGATTGAAGAACTTCAAAGATTGACGGCGAATCGGGAGCATTGCGTTATCATCCACGACGCTCACGGCTGCCAGCTGTCCACTCCTCAGACCGTTCAGGTGAACTCCGATGTGGAATGAAGCACTGACAGCGGACTACGAAGAACTTCTTGCGGGCACCAAAATCGCTCCGTTGGATTCGCATTTCGCAATCGAAGTTGCAGGTCAGGATCGTCATGCGTTTCTGCACAATTTCTGCACCGCTGACATCAAGAAACTGCCGGCGGGGCGTTGCTGCGAGGCGTTTGTTTTAAACGGAAAAGGCAAGACGATTGCGTTCGTGCATCTGTTGGCCTTTGTCGATGCGATCTGGATGATCGGAGCGGACAGGTCCCACGCGAAACCTCTGATCGAACATCTTGATCGTTATATCATCCGGGAAGATGTGCAGCTGGCTGATTTGACGGATGCAGTTGAGTTGTTTTTTGGTCCCAGCGAGAATGCCGCAGGAGCCGTCGGAATTCGCGATCGATTGCCCAACGAGTGCTTCTTTCCCGATGGCTTGGGTGATTCGGTGCGAGCGGCCACCATCGAAATTGCCGGTTTCGGTTGTTTGCTGGCAGAAAGAAAAGAAACGGTTGATGAGTTTTTACGTGGTTTGGATGTGTTGTGCGTTACTGTTGCATCACCCGCTGCGATGAACTCGATTCGGATCGAGCAAGGCACGCCGTGGTCAGGCTCGGAGGCTGACGAGTCCAATCTGCCGCAGGAATTACAGCGAGACGACAAAGCGATCTCGTTCAACAAGGGTTGCTACCTGGGGCAGGAAACAGTGGCTCGGCTGGATGCATTAGGTCGAGTCAACCAGTTGCTGGTGCGAGTAAAATTTGGCAAAGATCAACCTGAAGTTGGCCGTGAACTGGCGGCGGACGACAAAATCGTCGGTCGCATCACGTCGCTCGCGTGGTCGCCAGAGTTCGACCAATGGATCGGGTTTGCCTACGTTAAGCGAGCGTATGCCAAGCCCGACAGCGAATTACAGTTGGATGAGGACAGGATCGCGACCGTAATCGGCTAGGGATCAAAGGCGACCGCCCGCTCGGTCCCAGCCCGACATTTGGCGTAGCACCAACTGCGGGAAGATCCACGCGTCTTTCGCATAGCGTCTCACCAGCCGTTTGGGCTCACTGCACATCCGATGCAACCATTCGATTCCGGCTCGCTGCATCCAGACCGGAGCCCGTTTTTTCTCGCCAGCAAGAAAATCAATGGTTGCTCCAACACAAAGCGCGGCTTTCGCTTTCAATTCACGATGATGCTGGTGGATCCAAAGTTCCTGCTTCGGCGCACCTAACCCGAGAACCACGATATCGGGTTGGGCTTGTTCGATCAGGTTCAGAATTTTCTTGTTCTCGGCGTCGTCTTTTTCGAATCCGAGTGGTGGACTGTAAACGCCTACCGTTTTGACTGCCGGCCACTTCTGTCTCATGTTCTCTGCCGCTTGCAACCCGACACCGTCGGCGGCTCCCAACAGAAAGACACGCAGTTCCCCTGATTCCTGGAATGAATCGAACAGTTTGGGGACCAACTCTGACCCGGGAACTCGTTCGGGAAGAGGCTGGCGAAGCAATCGAGAGGCCCACACGATCGGATGGCCGTCAGCCAGAATCATGGACGCATCGTCGTAAGCAGATCGAAGCTCTGGATTTTCCTGGAGTAGCACCGCGTGATCCACATTGGGCGTCACAACGAAGCGACAGCCTGCGTCAGGTAAATCGGATTCGACCCACTTGCGTAATGTTTCAACGGCTTCGGGCATTCTCACGGCATCAATGTCGATACCGAACAGTGTCTTGGTGTTTTTCATTGAATTTTCGGCGTTCAGTCAGCGTAGAAACCCGGTCAAATCACAATCGCATCAGAGCAATTGCGGTTCCTCAGGTCGTTTCCTGAAATCTAGGTCGATTCGCCGACTGAAATGATCGGTAGCCGCTTGCGAATTTGGTTTCGTGGTAAGCGAGCCCGATTCTGCCGGATGTGACGGTTTGATCGGCTGACCAGGGCGGTCAATTTGTTGTTCCAATGCAAACATGCGGCTTTGCGGTATTAGTAACGCACACTACATAGGCCACCAATATGTGCGATCTGTTAGCTGATTCGCTGACCCCAACAAGTTTGACGCAACAATCATGTCCAAATGGAAATACGACGCGATCGATCTTTACCGAACGATCACCAAGCCTATTCGTGGCGTTTCGGTGCGATCCATGAAAAGTCGAGGGCAACTGCCGGTCTTCGTCTTGTTCTATCATCGTGTCAGTGACGAAAAACTGAACGGCTGGACCATGACGAGGTCGAAGTTCGAAAAGCAGATGAAATGGCTGCAGGCGAATTTTGACATCGTGGATCTTGAGGAGTGTCAGAACCGAATCAAAAGCGGGCGAAACGATCGCCCAACCGTGTCGGTGACATTCGACGATGGCTATCGTGAGAACGGTGAGTTTGCGATTCCATTTCTGGTTGAGAACAACATTCCGGCCACTTATTTTGTGACAACGGATCATACGCTCAACCAAAAGCCATTCGAGCACGATGTGCTACGCAACGAACCACTTTTGACTGACGATGCCGATTCGCTTCGAGCTTACGCCAATGCCGGCATTGAAATTGGAGCCCACACCCGAACGCATCCACACGTTGGCAGCATTCAAGATACTCATCGTCTGGTTGACGAGGTGATTACGGCGACGAAGGAGATGGAAGCGGTGATCGGTCGTTCGATTCGCTACTTCGCGTTTCCGTTTGGTCAGCCAACCGATTTGCATCCAGTGGTCTTTCACTTGCTCAAAGAGTGTGGATTCCTGGGGGTTTGCAGTGCTTACGGCGGATGGAATGAAATTGGCGGAGACGCGTTTCATCTTCAACGCATTCACGGCGACCCGGTTTTCGCTCGCTTGACTAACGCGTTGACGTTTGATCCTCGCGTCGGCAACGTCCAGCGTTACGACTACGCCATCGATCCGTCTGACAACCGCATGTTGGAACAGCTGCGTGTCGCGCTGAAGCTGGCCAACTCAAACGAGCAGATCATTCCCACGCTTCCTGCCATTGACATTTCGGCTCAGGTCTCAGAATCTTCTCGGGTGAATCAGTCATGAATCAAGTACAAACTGTGCCTTGCGAAACGGATCAACCGCTTCGAGTGATGTTCCTGATCACAAGTATGCCCGTTGGTGGCGCGGAAACGTTGCTGGTCAACATGGTCCGGCGCATGGACCGTAACCGCGTGGAGCCTCTGCTGGGCTGCATGAAAGAAAAAGGCGTGCTGGGAGAGGCGCTGGCTGCCGAGATTCCTGTGTTTGACCACCTGATCAGTCATAAATTTGATGTCGCGGTTGTGGGACGGCTCGCCCGGCTGTTCCAAACGGAAAAAGTTGACGCGGTGATTACCGTTGGCGCTGGAGACAAGATGTTCTGGGGCCGGCTTGCGGCACGACGCGCGGGGGTGCCCGTGATTTTGTCCGCATTGCATTCGACCGGGTGGCCCGATGGCGTCGGTCGTTTGAACCGAATGCTGACCGGGATCACCGACGGATTCATCGCGGTCGCCAGGGATCACGCGAGATATCAGGTCGAGCAGGAGCGATTCCCGAAATCAAAAGTTTTCATGATTCCCAATGGGATCGATACCAATCGATTTCAATTTTGTGTTGCTGCACGATCCAATTGGCGATCAAGGTATGATATTCCAGCCGAGGCACCCGTGGTCGGAATCGTGGCCGCATTGCGATCGGAAAAAAATCATTCGCAGTTTGTCGAAGCCGCAGCAAAAGTTCTGCAGTCGCGTCCGGACAGTCATTTTGTCATCGCGGGCGAGGGACCTGAGCGAGAGTTGATCGAAAGTAAAATCGCAGAACATCAGATTCAATCCAATTTTCATTTGCTGGGATCCGTGGATGACATTCCCGGTGTGCTTTCGATGGTTGACGTGTTCAGTTTGACCTCGCACAACGAAGCCAGCCCGGTTTCGATTCTGGAGGCGATGTCGTGCGAGCGACCGGTGGTGGCTCCGGATGTTGGTTCCATTCATGAATCCGTACTGGAAGGCGAAACCGGATTTCTGGTCGAGGCTGGTAATGTCGATGCGACGGCAGATCGATGGTTGCGTGTGATCGAAAGTTCACAACTGCAACAGCAGATGGGCTCGGCCGGACGGCAACACGTGATTGCCAACGGTTCGCTGGCCAGTATGACCAACGGTTATATGCAACTCGTGGAGGCGATCTACGCGAACAAGCAGGATCGCACTCGGGGGCGAGCCTTGAAGGTTTTGGGGTCGGCAATAGCCAACACTGCCAGCTCGCCAACCTCATCCGTTGGCTGACGCTCGCTATTCTCTCAATGACAACGTGAAAACGATCGTAGCCCGAACGCCGATTCCTTCGAGTTCTGCAGCCTGATACAATCCGGTTGCTGTCCCAACGACAAGGCAACTCGTTCGAATCATGAAGCAGATCACCGTCCCATTTCTCGCTGCGCTGGCGAAAGTCCTGAGCGGTGCGACCGTGCGCTGGGTGGACTGCGAGCCTGATACGGTCCAGCGGGTCTACTTTGCCAATCACACCAGCCATCTGGATTCGATCGTGCTATGGACATCGCTGCCCAAGAACATTCGTGCGGTGACCCGACCGGTCGCCGCGGCGGACTATTGGAACGGCGGCCCGGTTCGTCGATATCTGGCGTCCATGTTCAACGCGTTGTTGATCGATCGGAAAAAGGTCAAGGTTCGCAATACGCCGATCGACATCATGATTCGTGAGATCGGTTTTGAGTACTCGCTGATCGTTTTCCCCGAAGGAGGACGGAATTTGTCGGGCGAGTTGGGCGAGTTCAAGAGCGGTTTGTTCTATCTGGCGAAAAAACGCCCTGATCTGGAACTGATGCCCGTGTATATCGACAACTTGAATCGAGTGATGCCCAAGGGGGAGTTTCTGCCGGTTCCGTTGCTCAGCTGTATCTCGATTGGAGCACCGATCTGGTTGGAAAGTGGTGAGAAAAAGGACGAGTTTTTGGAACGAGCTCGACAAGCGGTACTGCGTCTGAAAGCGGACTGTGATAACGTGGGGTAAGTTCTTGTTTGAACACCGTGTGCGTGTTTAATCGGTCTGCGTTGTTTCCTTTGAGCCCATTCACCACTTCTGCGCTTGAGTTCTGTGACTGCTTTTACCAGCCCTTTCCTTGCGATATTCGGCTCTGATCTGCTGAATGATACCGGCACGATCGCGCTGGTTCTGGTCGTGATGATCTCGTTGGTGATCCTGTTGTTTATCGGGCAGTGGCTCAAGCGAAAACCCGAATCGCATTTTGACCCTGCGATTGTCAGGACGTTCAACAAACGCGTGTCGTCATGGCTGACAATCAGCCTGATGCTGGTGCTGGCTCTGTTGACGAACAAGGTGGTGACCGTTGTCTTGTTCGGATTGGTCTCGTTCTGGGCGTTGCGGGAATTCATCACGATGACGCCCACTCGACGCGGTGACCATCGGACGTTGTTCTGGGTGTTTCTCGGTTTCACACCTGCGCAATATGTGTTGGTCGCGATGGACAAGTATCAACTGTTCACCATTGTGATTCCCGTTTACGCGATGCTGTTTATTCCGGCACGCATTGCATTCACGAGTGACCATAAACGCTTTCTGGAACGATCAGCCAAAATTCAGTTTGGTCTGTTGATCTGTGTTTACGCGCTCAGTCATGCGGCGGCGTTATTGAACCTGGACCTTGTGACGTATGACTATCAGACTTCGAATTATGTGCCATGGAAGGGAAAGCCTGCCGGATTACTGTTCTTTTTTATTGTGATCGTGCAGGTCAGCGACATGCTTCATTTCGTGTGGGATCGGCTTTTCGGCCGTCACGTGATTGCTGCGACGGTGAACTCGACCAAGACGTGGGAGGGGTTGATTGGTTCGGCCTGTTGTACGGCGTTAGTCGGACTGTTGATTCAGTTGCTGTTTCCCGTGACCCCGTTTACGTGGTACGGCGCAGGATTTATGGCGCTGATTATCAGTGCGATGGCCTCGTCGGGCAGCATGACGATGTCGGCGATCAAGCGAGATCGGGGGCTGAACGATTACGGCACACTGGTAACCGGGCATGCCGGAGTACTCGACCGTATCGATTCCGTTTGTTTTGCGGCACCGATCTTCTTTCATGTCACTCGGCTTTTCCTTGATGCCAACTCGGGCGCGTATTTGAATTAGGTTTCAGTGATGCAGAATCCTGTCAGTTTGACCGTAGGAGGAGTCCCTGAGCACTTCAATCTGCCGTGGCACATGGGGATCGAGAGCGGGGCATTTTCAGCAGCTGGCCTGGAAGTGAACTACGTCGATTATCCCGGCGGCACCGGAGCGATGACCCAAGCGCTGCGTGCTTCTGAATTGGATGTTGCTGTGGTGCTGACCGAAGGCTGTGTCGCCGACATCCTCAATGGTAACCCTTCCCGAATCGTAAAAACGTATGTTCAGTCTCCCTTGGTTTGGGGGATTCACGTGGCGGGGGATTCGGCTCTTGATCGCATTGAACAGATTGAAGGCAAGCGAATCGCAATCAGCCGGTTCGGTTCCGGATCTCACTTGATGGCGATCGTGGACGCCGCCGAGCGAGGTTGGTCGACAGACGACATGAATTTTGTTGTGGTCAGAAATCTCGAAGGCGCACGCACGGCTCTGGCTGAAGGTTCTGCTGATGTCTTTTTCTGGGAACGATTCACGACTTCTCCCTTCGTAAGCAACGGAGAGTTTCGACGGTTGGGTGTGCGAGAAACTCCGTGGCCGGCGTTTGTCATCTGCGTTCGGGAAGACGTGCTTGAAAGCGAAACAGAAGCGGTTTCCAAAATGCTGGCGGTGATCAATCGTCAGTGCCGCCAACTGATGAGCTGTTCCAACGCGGTGGAAACGATTGCTGAGCGATACGGCCTGCAACGCGATCAAGTCGAACAATGGTTCGGCATGACACGGTGGGATACCGAGGGGGCTCTGCCGGAGCGAGGTCTTCAGGCCGCAATTGCATATCTGAACAGATTGAAAATCACGAAATCAGACGATGCGGTGGCCGCTGACGTTTGCTGGGAACAATAACGTGCAGCGAGCGTGTTAATCCAGCTTTCTGGCCCGGATATTTCGCAGGCCGTCAGAAAGGCCTCAAAAACACTGCCGTAACCTTGCAAACCAGAAAGTTGTCCAAAACAGTCTGTCGTTCTGGACGGCAACAAATCCGAGAGCGAAGTTCCAGCGGGGCAATGGTTTGCGTGTTACGGCCCACCTCCCAGGTCAATTCAAGTTTGACCGACTATTGATTGGCCGTCTTCTTTGGAAAGAAAATTGCGCGAATTCGCAGGAAAACGGCCCGAATTAGCGTTAATGAAGGATACTCATCCATTGGGTGGCGTCGAAGTAAGCGTTCTCTGCATTAGGTTGGACTGGCAAGTCGGGCCGGGTAGCTGACCCGACCGAAACGGTGATTTGAAGGGTTCTCATGTGCTGGCAAAAGTGTAAGGTTGTGCCCGTTTAATCGTCAAAGTTCAGCTGATTGTCGTCGACCGAAACAAGTCGACTCCGATGGCCAGATGCTTCCGAGACATGTCGGACGGATCCTGCACCAGGACAGATTCAGCGCGAACTTGTTTTCAGCTCCGATTCCCCTGACAGGAACTCAAGATGCGTACGCACAAGTTTTCTGCTGGTTTGCTGCTGTCTCTCCTTTTGGCGTCAACGTTCGATCGTCCTGCCGATGCGTGCCTTGCGGTGGCCGTCGATGATTCAACGGTCCACACGTCACACTCTCCCGGCGAAGTTGATTCGACTGAGCAATTTTCTCAAGCGGTTGAGCTGGCCGAGAATGGTCAGACCGAAAAAGCATTCCGAATCGCGAAAGAAGCGCGGGAGTTTGCCAAGCCAGATCGTTTTGTTTCGGTCAATTACGTGAATACGCTCGTGACCATCGCTGATCAGAAAGACAAGAGTCACGATGTGAAGATTCTTAACGAGGCGATTCAGGAGATTAATGAAGTCAAGGCGGCGAAAGTTGCCATGGGTGCCCACGACCCCGAGATCGCTTACCACACGATGGTCGCGACTGGACGGCTCGCCGAAACGTTGATGCCTCGCAGCGAAAAAGTTGCTAGCAGCTTGATGATTGAGGAAGGCTCGATCGCGAAAAAGCTCAAAGACAATCCGATGTACCCCAAAGAGTCGTTGGCCAGTCTTTCGGCACCTGTCTTTCATCAAGCGATTGCGTACGCCATCAAAGATCAGCCTGAAGAAGCGTTTCGTTGTCTGGACGAAGCATTTGATCTTGGATTTGTCGGGTTTGCAGAAGTGTTGGAAAACGAGCATCTTGGCAGTCTTGAAGATCAGGGGCGATTGAAAAAGATCACTCGAGACGCAGAAGACAGCTACATTTCTCAGACCGAGGCGTGGAGTCGAAAAGCGCTGCAGGAATTCAAGCGGTTTCCTTTCCGCATGAACGTCAGCCGATTGAATCAAGGTCGACTGACTCTCGACGATTTTCCGGGGCAGGTAGTGGTGATCGATCTGTGGGCGACCTGGTGCCCTCCATGTCGTGAAGCGCTTCCGCACTTTGTTGAATTGGCTAGTGAGTTCGAGTGCGAGGGAGTTCAGGTCATTGGCGTCGCAATGGATAACCCTGAAGATCCGGCAAGTGCTCGCGACGCCGTGGTTGAAGTGAAAGAAGAGCTGGCACTGAATTTTCCTGTCGGATTGGGAGACAACTCAGTGACAGACCAGCTGCCGGGCAAGCAGTTGTTGCCGACGACGGTGTTCGTTGATCGCTCAGGTTACGTTCGCTTCGTTGCAACTGGAGTTCAGGACATCTACCGTCTTTCGGCGATTACAAAAATCCTTTCGGAAGAAAGCGAAGCGATTTCGACTCACCGAATTGATTGATCGGTTGAGATTCTGTGCGCCTTGTCTTCTCGTGATTGGCGACCAGTTCTTGAGTCCGGCAAACATTCTTAAAAGCTGAAATTCACGCAACGGAGTCGGTAAATCGGCTCCGTTTTTCAGTATTTGTTGGTCAAGTGTTGCCATTCCATTTGCTCTGCGAATTTCTCTCGGGTCGCAGCAGAGGGCGAGCGAGTGGGGCTCCGATTTGGCGGGCCACGGGCAAGCCGGGATAGATCGAAGCCCCTGTTCTGCAGCCATAACACCGTCAAACTAATCTTTTCGACGCTTGATTCTCGGCACTTGACAACCTTAAGGGCGGAGCTTGCAGCCTTGGGGGATTTTAAAGGTAATTTAGTGTTTGGGTAATTTATTTTGTAACACTTTTGTCAATTGTGTTGATTGTTCTGCCCAGCCGTGTTCTAATACGTTCGGTCTGGCAATAAGCAAGTCGTTTGTTGCCATTCCTCCTTATCCCCGTAAGAAGCAAGACCAAGCCTTTTTTCTCCACAACGTCTTCTGGAATCAGCATCGATGAAACACTTACTTCGAAACACTCTGATTTTGACCGTCGCGTTTCTGACCGCTTCGGCAACTTCGCTCGTCCAAGCTCAGTCGCTTGGCGGCACGCATCCCGACATCAACGGCGACACGATTGACTTCACAAATATCGTCGAACTTGATGTATCGACAGATCCCATCTCCGCATTGTTCTTTGGACCGGGAGTGGCTGTTGGTGACATGGCTTTGTTCGCTCCTCCGGCGAACTTCAATTCGCTTTCGACAGACCGGGATTTGGAATTCAAGGACGGTCGGTTGAGCATGCGAGTCACATCGAATGATGGATCTCTGTTTTCTGGAATTACGATTGATGAGTTCGGTGCGTACAACGTTCTTGGCGACGCTGCGGCTCGAGTTGACCTTGTTGGTTCAGTCGTGACAGAAGATGGGATCTTCACAGACTCTGCGTCGTTCCAGCAGGTTGGACCGGGACAGGGTGATTGGGAGTTTGCTGCTTCGTTTGTTTTCCCAGCAACGGATGAGGCTGTTTTGGTCATCGACAACCAATTGCTGACCGTCGCCGCCGAGGGTGTCGACAACTTCGCCTTCATCGACAAGAAAGTTGTGAAAATCACGACCGTACCTGCCATTCCTGAGCCGGGTTCGCTCAGCCTGATTGGCTTGGGTTGCATCGGCTTGGTGGCACGTCGACGCCGAGCTTAACAGCCTGAAACAGATAGTATCGATCTTAAAAGCTCTCATCCATCAAGTTGAGAGCTTTTTTCGTATCTCAACAGAAGGCTCAGCCTGCTACCTTTGGGTCGCTATCGTCAGGAGGTTAAAGGAGCAACTGTGGTCCGGTATGACAGCGGCTTGTATTGGCCCGGATATTTCATCTGAGATGTAGGCCCTGACACGCAAACCATTGCCCTGCCGGAGCTTCGGTCTAGGATTTGTTGCCGTCGAGAACGACAGACTGTTTTGGTAACTTTCTGGTTTGCAAAGTTACGGCAGTGTTTTCGAGACCTTGCTGCCGGCCTACGAAATATCCGGGTTAGGCGAACGTCAGGTTTTCGATCGGAAGCGATCTGCGTCAGGTGGAGGCGAGGCAGAGCTTGTCTGAGAATCAACTGGAAACTCCTGGATTCACATCCATCGAATGGCAGATTCCCTTCCGCCGCTCGCCTTATGGAATCTAAGCCCGACAATGAGCCTTGAAAAAACGACTGCTATTATCCTTCGAGTCGTCGAATTCAGCGAAACAAGCTGTATTGTGACCATGATGACTCGTGAATATGGGAAAGTGACAGCCATGGCCAAGGGGGCCCGGCGTCCCAAAAGTCCCTTTGAGGCTGCTCTTGACGTGCTGGCGGTCTGTCGAATAGTGTTCCTCAAGAAATCTTCTGGAGCAATGGATTTGCTGACAGAGGCAAGGCTTGAAAGGCGGTTTCGTGCAGGTTCTTTCAGTCTCAACCGATTGTACGCCGGTTACTACGTGGGCGAATTGCTCAACTTATTGACCGATGATGCGGATCCTCACCCGGATCTGTTCGATCTGGCAATTGAGACCATTGAAGCAATCGATACCCCTGATACGACAGAAAGCGGTGAGACCGAAATACTCGACAACATGATTCTTGACTTTGAGTTGGCGTCTCTGCATTGTCTTGGGCACCTGCCAATGCTCACGCAGTGTGTCGGTTGTGGCAAAGAAAAAACAGCGCATAGCCGGGTCAGCTTCGGGATGAACTCGGGTGGGATACTGTGCTCGAAGTGCAGGGCCGGTAAAAGGAATGTAGTGAGCTTGAGCGCCAGTGGTTACACGTTTTTACTGAATCGAACCTGGGGAATACAAAAACAACAGCTGAAACAATTGAAAGAAAACGAATCGGGATGCATGGCCGTGCATGAAGGTAATTCAGTGGTATACCAGTTACAGCCAGATTCGCCAGAAGATGAAACTTCCAGTGATTCATCAAGCGATACCCCGATCCGGGAAGTTCGAAGTCTCGTAAGGACATACATGACTCATTTGATTGGGTATCCACCGCGGATGCAGAAGTTTCTGAACTTGGGCGCAAGGCATTACGTCGCGAATCAAGGGTAATTCGTCACGTTTGTTTCCGTATTTGAAGAACAACGATTCAACATGATGTTCTCGTCGGGCCAGAATCCGGCGACAGCAAGCACTCCGTCACGACAAGGAAGTCGAAATGCGATTGTGGCACTTAACCAATCGAACACTGATCCTGACAATGGTCATCGGCACGTTGACTTCGTCCATGACTGGCTGCAAGGCCTTTCGTGAACGTGGTCTGAAAACCGAGCAATCCGTGCTTGGTTTGAAGAAGGACAAGAAGAAAAAGGGAAAGAAAGAAACCGACCTTTCCAAGGAATACCTTGATCCATTGGGAGCGAGGAATTCGGAACGTCTGATGCTTGATGATCTGTCCCCAAGCCAGATTGCGACAACACTCAAGACGCGTTTTCTGTCCGAAGGGAGCAAGACGACTGCTTCGGCGGAGCTTGCCAAAGGAAAGAATACGTTTGATTCTGCCAGTGCCCAACTGCAGGCCGATCCAGATGGTGAGGCTCACATCGCGAGCTTTACCGATGCGGCCAACAAGTTTCGAATTGCCAGCGCAAATTCACCGGATACGCCCATTGAAGAAGAATCCCTGTACCTTGAAGGGGAGGCGTACTTCTTTGCCAATCGCTACGTGCAATCCAATCGTGCATTCGAAAAATTGGTCGTAAAGTATCCGGGGACACGATTTCTGGATCTGGCCGAACAGAAACGACTTGCGATCGCGCAGTACTGGCTGGAGCTGGGTGATTCCGCATCAAAAATCTCACTCAACGATCCGCAGCGTCCGAAAACCGGAATGGCTGCCGAAGCGAGAAGGATTCTGCATCGGATTCGTGTCGATGACCCGACCGGAATGTACGCCGATGATGCGACCATGGCGCTCGGGCAATCTTTTTTGAGGGACAGAAACCATTATGAAGCGGCGGACGCGTTTCAAGATATTCGAAACAATTACCCCAACAGTCGGCACCAGTTCAACGCACACATGCTTGAGTTGCAGGCGCACCTCGAGGGCTACCAGGGAGCCAGTTATGACGCGACACCGTTGAAGGCGGCCGACGAGTTACTCGATCGAATCGTTCGTCGCTTCCCCAAGGAATCTCAGGAGCAACTTGGTTATCTGGAACAACAGGCGACGAAGATTCGCAATCAACTTGCAGAGCGTGATTACTCGATGGGCGACTACTACGCTAAACGAGGGCAGAATCGGGCCGCGAAGCTGGAATACGAACGTGTGGCGGAGAACTATTCTGATACGCAATACGGACGAAGCGTGTCCGATCGCATTGCGGATGTGTCAAACAAGCCTCCCGTGCCCGATCAGCATGCCAAATGGTTGGTGGATCTGTTTCCCGATAATGAGCCTGCCAAGCCGATCATTGCATCGCGCGATAACCGAGTGCTGCGTTAATTTTTGAAAGTGATGTGCTTGACGCACGATATCCAACAAACCGGAAAATCGAGTAACGCCACAGGGAGCCGTGCGCTGGACGAACGGTTATTGTGGCGTAAGAAAGCTGCGGCTCACTTGATCAATTGTTCTGGCATTATTTCGTGCGTTGTTGTGTTGCTATCGGCCATCGGGTGTGCACGGTACAACCTCGGGAACCAGTATCTGTTTCGAAATGACATTCGGACCGTTCACGTGCCAATGTTTGAATCAGAATCCAATCGAAAGTTCCTTGGTCAACGTTTGACTGAGGCCGTTGTCAAGCAAGTTGAGCAAAGCACGCCGTTGACGATTACCGACCCTGCAGTTGCAAACAGTTTTTTGCGTGGCCGTCTGATTCGAGACCAGAAAACTGTGGTTACCGAAAATCGTTTCGACGAGGGCAGGGCAGTGCGAACGGCGTTTCGAGTGGAGGTTGACTGGGTTGACCGAGCGGGTGTGCCGTTGATGCCTCGTCGAAGTGTCACGATCGACCACAGCGTTGCGTTTATCCCTGAAGGCGGCCAATCGATGGCAACCGCTCAGCAGGAGGTCATCGATCGAATCGCTCGCGAGGTTGTCGGTCAAATGGAAATGCCGTGGTGAGCCATGTCGTTACAGCAGACTGACGCAGACGCAACGTCGTCCAGTTCCAGCCGACCGCTCAGGCTGAAAATGCGGCCTGATGTGACCGCGGTTCGGCAAAGTTATCAAGGTCGTGACTATTGGGTTCTGAAAGATCCGTTAAGTCTGAAGTACTATCGCTTTGAAGAGGAAGAGTATCGTTTGCTTTTGATGATCGACGGCAAGCGAAGTCCGGACCAGATCAAACGCCAGTTCGATTTCGACTATGCCCCGCAAAAGTTGACACTGCAGGAGCTTTATCAGTTTGCCGGGATGCTTTACCGAAGTTCGTTGCTGATTTCGAACTCAGCCGATCAGGGAATTGAGCTTAAAAAGCGTGGCGAGAAGAATCGATCCCAGGAGTTTCGCCAATCGATCACCAATGTTCTGGCCCTTCGGCTGCGCGGTTTTGATCCGGATGCCTTGCTGACGCGTCTGAACCCCTGGACGGCATGGTTTTTCACGTGGCCAGCCTTCTTGTGTGTCTTTCTGCTTGGAGGCAGCGCGTTAGCGCTTCTCTTAACTCAGTTCGAAACCTTTCAAAACAAGTTGCCTTCATTCGAGAATTTCTTTGCGTCTGGCAACTGGATCTGGCTGGCGATCGTGATGGCGTTGACAAAAGTGGCCCACGAATTTGGCCATGGGCTGGCTTGCAAGCGATTTGGCGGCCAGTGCCACGAAATGGGCGTCATGTTTCTTGTACTGACGCCGTGCTTGTATGTGAACGTCAGTGATTCATGGTTGTTACCAAGTAAATGGCAACGTGCGTTCATTGCCGCTGCGGGAATGTACGTGGAACTGGTACTTGCTGCCATCGCGGTTTTTGTCTGGTGGTTCAGTGCTCCGGGATTGATCAATCAGCTGGCACTGAATGTCATTTTCGTGTCGTCGGTGACCACGTTGCTGTTCAACGCAAACCCGTTGCTGCGTTACGACGGTTATTACATCTTGTCGGATCTGTTGGAAATCCCCAACCTTCGGTCAAAAGCGTCGCTGATGCTTCAAAGAACCTGTGGGCGATGGTTGCTGGGCATCGAAACTCGGCCGGACCCTTTTCTTCCCGTTCGACGAAAGTGGTTGTTCATCACATACAGTTTGGCGGCGGTCGCGTATCGATGGATTATCACGATCTCAATTTTCTGGTTTGTTTATCGAATTCTCGAGCCATACGGTTTGAAGGTCGTCGGCCAACTGTTGGCGCTTTCGGCGATCTACGGCTTGATCGGGATGCCGCTGGTTCGTTTGTTCAAGTTCTTTTCTGTGCCTGGGAGGATGGGAACCGTGAAGACGGTAAATTTCGCCACATCCGTTGCTGTCGCGGCAGCGTTGTTGTTCGCGATCGGTTTGATTCCGATTCCGCATCACGTGTGTTGCAGCTTCTACGTGCAACCGAGCGATGCGGCAAATGTTTTCGTGCAGGTGCCGGGCCGGCTGGTGGAGATTCACGCAACCGCCAATGAGCGTGTGACTCGGGGCCAGCCAATCGTGACGTTGCAAAGTCCGGAGCTGATCGGGGAACTTGCGTCGATGGAAACTCAGGTGAATGTCGCAAGGTCTCAGTTCATGACGGTGTCGTGGTCTGCGGCCACCGATCCGTCTGCCGCCGACAGTCTGGAAGAGGCAGAAGCATCTTATAACAATGCCGTCGCAAGTATGTTCAAGCGGGCGGAAGACCTCGATCGCCTGATTGTCCGGGCACCGACGGACGGTTTTCTTTTGTCGCCGCCGGAGCTTCCCGACGAGAATCCGGAATCGGGTAAACTCGGACGCTGGAACGGGACTCCGTTGGAGCCTCGGAATCTTGGTGCCTGGGTGGATCGTCAAACGTTGATAGGAAAAATCGTTACCGATCCTTCCCAAATGGAAGCAATTCTCGCGATTGACCAATCGGAAATAGAGTTTGTCCAACCGGATCAAACCGTCGAATTGCTCGTCCATCAATTGCCGGCAGTGTTGCACAACTCGCTGACCCAGACCATTTCTCCGACGAAAATGCTTGCCGTGCCCAGACAGCTATCCAGCCGACACGGCGGCGACTTGTTGACTCGAGTTGATGGCGATGGCAACGAAGTACCGGATAGTACAACTTATCTGGTGAGTGTTCCGCTGGACAATCCGGATCAGAAAATTGTGGCTGGAAGTACAGGTGTTGCGAAAATCCGCGTTGGCTCACAAACTGTCGGCCAACGTCTCTGCCGCTGGATAGGAAGGACGTTCCAGTTCGAGCTGTAGGTTGAGTCTGTTCGCGAGAAGGCATCCGACGGCTCGCAGGCAAAACTTGCGTACTGCAAAATCTGCAACGCTCCGCGACTGCCACTTAACCGAGTCGAGCTTCCCCCAAGTTTGAAACTCGGCGCTACTAGAGCGCTTTTCGTTTAAGTCTAGCGGCTTTTCGATACTTTTCCCTCGGTTTTTCAGCGCCGCAGACGCTACAGTTAAGTGCAACATGCACTAACTGCCGTTGCTTCGCGGCGGAAGGATGCATTCGATCAGATGAGTAGCTTTGGTCACCAGCCGACGGAGTAACGCCGTATGGCGACCTTCGTGAACAGGTAACCTATCCCGATTGGTTCAATGCCAACGCGACCAGAATGCAGCTGCCGTCGTCGATCACGTTCAGTCCCGCCTCGCGTGCTGACTCACTGGCTTGCGCGTCTTCGGCGCCGGGTTGCATCCAGATATGTTTGATACCGGCTTCAATTGCGCTCGCGACAACCTTCCGCGTAACTGGAGGCGGGGTGACGATCGAAACTGCATCAGGAATGTCAGGAAGTTCTTCTATCGACGGGTAAGCTTTGCGGCCCGCAACTTGATTGGCAGCGGGATTCAGCGGATAAACCGTTCGCCCGGAATCAAGCAGTTTCTGAAAGACCATGTTGCCGTATTTCTCCGGTTTGGTCGAAGCCCCCGCCACGGCATAGGTTTCAGACGTAAAAAATTTCTGGATCAGCTCATTCATGGATCCTGCCTCTGTCAACCATTCGAAGTCGCCTCCTGACTGTTCGCATCAGTTCTCCGCTCTTCTTCTTCGTTATTTTGATCCTTTAACTGCTCAGACTGAGTTGCCACGGCAATCCGGTGAGCACGATCGCCATCGTAACCTTTCTGGCGAAGATCAAGCTCCTCCAGGCGATCAATCGGACCGTACAAAGACAGCGTGTCGCCCGTTTTGACCATCGTTTCACCGTTTGGGCTACCAATGTACTTGCCACCGGCTCGGTGCAGCCCAAGCACCAGCACTCCCTCAGCAGACAGCCTTGCCTCTGAAAGCGAGCGGTTGGAAATCCAATCCGACTCTTTGACCACCAACTCAAGCACGACGTACCCGTCCGCCAGATGCAACAGCGAGACGTAGTCGCGAACGTCCAGAGTTGTCCATTTGAGCAACGCCCACTCGATGATGTAGCTGATCGTCTGGTCGACCCATGTTCGGGTTCCGATAATGTACAACACGCCCAAGCCTGCGAGCAAAAGAAAGAACTGGATTAAACGGCCGCCTTCTTCTGTGATAGAAACGGCGGCGATTAAGCTGGCAATCACAAACGCGATACCCAGATTCCCCGCCAGCATAAGCAAGCCGGCGATCTTTCGGCGAACGGGATGGTTGACGATCTTTTCCGCTTCATTGGTCGTGAAGCCGACGCCCGTGAATGCCGATCGAGCCTGGAACCGAGCGACTTCACGCGACAAGCCCGTCAGCTGAAACGCCACTGCGCCGATCCGTGTGACCAGCAAGGAAACGACCAAGGTCGCGACAAGAGAAATGATGGGTGCCATGAATCGACGAATCGATAAGTTTATACGGACGCGTGAATGCGGCACACAAATTTAACGAAAGGCTGAACGCTTTACTACAAGCCTTGCAAACGCGATCGCAACCCGATGCGTCAGCGAGGGAATAACTCTTTTGATCCCTCACTCACGTTTCGGGTTAGGATTGCGGTTTCGCAGATCACCACGCGGTCAAACTACTTCGCCGAACGGATCTTGATGTACTTCTTCGCCGGGGCTTCTGAGGATGGGCCGCCCTTACGCTTGGAAGCCCGCTTCGCCTTGGCACCTGAGAACTTCGACCTGCCTGCCGGTGACGATTTGCTGCCGCTACGGTATGACTTGTCTTCACTACCAAAACTTGAACGTTCGGATGACGAAGAGCTGTTTGACCGCGGCTTCCCTTTAAAGCCACCCCTCGATCGGTCGCCCGAGTTCGCTCGATTCGATGGCCCTGATTTCTTTTCAAATCGTTTTCCAAATCGAGTGCTGCCGTTGTTTTTCTTTCGGTAGCTGGGCTTGCGATCAAAGCGTCGGCCTCCACCACCTCGGTCCTCCTTGATCTGCAAGGTCCGATTTGCGACGTAGACATTTTCCAGGTGGCTGACGGTTTCTGAAGGCAGATCGTTCGGCAGATCCACAAGGCTGAAATCATCAAACAACTTGATCCGCCCGATATCACCGCTGGAGAGATTGGCCTCATTGGTGATCGCGCCAACAAGATTCCCTGCACCGACGCCATGCGACTTGCCGACTTCAACTCGGTACGTGGTCATTTCTGAGTTGTCACGACGAGGCCCTCGGTCACGTCCTCGCCCTCGCGAATCGTCACGAGGCGAACGACTTTGCTTGAGCTCTTTCATGATCAATGGTGTTTTGCCTTGAGCCATCACAGCAAGTGCCGCGGCTACTTCTTCTGCCGGCAATTCAGTCTGCTTCTGGTAGCGAGCCAGAATCTTGCTAAACATGGCAACGTCGGGATGCTTGGCGGCGTCCGTGATCTTCTGCAAGAACTTTTCAACGCGTAAATCATTGATCTCGTCAAGCGATTTTTCTCGCAATTGAGCAATTCGTTGGTTCGTTGCTCGCTGAAGACGCGAAAGCTTTCCTTTTTCTTTGGGTTCGACAAAGAGAATCGCGTTGCCTTCGCGTCCAGCTCGACCCGTTCGACCAATTCGGTGTACGTACGCCTCGGTGTCGTGTGGGAAATCGTAGTTAATCACGTGGCTGATTCGATCGACGTCCAGGCCGCGGGCCGCCACGTCGGTCGCGACGACGACATCAATACGACCGGACTTCAGTTGATTGACCGTTCGCTCACGTTGGCTTTGTTGCATGTCGCCATTCAAGGCCGACACACGATAGCCGCGCTGAGTCAAGAACTCGCTGACGACGATCGTCGTTGTTCGTGTCTTTGTGAAAACAAGAACGCCGTCCGGTTCCTCTGTTTGCAGCAAACGATCAAGCGTTTCCGCTTTATCACGAGGGTGGACAAACATCAACTGTTGATTGATCGAGTCCGCCGTTGCGGTCTTGCTTTCAATGGTAATGTGCTTGGGGTTTCTCAAATGTTGCTTTGCGATGCGACGAATGTCATCCGGCATCGTGGCGGAAAACATCACCGTCTGTCGCTCGCGTGGAATGTGTTCCAGAATCCACTCGATGTCATCGACGAATCCCATTCGCAGCATTTCATCGGCTTCGTCCAGCACGAACGTCTTCAATGCACTCAAGTCCAGTGTCTCGCGGCGGATGTGATCCATCACACGTCCCGGCGTTCCCACAACGACTTGAACGCCCCGCTGCAGCGAACGAATCTGAGCCTCATAGCTCTGACCGCCGTAGATGCAAACCGAACGGAAGCCCTTGATCCGTGCCGCATACTTGTCGAACGAGGCCGTGACTTGAAGAGCAAGTTCTCGGGTTGGAGCCAGCACCAGAATTTGCGGCTGCCGCGCATCCATGTCGATTTTGGATAGCAACGGGAGCGCGAACGCGGCGGTTTTTCCGGAGCCTGTTTCAGCTTGACCGATCAGATCAAGGTTCGCCAGAACAATTGGAATGGTTTCCGCTTGAATTTCAGATGGCGTTTCGTATCCCGATTTGCTGATCGATTCCAAAACGGCTGGCGAAAGCCCCATTTCTTCAAACGGGTTCAGCTCTTCGAATGATTGATCGTCCGCTTCGGCCGTTTCAGATTCGGCTGCGTTGGTAACGGAGTCGCGCTGCTGGTCAGGTTCTGATTGTTGTTTCGACTCGCCAGCGATGATTGTCGCATCTTCGGCGGCCGGCTGTTCTGTTGGCTCGGGAGTTTCGACCTGTACGTCGACCGCAACGACGTTTGGCTCGGCTGAACTGTCAGTCGTCGAGCAGGAAGAGTCGATGATCTCGACCGGAACATTTTGGCGTGAGGTATCCGTTTCGGATGACGTCACGACCTGAACTTCAGAAATTTCAACCTGGGTTGTACGTTCAACGTTTGTTGAGCCGTCAAAACTTGTTGAGCCGTCAACAATTGTTGAGCCATCATTGCGAGCGCTATCGTCTCGCGAAACGTCATTCGACATTCGTATCACCTGTCAGAAAAATTTTCACGTGCACAATGAGTCTCGTGCAAACGCTGAAAACACCTGATCAGTTTGCGAGAGACGCTTGGCTGAAATCACTCGCGATGGACGATTGCCTGAACGCGGTATGAGTCAGCTCTTGACCGGCCCTGAAGATACGCTCGTGCAGACATGCAACGTACCGGGATTTTGGGCGGGAATTTCTTGCACAAAGAATAGACCAGCCAAACGCCTGCGAATAGAGCAAAAGCCGTGGAAAACGGTTCAAACAATCGCAAGGATGGCCAACTTGGCGGTATCAGTCCGATGACCGTAATAGTTTACGGTTCAGATCAGAGCCCGTTCGACCGCCGAAGGTTCGCGGTTTGCTCCGTTCGCCCGATTCGATCTGTGATCGCTTCCCATTCTTCTGCTGCCGATCTTAACGCTTGTCTGGCGGATGAATTTTTCGCCAGACACTCTCGCACCTGCCGATCGAGCGACCGAATGTAGTCGTCATAGCCGGGCACACGCGGAAACAACAGAGCGACGGGATTGCTGTGTGCCGCTTGAATCGTATTGGCCATCGATTCGGTTGCGGATGGAGACAGCTGAGACCCTGCCCAACGAGAGATCGATTTCAGCTGGCTGCGTCGAAATGGGCCGCTTTGCTGGCTTCCGCCGAGTACATCTGAGCTGATTGATCTGCTGCACAACCACTGAAGGAATTCAAATGCCGATGAGGCATGCCGCGTTTCACTCGACACTGAACCAACAAGGCCACCAAACCCCAAATAGTCAACCGAACGTTGTTCTTGGGGCGAATCACGGTTCGACCACTCTTCTGATTGAAGGTCAAACCATTTGCTCGAACCGGGAACGGGTGCAACAGAAATCGATTCGGCAACATCGTTGTCAATCGGAGTCTCATCCAGCAGATTCATGGGCCAGGCGATCGTCATGACGCTTTTGCTCTGGAGCAGTTTCGTCCAGGCCTGAGCGGGGGTGATCGTTTGTTCCTGTTCACTGAAAAGCTCCTGTAGTTCGTCCAGGGCTTCGACGAAAGGCTCGCGGTCGATCAGCGGTTTCATATTGGATCGATCGAAAACGGTCGACAATTTCCCGCGTTGACGGATGGTCGACGCACATCGAAGCAGAAAGGTATGAGCTGCCCAGTTTTCAGCCAGTGGTAGAACGGTTCGTTCTTCTACGGCGACTGGCAAGTCCGCTGTGCGAATCGCCTTGACCGCTTCCACCCACTCTGGCCATGTTTGCGGAACAACAATTTTTAACTGTTCAAGCAAATCAGACCGATACAGCAACATCCACTGAGGATTCGCCAGCGGCACTGCCCAAATCTGATTGTCAAATTCAATTAAGGTCCGCCTGACTCGTTTCAGAAGATCGCGACGTCCAAGTTCATCTGAATTCCAGACATCATCCGGCACGGACAACAGGCGTGATTTGTTTACCAGCTCCGCCATCATTCCCGGTGGATAAAGCACGACGTCCGCGTCGATTTGATAATCTGCTTCAGTCCATTTTGCTGTCGTTTGGTTCAGAACCGTTAGTTCACCATCGCGTCTGGCACGCCATTGTCGTTTGATCTGAGATCCGAGTTCAGGCGCGTCGATAATCAGCAGCGTCAGAGGGTCCGGTGGCGTGACCTCAATCACAACGTCCTCTTCAGGCGAATCTGGCTCTGAGGAACCCGGTTGGCATCCAGCCAGCAGCAAAAGAATGATGCTCAAAAGCAAGCAATTCAACGCGCGAGACGAATAAAATTTCGCGTGGGAGTAGTCCATGTCCAGATTTTAGGATTTTGCCCGTTTACCGTACAGAGCCTCGAACCGATTCGCGACCGAGCGGTTGGATGATAGAATCGATGATTGTAAAAACAGTTGTTGTTCTTTCAAACTTGGAATCATTAACGAAACATCATGAGCTATTTTCTTGGCGTTGACATTGGAACTTCTGGTACCAAAACACTACTAATTGACGCGGACGGCTCGATCCTTGCGGAGGCGACCGAGAGCTACGGTTCGTCACATCCCAAGCCTTTGTGGAGCGAGCAGGATCCTGAGTGCTGGTGGAACGCGACGGTCAAGACGATCAAGTCGGTTGTCAAAAAAACGAAGGTCAAACCTGCCGACGTGAAAGCGATTGGTCTTTCCGGTCAGATGCACGGCAGCGTCTTTCTGGACAAAAATGACAAAGTGATTCGGCCGGCCTTGCTATGGAATGACCAACGTACGTCTGACGAATGTACTGAGATCGAAAAGCTGGCTGGAGGTCGGAAGCGATTGATCAAGATGGTCGCCAATCCGGCCATGACCGGATTCACCGCTCCAAAGATCTTGTGGTTGCGAAACAAAGAGCCCAGGAATTTTGCTCGGACTAAGAAGATTCTGTTACCAAAAGATGATGTCCGACATCGTCTGACAGGCGAGTACGCGACGGATGTCAGCGATGCCAGTGGCACACTCTTGTTGGACGTGAAGAAACGGGACTGGTGCAAGCCACTGCTGAAAAAGCTTGACCTTGATCCTGAACTGTTTCCAACCTGTCACGAATCCGAAGACGTTACCGGTTCGCTGACAACCGAAGCCGCAAAAACACTCGGGCTGACCACAGACTGCGTTGTTGTTGGAGGTGCCGGGGATTGCGCGGCCAATGGAATTGGAACCGGCGTGGTCAAAAAGGGAGTTCTTTCAACGTCGGTTGGCACCAGCGGCATCATGTTCGTTCACAGTGACGAAGTTCAGGTCGATCCCGATGGTCGCCTCCACACGTTTTGTCACGCGGTTCGCGACAAATGGCACATGATGGGCGTCACTCTGACGGCTGGCGGAGCACTGGGTTGGTTTGTGGATACTCTATGCGGTGAACTGGACAAGGTGAGCAAGGGAAAAGTTTATGAGACGCTAAACAAGGAAGCGGCCGAAGTTCCTCCGGGCTGCGAGGGCTTGTTCTTTTTGCCTTACATGGCGGGTGAGCGAACGCCGCACGCAGATCCGGATGCTCGGGGTTGTTTTGTCGGCCTGACGTTGAAACATACTCGAGGGCACATGGTCCGAGCCATCATGGAAGGCGTTACGTTTGCCATGCGAGACAGTTTGGAAATCATTCAGGACTTGGACGTCCCCGTTCGGCAGGTTCGCGTTTCAGGTGGCGGTTCCAAAAGCGATCTTTGGCGACAGATCCAGGCTGACGTCTTCGGAAAACCTGCCGTCACGATCAATGCAGAGCAGGGACCTGCCTTTGGTGTGGCATTGTTGGCCGCCGTAGGGGCAGGCGAGTATCGAAGTGTGACTCAGGCTTGCAACGCAACGATCAAGGAGACCAGTAAAACGCCCGTCATCGCAAAGAATCGCAAGCGATACGATGAAGTGTTTCCAGTGTTCCAACAGCTGTACCGTTCATTGGCGAAAGACTTCAAGTCAATCTCGGCAGTTGGTTAAATGGGAATGAGCATGTTTGTTGACATCGGTTTCAACGATTCAGGGCCAACGGCCCGCGCGTTTTCCTAGCCAGGGCTGCAGGCCCTGGTGAGTAAATCGGGTTATTAAAGAAGGTCCAACGGACCGGCAGTTGTCGAACGGTCAGGCCGTTGGCTCTACTGAGGATCTCAATTAAAAACCCAGCCCTTCGGACTGGGCTAGGAAAACTGCTTGGCCGTTGGCCCGCAAAATACCGCACAACAGACTCGAAACAGGCGCAGGCCAGCTAATCGGACACCATCAGCGTCTTCACGCCACGAGTCCCCGGGCGGTTGGACCAGTCAGGATGCAAAATGTCGAATGCAGGCTTCAGATCTGGGAAGCGAGCATACAACTCTTGCAAGCCGTGCAGCACTTCGGAACGAGCCAACTTCATCCCAAGGCAAGTATGAGGACCGCTTCCGAACGACATGTGATGGTTTGGTTGTCGATCGATTTGAAAGTCGCGTGGGCATTCAAACTTTGCGGGATCGTAGTTTGCACTCGCGATCAACGGCGTGATCATCTCGCCTCGCTTCAACCCCTGCCCGAAAAAGTCCATGTCCTGAGTCACGAAACGTGGTTTTCCCAGCTGCAAGGGCGAACAATATCGCAGCACCTCTTCAATGGCGCTGTCGACCTTTTTCCAATCTTCGGCCAATTGCCGTTTCGATTCCGGATGCTGCATGAATGTCAAAACACAGTTGTTGATCAAATGAACGGTGGTTTCGTGTCCCGCCACGAACAGTAGAAACACCATCGCAAGAAGTTCCGTTTCCGTCAGCTTCTGGCCATCGTACTCCTCGCGAACCAATTCCGTTATGAGGCCTTCACGAGGCTCTTTTCGAACGGATTCAAACTGATCCTTCAAGTACGCGGTCATCTTTTTCAAGTTGCGTCCCAGCTTGAAGAACGTCAAAAAGCTGATGCTGTTTGACATCGGCTTGAACCAGTCTTTGAACTGGTCTCGATCTTCCAATGGCATGCCCAGCAGTTCGCAGATCACCGTCAAAGGAAACGGTCGCGAAAAATGCTCATTCAAGTCAACTCGACCATCGCGCTGGATGATTGCCTGAACGACACTCATTTGTTCGGCCGCCAGCTGACCGATTCGATCCGACATGCCATCAATATTGCGTCGAGCAAAAGCCTGATCGACCACTGCCCGCATCCGCCGATGATCAATGCCATCTTTCCCGAGCATGTTATTTGTCAACGAATTGAAAACGCGAGGCAGGAGGTGCTGGATATAGCCAAAGGTTTTCCGACCGGCCGTGACGGGATCACGAGCGAACGCCTCGTCGTCCTTGAACACTCGATTGACGGACTCGTAGGTCGTGGCCGCCCACGTCCGCCCGATAAACGGAAGCTTGATGGGGATGATGGTTCCAAGTTCACGGAACTCGGTATAAACCGACCACGGATCGTCTCGATATCGCTCATCATTAAAGCGAAACGCGATAGGCTTCATGATTCACTCCGTCGTAAAAATCTCAACCGGATGTGATCTCGCACAGTTGGGACAAATGTGTTCACTCAGGAGATCGAGTTACGGCTCTAGATCTAAATCAAGTTCGGATGGCGCACTAGCAATAATTCGTTCAGCTGCTTCTTTTGTCAAAGTTCTGTTCCAAGCACTCAATCTCGTAAGGTTTGGCATTTTAACAATCTCATCTGGCAAACTCGTGAAGCGATTGTCACCGAGATCAAGTGTTTCCACAGAATGCAAGTCTGCGACCTCGACCGGAATACAAGCTAAACGGTTTGCACTGACATTCAACTCTTTCAAGTTCTTCAGTTTTCCAATTGACCTTGGCAGGTCTTGCAACTGATTTTGAGGCAGATTGAGCCGCCTCAAATTCACCAATCCTCCAACTGATTCGGGCAAGGTTTCGAGACGATTCTCGTAAAGATCGCAGTCAACAAGCGTTTCGAGGTTTCCAAAACCTTCCGGCAACGAAGCAAGTTTGTTCATCGACAGAACCAGTTCGCAAATGGACGGCAGAGCACCAAATCGATCAGGGAGTCGCTTGAGTTTGTTGTCGCGAAGATCCAATCGCTTCAGTTGCTGCAAATCGTACACGCTGTCCGGAAGCTCCTTCAGCCGACAGTAGGCGAAGTCTGCGCATTCGAGTTGCTTGAAAGTCCCGAACCAATCGGGGAGCGCCCTGAGCTTGTTGTGGTGAAGATCGAGAGACTTCAGAGAAGTCAAAGATTGAAGCACGTTCGGTAGCCGAATCATGTCGTTGCAGCTTAAATCCAGTTGTTCAATCGCCACCAGTTTACCGAAGCTTTTAGGCAGACTGGTGAGGTGCATTCCCGAAAGACCTAAAAATTTAAGATTCGAAAGGTCAGCTACCGCTTTCGGAAGAGGCTTTAGTTTGTTGCATCCTAACTCCAGTGACTCGAGTGAGGCCAGTTCAGAAAGCCATTGGGGCAAACTTTCGAGAAGACCAGAAAACAGGACCAATGTTTTCAGCGATTTCATCCGCCCTAGTACATGAGGCAAAGTCTGGATTCGGTTAACGCTTAAATCAAGAGAACTAAGCAACTTGAGATTTTCAAATGAATCCGGCAACGTCGTGATATAGTTTTGGTAAAGGACAAGAACCTCAAGCTTGTTCAGGTTTCCAATCGATTCGGGAACCACTTGTAGTTTCCAAGCCTTTCCATTTCTCTTTTTGTAATCGCCGCCACTTAAATTCAGATGAGTAATACGCCCACCGTTGCATGAATAGTGGCACTCAGCAAATGGGTCCGGATCAAAAACCTTTCGACAGGGGATCTCACGCATCAGCAACTTTCCAAGTTCCTTGATCACGGCGTTGTCTTCGCTGGAAATACCTGAAAAACTCATGCTGTGTATCGATTTAATCCTTGGAATCGCTGGCAAACATGCCTTCAAGCCTTAATGTCTTCCAGCGTAAAAATCTCAACCGGCTCGGCTTTCCCTTTTACGTTTTGTGCGGGGAGTTCG
>CAYXWX010000053.1:0-11969 GCA_964468915.1 uncultured Pirellulaceae bacterium
TTGGATAGAGTCAGCTTCCGCTTCTTGGGACGCTGTGGTCGTACGCGACAAAATACCTTTAAAAAGCCAAGTCATGGCTGCAAAATCCGAGGAGTCGGTGGCTGGCGCCGACCTGCAAAACAAAAATAGAAAAGTTGCCGCATGATCGTCGATAAATTCCACAAGCCACAAGGATCCGTTTACTGTTTCTGTTGTGTGTCGGATCAAGGTAAGTAAAATCTTGTTATGTCATTCACGCCCCAACAAAATTGGGAAGCCTATCACGCTTCGATCAATTCAGATGCCGTTGCGTTCGCGAACTCTCTGACACCCGAAGAGAAGTTTGCTCGCTACTGCGATCTTTATAATCTTGTGATTTCGTTACGAGATGGAAAAGCGGAGCATCAACGTACGCTCTCCGACAAAGACGAGAAAATCAAGCTTCGAACAAGGTTGATCAAAACTTACCAACGAATTCAGCGAGTGAATCCTTGAATCGGCGTTTTGAAGAATCGCTGGAACGTTTGGGCGCCCTATTTGCGACACATCGTTTGAAAGCCGCGCTGATCGGCGGTTTGGCTGCGTCAGTCCGAGGGCGTGTTCGAGTTACGGAAGATATTGACATCGTCGTTGATTGCGACATTGAGAAAGCAATTGAGCTGCTGGCTTCGCTGGACACTTCGGTATTTCGACCTTTTGTTGATGACGCTGATTCAATTGTTCGGCAACACTATATTCTGCCAATACAGGATTGCGTGAATCAGATTCGAATCGACCTTGCTGTTGGAGCATCAGGATTCGAAAAAATGGTCGTAGATAGAGCCGTTGCTGTCGAAGGAAGTACGATTCCAATTGCATCTGCAGAAGATCTGCTATTGATGAAACTGATGGCCCATCGACCGCGAGATCTGAGCGACATTCAAGGGATTGTCTCCAGCAATCGCTCATCGATCGACTGGGACTACTGCGAGGAAATCGCCAGCCAGCTTCAAGAAACATTTGACTTCGATCTCGTGGATGAAATCAGGAAGCTGAAAAACAGATAAATCGAGTCACTTGTTGAACATAGATCATCGGAAACTGGTTGCTCGGAGGAACATTTCGCGGAGTCGCTGGAAGATGGAGGCGGGGCGGACAGCGATTTTCGCCTGGCCTCGCATACCCGTTTGCAGTGGCAGGTCCTCAGGCACTTCGTTCAGTTGAACGGATAGCTGAAAATGCGGAATCCGCGGCGACGACTGATCGGCACTCATGCTTTCTTCAATGTAACCGCCTGACTGACGAAGCAACCCCTGAGGCACCACTTTTGAACTGACCGTTTTAATTTCGGCAAGCGTGCCTTGCAGAGGTCGCGTCGCATACTCATCCAGCAACAGCTCGACCGACTGCCCCACCTGTAGCTGTTTCATGGATCGCTGGTCAATGAATGCAACTGCTTCAAACTGATCGGATGCGACGACCGTACAGATAGGTGTCATATCAGCTAACGTTGCGTTTAACGATGCAGGCTGAAAACAATCGATCTCGGTATTTTGCTGCTGTTGTTGGGTTGCGTTCAAAACTCCGAAAGTGATTGGCGGCGTCACTCTGCCATCACAGGATGCTCGAACTTGCAGACTGTTCAGTTGCTGCTGACGTTCGGCAAGCTGAGATTCAACCGTTCGCAGCTCAGAAATCGTCTGCTGAAACTCCAAAGGGGAAATGGAAGCATCTTGGGGAAACGACTCGTACAGTTCGATGTCCGATTGAAGCTGAGTCCGTCGAGAAACAAGCTCTGTCACCGACATGCGAAGATCGTGGTTTTCCAACGTGGCCAACAAGTCCCCCTTCGCGACTGACTCACCCGGTGCGACACTGATTTGTTTGAGCACCCCTTTGGTTTCGGCGTAGGCCGTGCGGTAGCTGACAGGACGCACGACCAGATAGGCGTATTCTGCCCGTGGCAACGGAACAAACAGAATCGCGTACAGCAATGCTGCAATCGCGATGGACGAATAAATCAAACGAGGCATCTCGATCTCCTGAGTGGCTCCGGGCCGCGTAAAAAACTTCCAGGTTTTGGAGAGTGGACCATAAAGTGTTTTTCCAATGGACATTCCTGCCAACAAGTAACCGATGACGGCCACGTGGTAACTTTCGAAAAGCGTGATCAGAAACCAGTAGATGACCGCCATGATAAACCAGCGGTAAATAAATGCTGCCACCGAATAAACGTAGAAAGCGGTGCGATTTCTTTCTGGCAGTTGTAAATTGCGAATGGGAGGCAATCCAAGAAACATTTGCCGACTGACTGAAAGCAACCATTCGTTGGCTTTCTTCGACATATTTGGAATTTCGAGGTAGTCACTGAGAATGTAGTAGCCGTCATAACGAAGCAGCGGATTCGCATTGAACAAAACCGTCGATACCGAGCTGACAATGATCAAGTTCACGCAGAACAAGTGCAGCCAGCCCGGCTCGGTCATCAGCCATACAAACACGGCCGTCGCAGCAAGGATCAATTCAAAGTACATTCCGGCCAGAGCGATCAGGATTCGATCCGTCTTTTTCTTCAGCATCCACGAATCGCTGGCATCGCAATAAGCGGCCGGTGAGAGCACCAGCAACATAAAACCAATCGCGTGTGGCTGAGCTCCAAGATGATGGCAGACGAAAGCGTGGCCAAACTCGTGCACGGTCTTGGTCAGAAAAATCGTGGCTACGAAAAACGGCAGGTTCTCGAATGAGAAAAACGCGCCGATTCGGGGCATCTCGAGGTAAAATTCCTCGATGCGAACAAGCAACGTCGCGGCTGCGATCAACATGTAAATGATGCAAATCGTTAATGCGACGGGATGAAACGCAATACTTACGATCGGCTTGCACCAATCGAGAAATCGAGTCGGATTCACACCGGGAAACCGCATCGCCAGAATGCTGGAGAAGAACTCGTTCACCTTGTCCAGCACTTGTTTGCGGCCGCGTTTGACATAGTTGGCCCCCAATCCGGCAGCCGACGAAACCAGCAAACCCTGCTGGTGAAATCGTTGAATTCCACTGTGGACGTTGTGTTCTTCGACCTGAGATTCTGGAAACTGTCGCTGCAGGGCCTCGCAAATATCGGACAACGATCGGCGGCCGTCGAGCAACTGCAGGAGACTGCGGTCGGGACCTTCGAGGTGAAAATACTGAAGCGCAACTGGGTCTTTGATGACCGAAACGTAATCGCCCTGGCAAACGAGGACCGATTCGATCAAGTCCGGGCGACGCCGGAGCATCAGCGGTTGGTGTTTCGCTAACTGTGACATGAGTGTTGAAGTCTTGACAGTTGTTGGTGGCTTGACGCAAAGGTCCTGTTGTCGAAAGGAGAGGACGGAGCTTTCCTTCCTCGATTTTCGACGTGGTACCAGGGGCGGACTGAGCCTTCCCCTCCCAGGATCACTTTCTTAAAAGAGCGGAAACACGATGTGCTTATGGACAAAATCGACGATCTCTCGCGTCCAAATGTAGGCGTAAGATTTTTGACCACAGTGCAGATAGGCTACCGTCTCCATGCCAACGTTCCTGTTTGGAATCTGTGACGCATCGATATCAACGACCACTCGTAGAAACTGGCCCACTTCGTCATCAATTTTTGCGGAAAGGTCGATCGTTTTGACTTGACCTTCGTAAACGATGGATGGTTCACTGGATCGAACAAAGGAAACTTTTAACGGTTCTTCTGTTTCCTGCTGAGTCTTCAGCAGCTCGCCAACTTTTCGGTCGGGCATCTTCAGTTCTAATACCCAATCCCCATCGATGGCAGCGACATCCAGCAACGCGGTGCCTTGGGAGATCGGACGGTCTTCCAGCTCTTTTCGCAAATCAGCCGTAAGAATAACTCCAGCGATCGGACTAGTCACATTCTGGGCAGCCATCTGCTGTTCAAGAATCTTCAATTGCTGTTCGGTCGTTTTTACCTGCTGGACCAACGAGGCTCGTTCAACGCTCATCTGCCGCGCGTTGCTTTCCGTGTCTGACACGTCATCAGTTTCAGCAGCCAATAGACGGTCAACGGATTCCAGTCGCTGTCTCAAACTGAACAAGTTGCCTGAATACTCCTGCTGCTGAATTTTGAGATCCTTGTTTTCGAGCGTGACCAGCAAATCGCCCGGGCTCACTTCCTCAGCGGTCTCAACGTGAATTTCATTAACAATCCCGTCCACTTCCGCCCAGATCGTTCGCTGCTGCTCGGGCATCAATCTTCCGTCACACGAGA
This sequence comes from uncultured Pirellulaceae bacterium, assembly GCA_964468915.1. Classification (GTDB taxonomy): domain Bacteria; phylum Planctomycetota; class Planctomycetia; order Pirellulales; family Pirellulaceae; genus Mariniblastus. The sequence goes on from CAYXWX010000053.1 coordinate 4,217, forward strand.
GACGATACTGTCCCTGCAAAACGAACATGCAAGCGAACGCGAGAGCCGCCAAGCCGAGGGCTGTCATCGTTTTTGAAAAGTGACGACCGATGAAATAGTCATACTGCCGACCGAGAAACTCCCACAGTGGAAACAGAAACGCTCGTTGATGCAGGAATGCGTTTCGGTAGGCGTCGCCGGCTCGAAGGGCAAGCGTTTCGTGATAACGCTTCAGTTCAGGTTTGAATTCGCTGGTTTGAAAATTCTCGATCACGATTGCCGCGATCGTTCTACGTTGTCGTTGAGCCTGCTTCTTCTTTTGCGATACGCTGTGTTCGACATCCGTCGGCGCGTCCGTTCGTTCCAGCGTGACTGGAATCACCATCATCGATCGAGCCGACGAATTCGTCAGATAGCTTTCAATACGACTTCGAAAACGTGATGGAATGTCTGCAAACTCTTTGCTGGGATAGCTGAACGGTTGGTTTTGACGGCAAATCTGATTAACCAACTGTTCCAGCTGAATGGTTTCCCGGCCTTTACGATTAACCTTGGCCACGCCGCTGGTGGCGATCAACTTCCCCCGTGATTGCTGTGCAAACGAGACCAACGAAACGCGATCGGCATCGGTTTCCCGACGAAGTTCACTGACAACATTGAACGCCGTTTCGTTCCGATCCAGTGAAGCATTGATGTTGGTGAAAAAATCAACCAAACCATGTTGCGATTCGAATTCCTGATGAGTAAGACGGGCCTGTTGCTGACCGGTCAGCTGGTCACCTGAGGAGGCGTCAACGTCGTGTTGGCCTTTCGGATCATTTTGCACAAGGGATCCGAGGCTGACACCATTGCTTCCAGTCGTCAGCTGAACCGATGGCTGAGTCGGCGCGGTTCCATTCGGTTCCGCCGGATTCGGCAGATAGTCGATAGGAGTTAACTCGTGCAAGTTCGGATGATCCGCAACGGGTTGCATGGTTTGCTCGATCTTCGTGACCTGAGCTTTCATTTCGGCCGGATCTTCACTGACCAGCAGGTGCAATTCCAAAACGGATGCGTCGGCAAACCCGCGGTAGATCGCCACCGCCTGCTGATCAGTGCTGGAATGCTGAATGCCCGTCTGCTCGATTGACGTCACAACCATCCGTTTCTTCATGGCGACCTGGCGGATTCGCCCCAACCGGTCGGGCACAACGCCCAGTTCCTCGTCCCACTGACTGCAAAAGTGAAGCTGTTGCATTCCATTTCGCCAGATAAACATTCGACGAATTTCTGCGTACTGTCTCAAATCCTGGAGCAGTCTTGAATACACTAAGGAATTGTCTCGGACGATCGGCGTGCCAACTTTCATCGATAAATCTTCAATCTGAGCCAATTCAAAACGACAATTTCAGTGGACGCGGGTAACCACTGAGCAGGGTTTTTCATGAAGCGAAACGACTACCATCTTGCTAAACGCATTCGCGGCGAGCTGGCCACATTCGGCCAGTACTCCGATGCCGTGCTGAGGGAGCGGAGCGTTTCACTCAAGTTTTCTTTGCCAGCGGGTTGCGATTCCCGGACTTTGGCCCATCGGGCCTTCCCCATCATAATCGAAGCGATTCGGCGAAAAACGGGGAAAACGGCTCACAATGTCCAAATATACGCGGCCGAGCGGATGCTGGGCGGATACATCTGTGAGATGAAAACGGGCGAAGGCAAAACCATGACTGCCCTGTTGGCGTTGTACGCCCTCAGTCTGCGTCAGGAAGGGGTTCATCTGGCGACTGCAAACGACTACCTGGCCGCTCGAGACGCCGAGTACGCTGCATCAATTTTTCGCACACTGGGAATTTCGGTCGGGGCGATCACCGGGAACGTGTCACCTGCGGAAAGACCCGCTCAATATCGGAAAGACATTACCTATGGGACGGCAAAAGAATTCGGCTTCGATTTCCTGCGAGACGAATTGAACCGACGCCGTGGCAACGAGCGTACTATTCCGACTCAGAACAATTTACTACTCGATGAAGCTGACAGCTTGTTGATCGATGAAGCCAGCACGCCGCTGATTATCGGCATGAAGGATGATCGAGCCGAAGAGCAACGGTTCGGACTGGCTCATTGGGCAAACGAGCATGCGGATTCGTTTCAGGAGTCGTTGGACTACGAATTCGATGACCGCAGATTCTCGTTCCTGACTCGCGGCATCCTGCGACTGCGAGAGTTACCCGGAAATCAGCATACCAAAAACGTAAGTCTGCAAACGCTGGTGGAGTACGTCGAAAACGCAATCAAAGCGAAACGAAACTTCAATCGCGATGTCCAGTATCGAGTCGTTGACGACGGAGTTGCAATCCTGGATGAATTCACTGGCCGTATTGCTGAAGGTCGCCAGTGGCAACGGGGTCTGCACCAGGCGATTGAAGCAAAAGAAAATCTCGAAATTTCGCCTCGAACGGAAACGGCCGCCACCGTAACCATACAAACACTGGTCAATCGGTATCGATTTGCAACGGGCATGACCGGCACCGCCTGGGATTCTCGCAATGAATTCAAAAAAGTATACCGACTTCCCGTGATCCGAATTCCAACTCACCGACCCGTCAACCGAGTTCAAAAAGAGTCGCAGATCTATCGGACGCAAAAAGAGAAGTTTGTAGCCGTGGCGGAACTGGCCACTGAATTGCATCAACAGGGCAAGTCGACTCTTATCGGTACGCGTACGCTCGAGCAATCTGAACAACTTTCAGAACTGTTTTACCTTCGCAAATTGCCGCACCAGGTTCTGAACGCCAGTCGAGAGGAGCACGAAGCCCGGATCGTGGCCGACGCTGGCCAACCCGGTCGAGTGACAATTGCGACCAACATGGCGGGGCGTGGCACAGACATTCCCCTTCATTCTGACGTCAAGGAACGAGGTGGACTTAATGTCATTCTGACGGAGCTACACGAATCCAGACGGATCGACTGGCAATTGATCGGGCGAGGCGCTCGACAGGGTGACCCGGGTTCGTATCAGATGTTCTTGTCGCTCGAGGACGAGATTCTTGAAAAGGGATTTGGAGACAAAAAGCATCTGCGTCTTCAAAAGAAGTGGGCCGCCCACAATCGAGAATTACCTGGTTCTCTCGTGCGGCTGTTCTACGCTGCTCAGCGAAAAGTTGAATCGACTTACTTCAAGAGTCGTATGATTCTGTTGGAGCAGGAAAAGGGGCGTCAGGACCGGTTCCGCGAAACCGGCGAAAATCCGTTTCTATATCCGCCTCGATAACTGTATCCGCCTCGGTAACGGGGTAACGCAGCGTCCGCAATCATTCTGTTGGTTGGTCCGATTCACCAGCCTGCCAAACCAGCATCTACCCAACCTTTCAATCGATACCAACAAAAAGAAGCCGGGTCCAAGTGGTCCCGGCTTCTTTGATTTTTATAACTCGGTTTCAACCATGATGGTTGATGTACCGGAAGTTTACAGTTCGATCAGGATTTCAGTTTCGCCAACATCGACTGCGGTATCAATTCCGGCTCCACCGTTCAAGACGTCGATTCCAGCTCCACCTGTCAAGGTATCGTCACCTGCGACGCCCCGGATCGTATCGTCACCAGCCTCGCCATCCATGGTGTCGTCTCCTGCGTTACCGTTGATGTTATCGTTCCCGGTTCCGCCGAAGATGGTGTCGTTGTCGTTTCCACCGGAGATCGTGTCGTCGCCACCTTCACCGTAGATGACGTCATCGCCGCTGTTTCCAGCGAGATTGTCATCACCAAGGCCACCCATCACGATATCGTTGCCGTTACCAGCGGAAACGGTATCGTTTCCGGCTCCGGCTTCGATCACGTCGTCACCCGCTTGGCCGATGATCTTGTCATCACCGTCCATGCCGAACAACTCGTCGTCTCCAATACCGCCAAACAGGTCGTCATCACCGAGGCCACCAGAGACATAGTCGTCGCCAGCATCACCTTTGACAACATCATCACCCTCCTGGCCGAAGACTTCATCGTTTCCGTTTCCACCAGACAGGATATCGTTGTCTGCACCACCGAAGAGTTCATCGTTTCCGGCGTTGCCTTCCAGTTCATCCTCGCCCCCATCACCACGCAACACGTCGTTGCCGCGGCCACCCTGAGCGAAGTCGTTTCCGGTACCAGTGAGAATTTCATCCGCGTCTTGTTGACCGAACAACTGGTCATCTCCGCCTTGGCCGAGAATCATATCACGACCACTTCGGCCGAATACAGTGTCGTCTCCGGCACCCGCCTCGATGTAGTCAGCTCCGCCACCACCGTAGATCGTGTCGTTACCGCCATCACCGTAGATCTGAGTGGCTTGAGTGACTGCAGCTGAAACGCGAATGTCGTCGTCGCCATCCAGACCACAGATAATGATCTCACCGGAAACGTCAGCGATCGCGAACGTTCCAAGCCAGCCGTTGACGTTAACAACATAGTCGCTGCCAACCACGTTGACCGTGATACCATCGGCCCCATCAGTTCCACCGATCAACAAGTCACCACCCACGATTGCAGCTGGAACCGCCTCCACGGTGATTGAACCGGAAGCAACTGCTCCGGAGGTGTCCATCGCTGTGTAGGTCAGAACGTAAGTCCCAGGTGCGGCTGGATCAAAGGTGAAGGATGATCCCATATCAGCTGGAACACCATCAACTGACCACTGCTCTCCGACTAACGTTCCAAGACTGCTGGCATCACCGGTGAAAGTTTCACCGCCTTTGCCGACAACCAGGACTTCAGGTCCGTCGATCACGACATCCGCCTCGGTCACGTTGATCGTAACGGTTCCGATGTCACTTTCGGATCCGTCAGAGACAACATACTGGAAGCTGAATGACTGACCGGGCAGAACACCGGTCGAATCGAATGTGAATGTACCATCGGCCAGCATTGTGACTTCGGGTACCGAACCAAGTGTTGATGCGGTCAGATCTCCGTTTGGAGTATCCGGATCGGTATCATTGGCAAGAACACTACCGAGGACGGTCACCGAGTCGGCTGGAGCCTCAAACGTATCATCAACCGCTGTTGGGCCATCGTTGGCTGGAGCATTGACCTGAACGGTAAACCACAGCATCTGTTGACCATAAGCTGATTCACCACATGGCTCATCGTCTGCGTCGTAAACAAACAACTCAGTTGAATCAACGCCGGTTGTTCCGCTTGGGTTACCGTCCGTCTGATCCCAGAGGACAAACTTCAGCTTGGCCCAACCGCTGTTCTGGCCACCAGCATCAGGGACAAACCTGACACGAGCGTCAGTGCTCAGCACCGTTGCGTTCTCTGGGCTGGTATCAACATCGAAGGCAGTCCATGTGGATCCGCCATCGGTTGAGTACTCCCAGCTGTCTGCACCGGTCGTGGTGAACGAGAAGTCGACTCCCTGGACAGCGATTCCCTGAAGCGAACCGAAGACATCAACGTCTTCCTGCTGAGCCTGCAACAGATCGGAAACAAGCGTTCCGCTATTGTTGAAGTCATCTGCATCGATAGCGTTGGCAGGATCGCCAGCGTAACCTTCGCTGTGGAACAGAATGTTGTTCTTGACCGTAGGACGATCGTTGGTGCCCTTGATGACGATGACAACATCCTGAGTGTCCGCGACATGCCCGTCACTGACCTGAATCGTGTAGGTCAGTGTCAATTCTTCGCCTTCAGCGAGGAAATCGAATCCTTCACCGGTTGAGAATCGCCACTCAAGTACTCCTTCAGTTTCACCAACACCAACAACCGATGTCGCATCAAGAATGCTGAACATGTCAAGGAAGTCAGCATTGGTCAGCCCAGTGTCTGGAGGAATCGGATTGGTTGATTCCACGACAACTCCAGTGACTCCGTTGCCAACGCCTCCAAACGCGTTGACTGCATCAGACGCATCTTTATCACTTACTGAAAGCGTTCCGCTCAAAGAATACCCATCCGCATCCTGACTACCGGAATCTGAACTGCTGAAAGCTTCTTTCGCCATTGCCATGGCAGAATCATGCGGCCCGACAAAGATGTCAGGTCGGTCGTTCTTGCCGAGGATGTTCACGACGATGGTCGTGTCCGCCGTATCGCCGCAGCTATCGGTTACACAGACGTTGTAAGTGATCGTGAGCTTCTCGCCTTTGGCAAGGAAGTCGAATCCTTCCAAGCCGCTGTCGAACGAGTATTCAATGACGCCAGTGTCTTCGCCTGAGGCAACCACAGCACCTTCAGGCAAAGTCAGCATCTCAAGCAACGCTTCCGAAACACCTTCAATTTCGGAATTCACACTGTCGTACGCGCTGATATCACGCCAGACAGGCACTTCTTCGTATCCAACAACAACTCCCTTATCGACAACCTCTTGCTGAAGCAGTGTGCCAACTTCTGGCTTCGCTACGACAAAAACTTCATCAGAAAGATCAACATCGCTGACATCCAAAGTTCCTTCGCCTGTTACACCGACGAACATGGTATCAACGCCTTCAGCTTCCCAGATGTCAATCTCGTCTGACGTCACTTCCGGAGCATCGTTGGTGCCCTTGATGGTCACCATGACATCCTTGGTCGCCATCTCCCGAATGACATCATTGCCATGCTCATCCACCGAGTAATCGTAGGCAGTCAACGTGATCGTATCGATCAACTCTTCGCCTTTGGCGAGGAACTGAACCAACTCCTCATTGAGGTTGTAGGTAAAGATCTCAATGAACTCAGGACTGTAAGGATCCTCAGGGTCGAAGTCTGGGTTAGGCTGCTGCACGACGCTGACGATTTCACCGTAAGTTCCAACGCCCGTGCCACTACCCGGCTGCAACGGATTCGTTGCGAAGGTTGGCGAATCATCCGAATCGATATCCGTAATCGTTACGATGCCTTCTGCGAAAGGAGCATCGCCAATATCACCTTCCGCGACCCATGCAGGACCCATGGTGATGACTGGCTCATCATCCGTTCCGGTGATGTCAATACAGACGTGAACCGTGCAAGGAACTGGTTCGCCGTTCTCATCCAGAACAGGATCGCCATTTTCATCCAGCTCAAATTGAATTTCGCCGTTGTCGTAGATGAACAGCTCGAAATCATCATCAACGACTTCGCCTTCGTTCAGCATCTGGACCAACGGACTTTCGTTGTTCAAGGTGTAAACCCAGGACTCAAGGCCGTTTTCATCGACCACGATCGACAACGTTCCGTAAGTGCCAACCAACTCCGGGCGACCGTTGTTCAGAAGGAAGCTGGACTCATCATCCTCATCAATACCGTCGATGCTCAAGACACCTGTATCCGTAATCGGGTCATCACCCAAATCACCTTCAGTGACTGCACCATTGTTGTCAATCAACAGCTCAACAGGTTTGTCTTCGGTGCCATTAATCTTGACCTTGATGTAAGCAGTCGTCGTGCAATCTTTCGGATCAGTCACGCAGACTTCGTAAATCAAGTACAGCTCATCGCCTTCGTCCAGATAATTCAAAGCCGACGCGTCTGCGTCGAAATTGAATGCCAGAACTCGATTTTCTGGATCAGAATTGTCGATATCTCCAGCAGTCAGGAAGTCGTAGTACGTGCCTTCCGACTTGAACTGACCTGAAGTCTTTCCTGGAGGCACATCACCATCAAGGTAAACGCCTTTGATCTCAACGGTATGCAAATCACTGGCGTCAAGATCTGTGAAAAACGTGTCAAGCGAGAGCTCGATCGGAGCTGGAGTCGCCTGCTCGTTAAACTCAGTCTTGGCGGCAATAACTGCCGGCTCTTTCTCTGGATCTGTTGGATCAAAGACGAGGTCACCTTCCTGATCAACGTAAACACT
>CAYXWX010000053.1:12069-31430 GCA_964468915.1 uncultured Pirellulaceae bacterium
TTCCAAGCGGAGTCCTGAATCGTATAAACGAACTCATCTTTGATGCTCTCGCCGAACGCCAGGAAGTCAACGTCATCGTTGAACTGGTAGTTAAAGCTGCCGTCCTCGTTGTAGTACAGCGTGCCGTAGTCACCCGCCAACTCGAAGCTGTAATCCTCACCCTCGACGGTGTAAGCGCCCGGCGTTCCTGATGTTCCGTCAAACGTCACACTTGTCACTGCAAGGGCATCGCCGTCAGCATCGATATCGTTGTCCAGCAGGTTCCCAGTCCGAGAATCAACCAAACCATCTTCGTTGAACGTGATTCCATCGTTAACAGCAACCGGAGCCGAATTGAAGATCACCTCGCCAGCACCATCAAGTTCTGGCTTCAGTAAAGCGGTTCCCTCAACAGTTGTCGTTGGCTCGCCAGTCGCATCGTCAGCGCCAGCATACTCAGAAACCGAAATTTTGATCTCTTGCTCGTACTTCTTTGCCAGCAAGTCCAATTCAGGATCGACGTCGGTATTAGGCTTAAAGCGAACTTCTTCCAACAACGCATTGATTTCGTCCAGCGTGCCTCCCAGCTCAAGCGTCGTCGCACCGCTGGCCTCACCCGCCGACTCCAGATAAAGCATTCCCAGTGGGTTGCCCGGAACATCGTGAGACGGGTTCGTGTGGCAAACTTCCAAAGAAACCGAGTAATAATCGCTTGCGTCAACGTCGCTGATTTGAGCCAGCGGGGCGTCGAATTCAACCGCATTCCCGTCGACCATGTAGTCGTACTCGGGGCCACCGAAGGTTACCTCAAACTCGTCGTTAACACCTGTGACACTCAGAGTCACCGTATCGGTACCCTCTGTTGCAGCATCAGACTGACCGACGTACGAGTACTGAAACTCAAAATCCTTCACTTCGCCTTCAGAAAGAGCTTGAATGACAGGCGAGGTCGTTGCGTCAAAGGTGAAAGTTCCGTCTGAATTGAAATCCAACGGCTGATCTGTCGATGGCAGGCCAAGCTGGCTCTTGAGGTCATCTACTCCGTCCTCATTGACGTCAAAATCATCCGGGCCGCCTGAAGTGAACAAGATCTGAAAGTCGTTGTCCTTGACGCTTGTATCTGATCCACCGTTGAGCCCATCGACGGTGCTGTCAAAAACGGTGTCCTCGGTAACTTCCGCGATGTCTTCAACAGCCGCCGCGTTCAAAAGAACCCGAGGCTCAAGCGTGTCGCCAGAGAAGACAAGTTCGTTGTTGACTTGCCATTGATCTTTCTTTGTCGCTTGCGCCGATAGCCGCGCGCTGACCCAATTCTTCAGTGATACTTTCACCGTCTCGCCCTCAAAAAGTTGCGTGTCAAAAATGCAAAACCCCAGAACCTGCGAATAATCACCGAACGACTTAACGACTGCGAGCACAAAAATCGGAGACTTAAAGCTGAAAACAGCCAAAAGTAACCGGTTTTAGGATTCGCATCGCAGTCTGTTGCAAAAATTATCGCAGATCAGAGCAGTAACCTATGTGACCCGCACAGTCGATGCAACCTTTTTTTTTGTTAAAGCCGAAAAAAGTTGTTTTGGCATTCAAGGCAGCTCGCTGCAAAAGCCAAATACAGGCCATTGCGCAAAATAATGAGAGCTGAACACTCGTAACCACGACCGTTTCTACTGCATTTTGTTGAAAAGCTCATGGAACCCCGGCTAAACGGGGGATTTCAAGCGAGTGAGAATTTCTGTCACAACAAGTGGCCCCCTTTTTCGTGGCGGCCGATCATCGTCGTCGTTGACAGAAATCTGGCTTGTTCTGAGACCCGAAAGGTCTCTCACAGAGAAGAAATCAAAGACCGGAACGATGCCGGCACGATGCCTTTTAACAGCTGGATGGCGATAGCTCGGAGGCAAAACAGTCCGCCACAACGACGATGACGGGATGAAACTTATCGCATTTCAACAATCATCTTCACTCGACTTCCGGGCCGCAGAATGCCCTCGAAATTATCAACTTCAGCGCGAATCTGAACCTGTCCCGAGGCGGGATTGATCTCCGGATTCACGAAGGTCACCACGCCCGACAGAGTGTCCTGCTCCGTTTCGACGGTGACGGGCTGACCAATCAGCGACGCATCAATTCGCTCAAAACCCCCTAAAGCCACTACTTCAACTCGGTCGGTCCGGATGATTCTGGCCACCGTCTGTCCGCGCTCGATCCATTCGCCCTCTGAAAACGGGGTCGAAACGATCATCCCGTCTGTCAAACTGACAATCTGGCGATTGGCAATCTGGATATTCAAGGCAGCCAGCCGTTTGTTCTGCAACTGAACCTCAGTCTCTGCGGTTTCCTGGTCCATTAAAGAACGCTCAATCGAAAGCTCACCGCGCTCCGCCTCCAATGCCAACCGAGCGATCTCGGTCGAGCTGACCGTGTCGTTGAACATCACATTTGCCTGGCGGGATTTGTCCAGCACCTTTTGAGAAACGTCGCTCGAACTCTTTGAAAAACGGACATTTATGTCATTTTCGGCAGTGATCTCTGCCAACCGACGTTCGGATTCAATAACCGCACGCTGGGCTTCCAGTTCGGAAGTATCCAATTGCCCAAGCACCTCACCCGCTTGCACTTGCTGCCCCAGTTTTCCATGAAAGTCGATCAGAGTCCCAGAGTCCTTCGCGGGCAGATTGATATCATCCAGTACCCCGACGACACCGTTGTTAAACACCAATTGTCCCGCATCCTGACCCGAAGCAAACTGGCCTAAACAAACTCCAAGACATAACGAAAGAGTGAGAATTGTCTGATTCATGGATCGGTTCTCCGTGCGTTCTTGTCTCAAATCCGGGTCGGTTGCATTACTCCAGCGATGGCCACTTCTTGAGGTTAGTCGACCATCTTTGCGTAACGATGTGAAAATATACCGATCACGCAAGAAATCGGAAGTTTTGCGCCTGAGCTGAGTCTGCCGCGTTTTCGGGAAACACCGATGCCATCGAGTCTCCCGTTTCGATAGGAAGTCAGGCTTCGCAACTTTGAACCTATCCCAAAACCCGCTGAATCAAACCCAACTCGGACGCGATTGAGGGAATACAGGAACATTCTCTCGCTCACCGGCGTGTTGATTTTGTGCCGAACGTGATGTCGATGGAAAAACCACAACGTGGAACGTTAGTGAGGGACAAAGGATCCGTCGCTGACGCAGCGGGTTGTGATTAAACCAACGCGCCGTCACGGATCGGGTTATGAAGTTCCGGGATTGCCCTTCGTTGGCAGTTTTTTGCTGCTTTCGTTGCTCGGTTGAGTTTCAGATCTGCTTTTCCTCACCCGAGAACGAGGCAGCACACATGGCCGGATCCCGCGTGTTTGAAAGAGCTTACCAAAATAGTCTTTTTGCGGCGAACAGTTAAATCAAGTGAATACACCCGTTAAAAAAACGCCTCGCCGAATCCAGCGCCCAACCGGCCTGCATCGAAGTACCGCGATTTTTCTGGCTGCGATGCACTTATTTGCCGTTGGGTGCCAGGTCAGTTCAACGTCCGCTGTCCAATGGCTGCCGACGTCGTCGGCACCGCAAGCCATCAACAATGCCGTCAATGAAACTGAAACCAGTTTGGCCAATTCGGAAGCTGCGGACGCGATACCCGGATTCGAGATTTCGGACTCTCAAGTTTCTGGCGCAGGTCTGGTCTCACAGGTGGACGGTCTTGAACCATCGCTTCAGCCAGCATTCGAAACTGACTCAGGCGATTTGATACCTGATGCCTTGCCAACACCGCCAAGCGAAGCGCCACGACCCGGGTTTGAAAACTCATTGGGAGAATATCTGACGGAAGAATCAACGACACCACCTGTTGATAATCTCACGTCAATCGATACTGAATCGGAAACAGAGACCCCAACCCAGGCCGAGGACGCTCCTGTTCCTCCGGCGGTTGTCGAATTGCCGTGGAGTTCCGGATTTCCAACGGAAATCTCCGGGATCGACCAACTTCCGCGAGACGCATGGCCATTGATGCTGGATGAAGCAATTCAACTGGCGTTCGAGAACACCACAGTGCTTCGCAGCCTTGGCGCTCAGATTCTGGGCAACCCGGAAGCCACGCCATCCGCCTTCGATCCATGGATCGTTTCCAGTGACCCTCGATCGGGTTCCGATGCAGCGTTGGCTGATTTTGACGCAAACCTGAATGGCAACATCAACTACGCGAACAACGATGACGTTTTCAACAGTTCCGTCATTGCAGGTGGATCCAACCAGATTCAACAGGATCTGGTAAATAGTTTTCTGACGTGGCAGAAATTCACCTCAACAGGTACTCAGTACAGCCTGACCGGTGCCATCGATTACGACGACAACACGCGACCCACCAACCTGTTCCCCAGCATCTATAACACTCGAGTGGAAGCTCAAGTTCGACAGCCCTTGCTTCAGGGCCGTGGCGAGTTGTTCAACTCGATCGCCGGCCCGACCAGTCGCGTTGATCGTCAGGGCGGAACGGGAATCCTGATTGCTCAGGCCAACGTCGACGTATCCGTTGTTCAGTTCGAGCGAAACGTGACGACGTTCGTCAACGAAGTCATCTCCGCTTACTGGTCACTTCATCTTGCCTATCAGAATGTTGAAATCGCTCGAGTGTCATTCGAACAGGCGGAGAAAACCTGGCAGGTCGCGCGAGCCCGAAAGCAAACCGGCCTTGAAGGTGGTGAAGCCTATCGCGAAGCCCTTGCCAGAGAACAACGCGATCGCCTCGAGGTCGAATTGCTCGATTCGATTCACAGCACGGGTCAAACGGGGCCGATCGGACTGCTTCAAGCTGACGCCCAGCTTCGACTGCTGTTGAATTTGCCCGGCGATGGACAAACGCTGCTTTATCCGGTCGACGATCCCATTGCTTCCGCCACCGTTTTTGACGCCGGCAGCTTGAAGCAGTCAGCTCTTCATAAACGAGCTGAAGTACGTGAACAGAATATCCGCGTCGAGCGTGATCAAATGCAGTTGTTGGCGGCCACCAATTTTTTGCTGCCACGTCTTGATGCGGTCGCGATCTACAGGAACAACGGTTTTGGTGACACGTTCGGCAACGGCGACAGCCCGGGTTTCGAGAGTGCCATCGATGTTGCGGCCGATGGTCTGTACGACGAGTGGGAGATCGGTCTTCAATACAACATGACACTTGGCGCACGACGTGCGAAAGCCGGGGTCCGCAACAGTCGCCTGAGGCTCAGACGCAGCCGGCAGCTGTTGAAAGAAATCGAAGACCGAATTCATTTCGATGTTGAAACCGCACTCAGGTCTGTTTCCCGATCAGAATTAACGTTTGCCGCCGCGAGACGGCTTCAAGAAGCTGCGCGTGAATCCTATGATTCGCATCAAGCCGCGTTCCAATCCGACCTGACCACGATTGATGAACTTCTGCGATCGCAACAGCGTTTTGCCGATGCCCAACGAACCTACAATCGTCAGCTGATCGATCGAACACTCGCGATCGAGGGTGTCTTCCGCGAAACCGGTTCATTGCTGGAAATGCACGGCGTCAAGTCCGAGTGTGGAACTTGTGCCAATCCATTGCTGAGTAACGTCACGACTCAATGATCTCGCGGAATTGCCACCTCGACTTCCGATTCCTCAATCGAATCACGCAGCCTGAAGTGGTTTGATGCTATTGATGTGAACCATCGCCACAAACGAAAACGAATCGTCACTCGGTTCGTAAACCACTGCCTTGCGTTTGCCAACAACGATCATTTCAGGAAGTCGCACTTCGAACTGTTCTCCGTCCGATAGTGTCAGGACAAATGGCTGAAATGGCTCTTGCTTCAGCCATGCTTTAACAACTGTCTCGTCCATTGGTAACTACCTGGAATTCTGCGCTTGGTCGAATTCTTCCCATTATAGCATCTTCCGATCGCTTATGTCCCGATTTTACTATCGATGAAAAACCGGCAGCAGCTGATTCGGTGCACTCAAAGCGAGAATACTCATGGAAGATGAGTAACATTTTCCGTATTGGCGACCACCGCTGTTGCAGAGTGACCATGATCCATCCTGCTGTTGATTCCTGATCAACACGTCACTGGTCTTCGGAAAGAAACGGCTCCAATAGTCACCGCCCAACTGGTACATCGCCTGGCTGCAGTAGAACACTCCGTAGTGGTAACAGTCGTTGTACCAGCGATGCTGTTTGAACTTCAGTTGGTTGTTGTAGTGCCGGAAGTCGTGTTTCAGAATCCAATCGCCCGCCGCGAGCGCTTCTTTTCGGTTGTGCATTCCGGCATGAGCCAACGCCAGAATCCCCGCACCCGCCATTCCCCGTGAACGTCGATCTTCCTTGCCCCGGATGTAGTAGTTGAACGTGCCGTAGTCCGGGCGGTAACATCGCAACACGTACTCTGTTGCTTCATCGATCGGTTTTGCCGGAACATCAAAGCCTGCATTCTTTGCTGATCGCAGAAACATGACCTGCCAACCGGTCAATGACAGGTCGGATTCGGCGTCATTCTGAAACTGAGCGTATCTCCAGCCGCCCCGATCCGACTTTCGAGGTTTCTTCCACCGGTGCATCTGCAGGGAAACGTCCAGACATCGCTGGATGATGGATTGATCGACCAGTTGATTATTGCCGCCGCTCATTCCGTAGATCTCGCTCAGCATCAGCGAGGAAATAGCATGATTGTAAGCAACCGTTTCTCCAACATGATGCTCGAAGTTGCGACTGATCTTCGGACCGCCAGGATGAGCGGAAGCGATCACACCACTTTCGGTTTGAAGGGAACAAACGAATTCGACTGCCTTGCTCAACTGCGATCCGTACTTTCCCTCACCGGGCAAGTAGCCGTTAGCCAGAAAGCACATGACGCACAGACTCGTCACGCCCGGCTGCCCCGTGCCTTCCGTGTGAAACGAACCATTGGGACGCTGTCGGGAGATCAAATATTCCAGTCCTCGTTCGATTGACCGATCAACACGATGCCATTGAGCTGTCGTCAGAACATTGCGAGAGGGAACCTGATCGACGAAGCCATCTTCTGCAGCTTCAAACTTTGATGGCGCTGCCACAAGAATCAGAACCGCAATCGAAAATACGACGATCCGACTTACCATTCATGAATGCTCAACAAAAAACGGGAGGGGAAGGCTCCGTCCGCCCCCGAACGATGCAACAAGTGTCGTCCGAGAGGAATCCGCGCGGCTCGGACGGAGCCTCGCCCTCCCGGACACGACCTGCCAAAAAATAGACAATCATCTATTCGATCAATCGGAATCTTGATTGGATTTCAGTTTGCTGATTTTCTCAAAATACTGATCAATGGCCGATCGATAGCGCTCCGGCGGCACCTTCTTGTCACCTTGAAGCATGTTTTCATCCAACTGACTGACCAGTAGGTTCCAGCGACGGTCGTCCTTGGCCAGTTTTGGCTTTCGCTTCTTCGCGTTCTCCTTCACACGAGCCCGCGCAAGTGCATTGCGCCAAGCCTGATTGCTCAGGTTTCTCATTCTTTGCTGTTGGCCCATCAACTGCCGCAGCATGGATGGATTCATCCAGTCTCCAATGATCTGCAAGTTGCTTGGGCGATTGCTCAAGCCTAACTCTTCAAGAAAATCCAGCTCGTTTTCCAATTGAGCCAGAATCTCATCGAGCGTCGGATCACGCAGCAAGGAAGCGATGGGGTCTTCAACCGGAAGTTTATCCAATTCGTCTGCAATCGTTTGCAGAATCTCGTCGAAAAGGTCTTCGGCTCGATCGAACTTTTCGGTGATCTTCACCTGTTCATTCATGGCGGGCGTTGCATCACCATCTGATAAAGTCTGAGCTGCTACTAACTGATCGGCCGGTATTTCAACGTCCAACAATTCTTGCAGCTCTTTCGACTTGGCTGCCACATCTTCTGGTAATTCTCCGTCCTGATTTTGAAGCGCCGCTGCAAGCTGGCTGTCGAGCGACGCGATCTTGATCGAGTACTGCAACAATTGGTCTCGCCGCTTCTCCTGATCGACTGCATAAACTTCGTTGATCGAACCTTCGCCAAGCAGTTCCAGCTTTCCAGCCCACTGCTCAACATCTCGACGAAGCACTTGCAATTTCGGTAGTCGTCGAGCGGCGTTGTTGGCGAGCTCTGGATCGCTAACATCTTTGACCATTCGCTGCAATGATCGATTCACGGCCGCCAACTGTTTGTCGACATCGGTTGCCTTGGCCAGCAGTGGCTCGATCTGACGGTTCGCACCGGGTTGAGGTCCTCTCATTGCAAGAATCGCTCCAACATCCGCAACAAGCTCTGTCAGTCCGTTCCCGGCAGCCTTGAAGTGTGCAAGTGTTTCTGCTGCTTCACCTTTCTTGACATCATCTTCCAGTGGCAGCCACGAAACAAACTCGTCCTGAAGATCACCCAGGCGATTGGCCAGTTCCTGAATCTCAGAAAGATGCATTTCTGTTTCACCAATGACGTGAACAGCCAGTTCTTTCGGATTTTTACTCGCTTCCTCCCAAACAATCACCTGTTGAGAAAGCTCTTCCTGATCCCGAGCGATCAATGTCAACTGATCGCGAATGGTGAAGTTTCGTGAATTCATCTGATTCATATACCGACGCAACAACTGTGGATCATCCGCCAGAATTCTCGCAAGCTCGGCCATCATGTCCTGCCGCATCTGCAGCACTTCCTTTAATCGTTCCAGATACTCTTCATCCAGATCGAACTCGGCCGCTTTTCGATCCTGACCATTAAGCTTGAGGTTTTTTGGATTGAGCATCGCCAATGAGTTTTCGATAAACACGCGGTGCATTTTCTTGAACCGTTGAATATCGTCCGCTTTCTTCAGTTCGCGTTTCACCTGCTCATACTTCTCTTCCAGCTTGGCCAGCGTCGCCAATGCATGGTTGATGTGGTTCCATGCGGAACTTGAATGGTTCAGGCGTGGCTCACCCTCGGTATCAATCGCGTTCCGCAAATCATCCCACGCTGGCGCAACGTCGGCTGTTCGGATCGATTCCAATCGCAGCCCGACAAATGCGTATGGCGTGTTTCGAGTTTTCTGGTTGAGTTCGATCACGGCTTCGGAAGCCACCTTCATTTCTGATGCAGCACTTTGAAGCATTTCCGTTTCCGAATCACCACTCGTCTCATCTTCCTTAGTCGGATTCATCACCCGCTGAACCTCTTTACCCGCAGTCATCAGCGACGTCTTCAGAAGCTCCAGAGTCGGTGAGATTGCAATTTCCAATTTGTAACGCTGATCCGAGCTGAACCCACCCGCGTATTGATCAACTTTGATCTGTCGCTGACCACTGCTGGATGACTGGCCCCTGTCGATATCAAGGCTCCGCGTCGCCATCTGAACCGGATCCGATTTTGGTGGCATGTTTGGTTCGTCATCCGTCTGAGTTTCTGACTCATCTTTGTCTGGTTGCTTGTCTTCGGCTTGATTGGACGCCATTTTTGATGATGCTGATGATCCTGACTGGCTGCCGGACGAAGAAGCCGATTGACTTGCCTGTTTTGAATTATTTGCCTGTCTGCTCTGATTGGATCCAGAGTTCGATTGGTTCTGCGAACCGGAACTCGATGGCGAACGATTGCTTGCGACTGCATTGGATTCATCCGTGTTTTCATTATCGGCTTCGGCCAGTTGTTCGCTTTCATTCCGCTCGGACTGAATCTTATTCTCCATGCTGGCAGGATTGTCTTCGGCTTTCATCTCCGCCGACTGATCGTCTGCAGGTTTCTCCGCTTGCGCTACTTCAGCGGAAGATTCATTCGCCGAACCTGGACGCGCCTGCTGCGAAGATTGGTTTGCAGCCTGATTCCCACTTGAATTGTTTCCGGCATTCGACTGAGCAGCAGCATTCTGCGCAACAGAATTGGCGGAGGCATTGTTGTCTTGATTGTTATTGTCGTTGGTCGCGTTCGGATTGTTGTTTTGCTGAGACGAATTCTGTTGCGCTGTAGAATTTGACTGGGCCATTTGTGCATTGGCTGTTTGATCCGATGATTTTGAAGGCTGGCTCAAGTCGTTTGATTCGGCCAAATCTTTTTGTTCGGTAGATTTTGAACGAACATCGCGCGCCGCTTCTGCCTGAATCGTCGGCTTCTCCGCGGCGTCACTTTGAACCAACTCAACGCCTTCCATCGGTTGGAATTCAAATGGCTCGACCAGATTCTCCAGCGGTCGATAGTTGTCGCTCGCGCGAATTTCATAGCGAATCGTATCGCCGTCCTTCAGGTCGAACTGAGCTAGGTCAAGCGCGACGGATCCCCGGATCTTTCGCGGGTTCTTCTCGTTCGAAATCGAGATCGGAACCTCATGCACGGTCGGCTCATCCTCGCCTTCACGCTGGGTGTACACTCGCAACGCCATTTCCTGAATACCGTGATCGTCGCTTGCCTTGAAATGAATGTCGATCGTTTCGTCAGGCAATAGCACAGCGGTTTTCGTGGGCTTGAGAATTTTCACTTTCGGAGCTTGATCGGCGACAACCTGCAACGAACATCTGGGTGGCCGCCGATTGGTCAGTCCATGCAGCTCCGTCAATTGAACCTCAAAACTGACAGGACTTCGCAGCTCCATCGAAGCGTCATAAGCTCCGTTGGCCGCAACGTCCATTGGCAACCAATCCGTTTTTCCCATAACCAGTCGAGCCGTTCGAACTTCATCCTTCGGTGTGACCTGCATCTCAAGTCGGCTACCGGCGACGACTCTTAATTTTTTTGGCAACCGGTTGAATGTCTGAGTCGCTTTTCCCGTATAAGCGGGCGGGACAATCCTCATTTCCAAGTCGGTGATTCTCGGACGATCAGCAACCGTAACACGATGCCACTCTGTCTGCCCATCTCCCGCGCGGAATCGATAATCAAATGATTCGACTGCTTTCGACTGGCGAAAGTTCGCGATCGATGGATCCTTTGAAGATGTCCACAAACGAGTCTCAGAAACCTCACCGTCCTCAAGTCCTCGCGAGTAGAAATCAACTTCCGTTACTTTTCGACCCGAAAGCGAAGCGGTCAATCGCAGCGGTTCGTGTCTGGCCACGACGCTGTCCTGCTCAACCGACTCGACTCCAGTGACAGACATCGTTGACCAGGGAGCCCAGAATCTCCCGAACTGAACCAGCGTCTTCGGCGCATCCCAAATGAACATGGCAAGCAGTGCCAGAGCGGCAACGGCCAGCATCTTTACGGGTCGACCTAACTTTTTCTGAGAAACGATCGGTCTGGTTTCAACATCCTGATGTATCTCCGATGTTTCGATTGCCAAGCGGTTGAGCATCGCCGGATGCGCAAGACGGTTTGACTTGAGCCGATCTTCTTCGCAACTGGTAAGAGTCGAAACTCGCTGCTCAAGCACTGGAAACGTCGAGTCCACCGCTTTCGCCGCCGAAACAAGACGTTCGTTTTCTCGCCGACCGCGTTGCCACAAGATCCATCCACAAACAGCAGTCGCGGCCAGCGAAAACATCGTCAAAGCAAATCGCAATGCATGGCTGAACAGGTTCAATCGAGCCTCTATCATCATCGCAAACAGCATCGTAATGGCCAGAACGCTGGCAGCGACCAACCATGCGTAGCGGCGATCTCGCGATTGCGATGACCTTCGCACCTGCTTTACCTGACGGAGAATTTCCGAAGGCACCACTTGATCGGAACCTTTTGTTGTCGAGGGATTTGCATTTTGCTTGATCATGTCAAACCTTTCACTCGTCGGATAAACCACTCGCTTGCCAGACATCCGAACGCGATCCACAAGCTGGACCAGCGATTCCAAAGTGGCTGACGTTCGATCTGTGAGATTGTTTCAGGAGCCCCTGTTTGCAGCGTCAGCCATTCAGCCAGCGCTGTTGGTGGGATCACGTGACCGCCGCTTGTCTGAGCGATCTGTTTCATCAGCGGTCGATTGCAGGTTGTGTTGACTCGTTCAACATTTGGTGAAGTAACCACATTGACGAATGTCTTCACACTGGATTCACCCTCCAGCTCAAGCTCATCATCGCCCTGCAAGGTAACTCGATAAGCGCCAGCTGCCAGTCCTTCGACTTTTGCCACGTAGCGGCCGGGCTGTGTCTCATCTGAACTCAACGGAAACACTTGCTCGTCATCGTCGCCTCCGGAGAACCTTACTTCCAGCTGAGCGTCCGTGATCGGTTCACCCACATCATCCGTAAGCGAAGCAACCACTTGAATCGGATCCTGCTGCTGATAACGCACCTTGTCGGTTGTCAGCTGAACTCGACCGTTGTCACTTCCCGGATCATCGGAAGTAATCCAGCGTAGCAATTGAGCCCAGAACCGATGATGCAAACGATCACCACGACGATATCGAAGCCGATAAGTATCAGGAGCCGACAGATAAACGACTCGACCGGCACCCAGTTGCTGCCAACAAACCCACGCAGGACGTTCGACCTCACCCATGGAATTCAACTGCGGATCTCCGTCCGCCGGAAGTGCATCCAACAGACGTCGCGCCGAAGGTTTAGGATTCGAATAATCGGACAGCCATGTGATCGGCTGTTCTTCAAAGACGCGCTGCCAGAGCAACTCTGATTTCGGCTGAGAATCGTCCAGACGAATCGACTCCAGGTTTCCAGCCAATCGATTGACTCGGACATGAAACTGATCGATGTTCTGAGCTGTTTCCGTTCTTTCGACGGGCAACAACCTCGACAAAGGCTGTTCCTCGAACGCGTGAGGCATCCCGCTTCGACCCGCGATCAAGATCGCAACGCCACCTTTTTCCTTGACATAATCCACCAGTGATTCCTGAGCCTCAACCGGAAACTGGTCTGGTGTCAGATCGCCAATCAAGGCAACGTCGTACTCCTCCCACGCTTCGACTGTCGTTGGAACCGCGGCATCCTCTTTCAATTTTCCCGTCGCACGAAGCCGAGGATCAAACAGAATCATTTCGTGTTCCAGATGCTCATCCCGGTACAGCAACTGATCCAGGTATCGGTACTCCCAGCGGCTGATTCGATCCGCCAGCATCACGCGAATCTTGTCGCGAACGACACCGACTTTGAAGATCGCTCGGTTGTTGGCAACAGAAATTTCGCCGTCAAGCGGTTCAGCTTTCAGTTCAAATTCGATTGAACCCGGCTGATCCGTGGGAACGGTAAACGAATGCCGCAGGTCAATCTGGTCCGCGTCGATTGACAGTTCTTTCTCTTCGATCAGTACCTCGTCCACCCACAGCTGGAGATTCACTGACTGCCCCTCAAATCCATCAGACGAAACCAGCGCATCGATCACGATTTGATCGCCCCGGATCACCGATCGAGGATGTTCAACGTGGTACAGCTGAACGTCAGTCGGCCGTTTCAAGCTTCCAATGGGAACAAAGGTGATTGCGACATCAGTTCGTTTCGATGCGATCTCAATTGGACTGACAGATTCGGTCGCGTTGTGAGCTCCATCGGTCAGAAAAACCGCCGACCGAATCGATTGGCTGCTCGACAGCTGCATCACCTGTTCAATGGCGGTACTCAAATCGGTCACGGACGGGGCGTCTTCCGACTCAATCTGATCAACCTGAAAGTACTCTTCCTCGTCGATACTTTCATCATCGTCACCCAAACCCCAGCCGTCTTTGGAAAGCACGGGGGTCAACTGGCGATCGAACGTGAATCGTTTGATGCTCAGGCTAGTTTCCGATGTGATCGGTTCCAGTTGTTCGGTCGCAGACACCAACTGCATGACCTGTGTCCTCCGATCAACCGGGTCGATCGACGTCGGTCTCTGCGCGATCGAGTCGCTGACGGTCAACGACCATGTTTTCGTCAGCCGATTCAAGTCCGTCAAATCATCCAGAAACTGCTGGGAATTTTGAATCTGCTTCGTCGCATCATCCTTTGCATTCAGTTCACGAAAATCTGGAGCGAAATCCGCCAGCTCGTCACAACGCAAAGCAAGCTCTTCCGCCCGACGTCGGTCAGACGCATCGTCCCAATGCTCGAGAAACGTGTCGCTCAACTGAGTCGAAGCTCTTCGAAGCGCGAAAGAGATCAATTCAAACTGTGGTTTGACAGTTTCGGCGTCTCCGCTCGCCTGAAAATCAGACTGAGCGTCCAACCATCGCTGCTGAGCAACTTCAAGAGCAATCAAAGCGGAATCAAGTGCCGTCTGCGCATCTTTTGCTGAAAGCTCATCCGTGGTCAGGTTGGCAAGATTCCAACGCATGCTCTGACCTTCGTCATCAGGATCCACCACCCGCATGCTGTCACTGTCATCCACAATTACCGCAACCGATTGTGGCAACGTTGATTTTGTTTCGGTCACTCGAGCCGGCTGCAAGAACATCCAGACCAGCACAGCGAGCGCAACAGCCCGTAGGCACCAGAATGTGGTTGCCCAAAAACCGCCCAAGTGATGCCGCTCACGGAACAACAACCATGCACACAACAACGCCAACGCAATTGCAGGAACAATCACGACTGGCAATTGAAGGCCGCATTCAAATACGAGTTGTTCGATGGTCTGTGTGTTCATGGAGTAAATTGGCAATTCAGTAAAGCATCAATGTGTCGCCGCTTTCGTAGACCACTCCGGAGGAGTCGACGTTGGTAGCTCGGCGGCGTAAGCCCCGAGAACGCAATTCAAAACGCCCCGGAGGGGCCGTCGAGACATGCGCCGGTGAAGACGGCCCCTCCGGGGCGTGACGAATCAAATGTGACATGTTTCGTGGGGCTGATCGCCCCACGCTACCAAAGGCGGCTCCTACGGAGCGATTCAAGAGGCTCACCTCAAATCTGGAGCGAAGCTTGTGGATGCCGTCAATTCCTTTGGAGCTTCTTACGAAGATGCCCTCAGCATCGGGGCGACTCGCGAGGCTCACTTCAACTCCGGAGCGGACCGCAAAGATCTCATCTAAGTAAAAGCGAATCGCGGAGATCAGATCTATTGATGTTCGTTTTGCTTTTTTGACCTGCACGTGTTTTCAACCCTTTCGGACCAATGCTTCTTTAACATCTTTCACTTTCGATTTTCTCATCTCATTCTTTCTTCGCGGAGAACCCAACTGATTCATTCGTTCAATCGCGTCGGAACTGGAGTTACCAACTCCTCCCTTCAATTGCCCGATCCGACCGGCCAAGAGCAACTCGGCCAGCAGCAACCCCAACAAGCCAATCACAATCCAGTGCCAGATCGGTTGTCCTCCGGCAATGGACGAGGTTTTTGCCTGCTCTGACCAGAACTTGTCTGCCGATGTATTCAAGTCGCTGCTCGAATCTGCAAGCTCGAATTGACCTGCTTCCTCGAGCGCCTCGCGCTGTTGGTCTTCGATTGGTTGAGAAAACAGTTCATCTCGTGATGGAGAAATGTGAAACGGGATCTCCATTTGATCTTCTGATCGGAAGGATGTTCGCACTCGATACGTTCCAGGCAGTCGCGTCGCCATGAAGTTGAATTCGCCTACACTCCTGTCGACTCTATAACGTCGAGCATCTTCTTCCAGATTGATTTTCGCTCCATCGGGAAGTGCCAACATGGACGGTCGCTGGTTGCGGTCTTCGAATCGCCACTGTAAAGGCATACCAACGGAAAGATTCAACGAACGAGCCGACGGCGCTGCCAGATACTCCAACCACTCGTGGACCATCACGACGAAACTGTTGGTTACTGGCCAGTTGGTAGCATTCAACGAAATGGGAAACGACTGTACCAGCACCCTGCCCTGCCCGATCGAATTCTCGATCACAAGCGGAGTACCTCGATTGGATCGCAGTGGAATCGAAACTTCATCGCCCAGCATCAACGGTTGAAACCAGGCGTGCCGCTGTAAAGTCACCTGATCAAGATCAATCCGCTGATTGTCTGACAGGACTCGCGTGGCGGGATGTTGAGCCGACGGTGGATGAATTCGCAATTCCTCTTTTTCGCCGTCATCTGCTTCTTCGGTCGAGAAAGCATCGTCGCTCGGATAATCGACCAGCGACAGCGGACTCAGACCTTCGCCGTCCTGAAACCAATTTGCATTGAACAGATGCTTGTCGGGATCGGATCCCAACACCAGCCAGACCCCACAGCCTCGCCGCACTTCAGACAATAACAAATCAGGCAGCTCGGGTGTCTCGTTCTCGGTGCCAAGAACAACAATTGCGTTGTAGGCCGTAAGATCTTCGCCCGAAACTTCATCTGCCGATACGATCGTCGGCGAGAAAATGGAATGGTATTCGTCGCTGGCTTCTTCGGCTTCATAGCCCAATGCTGATGTGATCAAGGTGATCGGTTGTGACTGTAGATCGGCTGACCCGGTATTCGACTGATTATCAACAATAAGAATCGGAATACGCTTTACAACGTCAACGACTCGAGTCGCAACAGAATCTTCAGGCAGGTCATCTTTCGAAGACTGCTGTAACTGACCAACAATCGCTACCGGACCAACTTTCTTGAATCGAGTTGACCAGAACACCTCGGTCGTCTGACCCGGTTCCAGTTCAGGAACTCCACTGTGACCAACTTCTTTGTCGTTGATCTTCCAATTCAGTCGACAAGGCGGTGTGGCGATTGCTCCCGTGTTGCGGATCTCGGCACTCAGTCGAACCGTTTTCCCTGTGCCGACTCGTTCGCTATCCGAATGGATCTGAACAACTGAAAGGTTTCGAAATCGGTTGACATCGGTTGCGATCTGAACCACTTGGATTTTGACCGGCAGATTACTTTGCTCAATGGTTGACCGCAGCTGCCCGAGTGAGATCGGATCGGAATCTGACCACGATGGTGACATCCCATCAGTCACAACGACGATCCGCTGAGCCGGTCGCGGTCGCACCGAAGTCTCTCGATCATTTGCCGCGCTGATTGCCTTGCGAATGCAGCTCATCAGACTGGCTGATCCCAGCGTTGGTTGTTGCTTTGCAAGTTCAGCAATCGCGGACTTTACTGCGGTAGTATTCACAGACTGAGGCTGATCACCAATCCAACGACCTCCTCCGCTGGCCAACATGATTTGAACTGGAAGATTCGTTGACGAATCGTTGATGGTTTCAGTAGCGGCAGATCGAATTTTCTCGAAAACCGGTTCGCCATCGCTTCGCCGCGCGGTCGAAAGTGAGTCATCGACAATCACGATCAATTCCCGGTCCGCCACCGCCGTGGAACCGCCCCAGTGAATCAACGGCCGAGCCAAGGCAAAGATGAGTCCGGCCACCAACAAGCAACGAGTCAGCAACAGCAACAAGGATTCGGGCAGCCTCATCCGACGACTGTCCGTCGTGGCGTCGTGCAAGAATCGCATCGCGCCCCACTTCACGACTTTTCGTTCACGTCGTTTCAGAAAGTGCAGCACCAACGGCACTGCAAGAAGCGGCAAAGCCAACAGGAACAGACTATTGAGAAACGTCATGGGAAATCAGGGTTCAGTGTGTGGCCAAATCTATACTTCGCGTTACAAAGTCTTCAGTCTGCGCGAGCGTTTGTGTAATAGTACAAGCACGAAGCGCAAGCGAGTGAGTTTTCGCACGCCTTCCATTCACTCGCTCGCGCTTCGTGCTTGTATTCAACATTGTCATGCAAATCCTTGTTCAATCTCACTTAGCTTTTCCATACAACGACTGGCGGCGTAACAGAAAGTTCGACAAGACGTCCGACATTGGTTGATCAGTTGTCATGAACACTCGGTCGCAACCTGCCTTCTGGAGCTCTTCATTCAGTTCCTGCATGTGCCGCTGGAAACTTGCCTGATAGGCTTTTCGAATTCGAGCGAAATCAACCTCCAATGACGGCATCGAGCGCTCAAGATCAATAAACTCACCATCACCTCGCAAGCTGAATGTGACTTCTTCGGGAGCAACTATCTGAAAAACGATGACATCGTTACCGCGTGACCGAAGATGCTTGAGCCTTTTGACCAGGGGATCAATGTCGCTGAAGCAATCGGAAAACACCAACACCATGCCTCGTCGGCTGATTCGTTGCGACAACGTATCAAGTGACGCTTCCACTCCGATGGCTCCGGCGGGCTGAGTCTGCACTAATCGTTGCAAGACCGATTGGAAATGACTTGACCGTGTCGCGGCAGGCAGAAAAATCGATCGATCAGCTCCCTGCATCGACAAACCTACCGAGTCTCGTTGTTTCAACAACAAACGAGCCAGACAGGCCGCTGCGGTACGGGCGTAATCGAATTTGGAAATGGTCGACATTCCAAACTCCATCGAACCGCTGCTGTCGATTACCAGCCAACCTTGAAGATTCGTTTCGTCGCGGAATTGTTTGACATAGTAACGATCTCGTCGCGCAAACAACCGCCAATCGATATGGCGAAGTTCGTCACCATTGACGTAAGGCCGGTGATCTTCGAACTCGCTACAACCGCCTTTATGGCTTGAGCGATGAATTCCGGACATCGTTCCATCGACAACCACCCGAGAAACAAAATCCATTCCGCCGATGCTCGAAAGCACCTTAGGGTCGAGCAATTCTTCACTCGGTGACGCGATAACCTGAGCTTCAATAATTTCATTGTCGATCGCAGAGCCGGTGCCCCAACGGCTCATTGATCGAACGAAGTTTGCAACGCGATTTGACATGTGCGATGTAGGTCAGGTTTTCAACCTGCCACTCAATAGTTGTGCGCTCTGACAGGCAGATTTAGAACCTGCCCCACTTTTTGACTAAACAACTGAGCCGATCAAATCTTCAATCATCTGCTCAACATCCACGCCGGCCGCTTCCGCGTTGAACGTAGGAACCAACCTGTGCCGAAGAACCGGTGGAGCAATTGCGATCAGATCGTCGGTCGTCGCATGGACTCTTTTGTTTAAAATCGCTCGGGCTTTCGCGGCCATCAACAACGCGATCGTCGCGCGAGGCCCCGCTCCATACTGAACCATTTCATTCAGACTGTCTGGAAGACGGCCTTCATCCGGTCTGGAAGCTCGAACCAGATCCAGCGCCAGTTCATAGACCGGATCACCAACAATCACTTCGCGAACCAGCGACTGCATCTGGCAAATTCGAGCGCCGTCCATCACCGGCCCGCTCTCGACTCGCTGGCTGGATACCTGCCGCCGGCAAATTTCCTTTTCATCATCACGCGATGGATAGTCGATGATGATCTTGAACAGGAATCGATCCAGCTGAGCTTCAGGAAGCGGATAAGTTCCTTCAACTTCAATTGGGTTCTGGGTTGCGAGAACGAAAAACGGAGACGCCATCGGGTACGTTTCGCCGGAAATGGTCACCTGTCGTTCTTCCATCGCCTCCAGCAAAGCACTCTGGCTTTTTGGCGGGGTTCGATTGATTTCATCAGCAAGCAGCAGGTTGCAGAAAATCGGACCCTTGATAAAGCGTAGCTCGCGCTTACCTGTTGATCGATCTTCCTGCAACACTTCACTTCCGGTGATGTCGGCTGGCATCAGATCTGGAGTGAACTGGATTCTGTTGAAGCTCAG
>CAYXWX010000054.1:0-2740 GCA_964468915.1 uncultured Pirellulaceae bacterium
TTTCACACCCGCCCGAATGAGTGCTCCGTGTGCAACCCTTTGTTATCCGCCGATTTTTGCGGATGATTTACGGTGCATGACATCAAGTTGTTTTGCAAAGATTCGCAGTGCATCATATTCACATATGAACGCGAATTTCAAGCAACCAGCAGTTGGATTATCGTCGAGAATGTAGTCACCAATTTTCCTGCGATCTGGCCACGGTGCAAATCGTTCCCATTTGATTGTTGAGATGTTTGCTTCCGCGATAAATCCGTATCGGGCTCCCCAAGTATGTTCAAAAATTTCGAGACCAAAATGAATCGCACCAAGATGGAATCGCATTTCTGAATTGCCATCAAGTAATGCTGTCAGGTCAGTTGCATCATGAATATCGTACGAACTAGTTTGGATTTGTTGTTCGATGGGCGGTGTCGTGGACGGTGATTTTAGGATAGCAGCAAATTCTGCATAAGGAGCTTCGTTGCCCTGATAGAATTGAATTGCCAGTGATTCAGAATTGGTGCCAAGTAATGTAGCCATCGGCAAGTCGTCAATGAGCATGAGTGCTCCGAGGCGGATAACAATATAATTATTACGTTCAAAAACGGTGATAACCAAGCCTGAGCGATTTATCGCCGCTGGATTGAGCAGTTATCAGCTGGTTATCGCCGTTCAGCTTCCAGTTTATCAGAAATTTACCGCCGTCAATTGGGTGATTTTGCTTTTTATCACGGACGATTCTGGGGTGTTTGGGCGAAATGCACGTCTTGGTTCCTTGAGCTCTTGATCGCTTATTTCCTGCCGTGGTTCCGGGATTCCAACCGCGTTGACTCGTGGTTGGGGGGTCCTCTAGGATGGTGTACGCAAATACACTTTACCACGGAGCGTTTATGTCAGTCAAGCAGTTCTCGCGTGAGTTGGTCAGTGCGGATTATGAGCAGAACGACAGGGAGTGGTTTCCGAGATGGCTGCAGCGTTACGAAAGTTTCTTGAACTCAGATGGTGAGACTCTTTCTGTTTCATTGGATTCGGTTGTTGCTTTCTGTCGGAGCTTGCTGGAAACCAAGACTCCGGCGTGGCAGCGTTTGCAGGCGTTGCGTGCTGTGGAGGCATACCGGAATCTGGTGTTGAAAGTCGATTCGCCGTCCTTTGATCGGATGAAGCGTGAACTTTCAAGACAGAATGCGATTGAACGACAGGCTCCTGTGACGGTAGGTAGCCCGGTGGATGTCGTCGGTTTGATCGACGATTCTGAGCCGGATATTATTCAGCGGATGCGGCGAGAATTGAGACTGCATTTCAAGCAGTTGGAGACTGAGCGAGCGTATATCGCTTGGGTAAAGCGGTTTGCGTTGTTTTGTGGTACGGACGATCTTGAATCGCGTGGTGAAAAGGATATCAAGGCATTCTTAACCGAGCTGGCAGTCGACCGGAACGTGGCTCCAAGCACTCAGAAGCAAGCGAAGTCGGCTTTGTTGTTTCTTTATAAGACGGTGCTTGGCAGCGAGCTTGGTTTTCTTGACATTGTCGCGGCTAACAAGCCACCGAGGCTTCCGGTCGTTCTAAGTCAATCTGAAGTCGCTCAATTGATTCCTCAGTTTCGTGGTACTCGGCGTCTGATGTTTCATTTGATGTACGGGGCGGGCCTGAGGCATCGGGAGTGCTTGCGACTTCGCGTGAAAGATATTTGCTTCGATCAGGGGCACATCGTCGTTCGTAACGGAAAAGGCGACAAGGATCGGATCACCGTGTTACCGGAGGTGGTCATTGCCGAGCTTACTGATCAGGTGCAACATGTGAAAAATGTGCACGATGCTGATTTAAAGGACGGCTTGGGTGGAGTGTATTTGCCGTTCGCGTTGGTTCGAAAGTATCCGAACGCAGCGAAGGAGTTTGGTTGGCAGTGGCTGTTTCCAAGTTCAAAGTTGTGCTCTGACCCAAAGAGCGGCCGAATTCGCCGGCACCATGTTTCTCATGAGTATTTTGCCAAAGCGTTCAAGAGGGCGAAGGCGTCAGCCGGCATCATTAAGAACGCTGTCCCGCATTCACTTCGTCACAGTTTTGCGACGCATTTGTTGGAGGATGGCGCGGACATTCGGACGGTGCAGGAGTTGTTGGGCCATGCGGATGTGAAGACCACGATGATTTATCTGCACGTGATGAATAAACCGGGGATTGCCGTGAAGAGTCCTTCTGATCGGTTGGCGGCCAGGCAGGATGGGTTGGGGACGGACGTGGTGGAGGAGACGGGATCCGTTTATTTCGTGAGCGAACAGGGCGAACGAAGTGGCTGCGTCAAGCGATTGCCATGGGCGAGCTGATCAGAGCGGTGCGGCGTGTTGTCGGGTACAGGGTTCAGGGTTCGGTGTGAGATGTGAGGTGTGAGATGTGAGATGTGAGGGTTCACGTTGCGTAGTTTGGGCCGGCGAGGCTCCGTCCGGGCTTCAAGCCAGCGGTCTTGTTGCCCCGTCCGGAGCTGTGATTTTTTAGAAACATGGCTCGTAGTAAAGCCTTCAGGCTTTTGGGATGGTTATAAACAAGCGACTAAAGCCGCTACTACCAACGGCGCTGCGCCAAACGCGCATGGCCACGGTTTAAAAAATCACAATCTCTCCGAGGCTTGATTGTCTTGGTTTTCTCAAATTCCCACGGTTGTCACCGTGGGCTACCGACGGTCGCCCGTCCCGGGCTTATGGGCAGGTCTCACGTTGCGTAGTTTGGGCCGGCGAGGCTCCGTCCGGGCTTCAAGCCAGCGGTC
>CAYXWX010000054.1:2840-30522 GCA_964468915.1 uncultured Pirellulaceae bacterium
GGTTTTCTCAAATTCCCACGGTTGTCACCGTGGGCTACCGACGGTCGCCCGTCCCTGGCTTGGTCAATCGGCTCGGACGCTGATGCTGTGGTGGGTGTTGGACTTGATGTTCCATTGCCGCCATTGATCCACGTCAAAATCAAGATTCTGGTCCGTCAGAACTCGAAGCGCGTTGAGCACTCGGTCATTTTGACGTGTGATCGTGATGGTTTGAGGCCCTCCACCGGTCGCGAGTCCGGCTCCACCATCTCGCGTGAAGGTTGGGTTGAGCCTGCCGGGCCCGAGTGCGTTGGGGTTCTTTTCGGTGTGGGTGGTGACAAGGACTTCGATCAACTCGCCAATCAGCGACGTGCCGCCCAGTTCGCCGATGGCATGAGCCGCTCGCTGAATGTCCACATTTTTTTTGCTCGCGAAGAACTCCGCGAATGCGTGTGAGGCAGCCTGGGCGTCGTAGTGAGGTTGTCCGAGTAACGTGAGGGCTCGTTCGCGAACGAAGTCGTCGGGATCTTCCATCGCGAACTTAACGAGTTTTCTCATTGCGGACGTTCCTGTCTGGCTGCCAATTCCTTCCAGCATGACGGCGCGAATGTCCGGGTTGTTTTCGCGGGTTGCGGCGGCTTCGATCAGGGGTAGGGAATACTGATCACTGAATTTCAGCAGGGCTTTGGTCAGGTCGTCAAAACTGGCTTCGTTCCGTCGCACGGCGCGTTGCCACTTGCGTAGCGAGGCTTTCCGATCGGCGATCGTTTCATCGACCTGGTTTTGGCGGTCTTCCATCTGAGCGGCGCGAATGGGCGTCCAGCTTGTGCCGTCGCGAGTGTATCCATGTTCGCCAAAGAACTGATCTTTCTGAATCCATGCTCCGTCTTCACGCTCGAACCCGAGCACTTTGCGTGCTTGTTTGTCATCTGGCAGCGATTGAAGAATGTGGTTGGCATGCAGTTCAATTTCTGATTGGAATAGACGTTTGCCGCGTGGCTGTTCGAGGCACCAGTTGAGGAGATTTCGATGGTCATCGGCTGACTGAGCCTTTGCCGCCTGCTGTTGGTACTCGATGGATATTGAGTTGGGCAGTTCGACTTTTCTAACCAGACGAGATCGATCCAGTTTGATCACAGAGCCGTCGTTTTTGATAACCGTCACGTAAGCGCGACCATTGTCGGGGTTTTTGCCTTCTGTGATCTTGCCGGCCAATATCCCGCCAGATTTCAAGACGACTCGGCCAGATATTGGCTGTTCAGACTGGCCCGTTGCGGGTGAGTCGCAAATAATTATCAACGCTGATGCAAGGCACGACATGGTGATGCATCGAGGTATGTGTGACCGCTTGGGGATGCGTGACAAATCGTGGTGGACCATGGTTGGCCTCGTTGCGGCAGTTCCAGTAAACAGATACGGTTGACGGTTCGTTCATTCTATCGACCCGTTTTTTCAGTTCCAACGGCGAAAGGCGGTTTTTTTATGGCGCAATTCAGCTATTCACAAATGGCGGCCGGTTTTCAAAGGATGGCGGTCAGTTATTCCGCTGGAATTGATATCCGGAAAATTGTGCGGCGGGAAACTGAGTACGGTTCAACCGCCTATCGAAAAACATTTTCTGAAATTGCTGCGAAAGTGGACAAGGGTGATCCGCTGGGTCCATCGATGGCGGCCGCTGGCGACGAATCGTTTCCTGTGCTGGCGACGTCGGTGATCCGAGCGGGTGAGCAGAGTGGACGGCTGGAAGACTCGTTCAAGCGGCTGTCGGAGCACTACAAGTCGCTGGCTGATTTTCGGCAGCGGTTTCTCAGTTCGATCGCGTGGCCCTGTTTTCAGCTGGTCGCGGCGGTTGGAATCATTGGCTTGCTGATTCTGGTGCTGGATTATGTTTACCGCCTGGGGAATGTGGAACCGATCGACTGGTTCGGTTTGGGCAGCACGACGGCGAATTTTCTGGCGTATTTGTTTACGGTGCTGCTGCTGGCTGGCGGTGGTTACTTTTTGTATCAAGGCGTCAGCAAGGGCTGGTTTGGCATTCTGCCCATGAAGATCGCTCGACGCATTCCATTGATTGGAAAAACGATCGAATGTCTGGCTCTTTCGCGTTTCGCATGGACGATGTCCGTTTGTGAAAATGCAGGCATGAATCCGATGGAGACGATTCGGCTGGCGATTGGTTCGACCGAAAACTATTTTTATCAACAGCTGGAGCCCGAGTTGATCTCTGATTTGCAAAAGGGTCAGCCGTATTACGAAGCGATGGAGCAGACGGATGCGTTTCCAGATGACTTGCTGATTTACGTTGATAATGGCGAGACGGCGGGAGAGCTTGCGGAATCGATGGATCGGGCGTCTCGCGAGCTTCAGGATCGAGCGGAACAGAATTTAAAGACGATTTCGGGGATTGGTTTCTTCCTGATTTTCAGCCTTGTTGCCGTATTGATTGGCGGAACCGTGATTCTGCTGTACAACAATCTGTACTTGAAAACGATCAACGAATTTTTGTAATGAATCCATGAGCAAACCTGTTCCTTATACCGTTTCGCCCGGTGAAGCGATTGAACTTTCAGCGATTCCGTCCGGACCGATGTCCGACGATTGGAAGAAGAAGTCGGCTCTGAAACGTATTGCGGCCAACGCCGTGCAAATGGCCGATCTGGCCAAGCGATTGTACGCCGAAGACAAGCGTTCGATTCTGTTGGTCCTGCAAGGCATGGATACCGCTGGCAAGGATGGCACGATTCGCAACGTGATGCGAGGAATGAATCCCACCAGTTGTCAGGTCAGTTCGTTCAAGCGACCCAGCGAGGAAGAGTTGGATCACGATTTCCTCTGGCGAGTCCACAAGGTGGTGCCGCGACGGGGAAACATCGGCATTTTCAACCGCAGTCATTACGAGGATGT
The DNA here is from genome assembly GCA_964468915.1 of uncultured Pirellulaceae bacterium. GTDB lineage: Bacteria > Planctomycetota > Planctomycetia > Pirellulales > Pirellulaceae > Mariniblastus. The sequence continues at coordinate 5,724 of CAYXWX010000054.1, forward strand.
GCTGGTGGTGCGAGTCCACAATCTGGTGCCCGAGGAGATCTGGAGCCAACGGTACGAACAGATCAATCAGTTTGAGAAGTTGCTTCACGAAACGGGCACAAAGATCGTGAAGTGTTTTTTGCACATCACTAAGGACAGGCAGCGGGAACGTCTTCAGGAGCGAATTGACGTTCCCGAGAAGCACTGGAAGTTCAATCCGGGCGATTTGAAAGAGCGTGAACGATGGGACGATTATCAGTCTGCCTATGCGGCTGCGTTGCAAAACTGCAGCACGGATTTCGCGCCGTGGCACGTTATTCCATCGGACAAAAAGTGGTATCGCAATCTGGTTGTCAGCGAATTGCTACTGTCGACGTTGCAGGAATTGGATCCTCAGTATCCTGTGGCGGATGAAGATCCAACCGGGATTGTGGTGAAGTGATTCTTCGTGTGAAAGCCTTCAGGCTATCGGAGTTGTTACAAACAAGCGACTCGTATTCCGTTTCGACTTGGTTCTCGGGTGCCATGTTCACGCTCGCGTGAGCATGCGTTGCGGACACCACGGTTTTTAGTTGTTCAATTCATGGCCATGCTGACGCGTGGCCATGGCACCCAACCCGAAAACTGAGCTGAGATCGAATACTGGTGCATGTTGCACTTAACTGTAGCGTCTGCGGCGTTGAAAAACCGAGCGAAAAGTATCGAAAAGCCGCTAGACTTAAACGAAACGCGCTCTAGGAGAATGCATGAACGGACCGAAGGTCCAGCGTTATGTCAGCCTGGGCCAACGGCCTGGGAATCGGTTTGACCTTAACTTTGTCGGGCCGAAGGTCCAGCTTTAAGTCGCGACTGAACTTGTCCGATAAGGCTGGGCTTTCAGCCCGGCGACCATTTCTAACGCCAACGTTCCCAAGGCGTTGCCTTGGGCTGACATAACCTTGGGCCCGTGGCCCGAAAATCCTTAACAACGAAGCAAATCCAAGCCGGACGAACTCTAAAGCCGCTACTACAAACGGCGCTGTCTGGAATATCCACGACCGCGGTCACAGTATCACAACCTCGGAGGGACGATAAATGATTCTGCAGTCATCTGTCGTCGCTGCGTGACTGTGAATGGATTGCCGAACGTTGACCCCAGGCTGAAAGCTGGGGCTACTGACTGATGTCACGGCGTGACTGTGTAATCGCTTTGGTCAGTTGCGAACGGCCACGTTTTCGCGTTGCAGTTCGTCTACGATTTCCTTGATCTGTTCTACCGGCAAAGCATACGTGGCAGCACGTCCGTTTCGCGCGATGTTCATTCCGACCGCGTGCCCATCGAGATCCAATACGGGGCCGCCACAGTGCTCGGGGAAAATCGGCATGTCGTGCTGGAAGACGTTTGGGAAACCTGAGTTGCGTCGACTGGGAACGGCACCAAGACGATTCATCATCTTGAACCGAGCGGCTCGTTCGCCGTTAATCAGGTTCCCTGCCAGAGTGGCGTTCGTTTTGTTGGGCGAGCCATCGCGCAAGAACTTGATCGCCACCTGATCACCCGGTTCATGCATGCGAATCTGAAAAACAAGGTCGCTGGTTTCTCGAATCGGCTGCCCGCCCAGTTCGGTGATGATATCGCCGTTCTGGAGCCCGGCCTGGAAGGAGGCAGTGCCGGGCCGGACGTCCGAAATTCGTACTCCACGCGATGTTGTTTCCGGTTTGACACCCAAAAAGGCTTGTTCACCGACCTTGGTCGATCGAGGTGGGACGCTGTAGTTGCCAATCGCAATGACTTCCCCTGTTTGATCGGGGGCCAGCAGGAATTGCCCAACTGCGGGTTGCTGGTTTGCCCACCGGATGGGTGTCAATCCATTGGCTTCGATTTTCAGCAACGCGACATCATGAATTTTATCGGCGCGTTGGATTTCGGTTGGTAGTTTTCGACCGTCAGCAAGCAGGCAAGTGATGGGGCCTCGAGATGCAACTTCGCTGTTCTTCGTAATGATCAGTCCATTTGATGAAATGATCGTGCCCATTGCCACATGACGGTCACCATCGAACAGTCGCACGATACTTGTTGATACCGGCGCAGCGATTGGTTTGAATTGCTTCAGCAGCGAACGATTTTGCTTTTCGAATTTCGACTTGGGACGCGTGCGCAGGCTGGGAAGTTCAAATTTCAACGCTATGTTACCGGCTCCGTCTGAGGCGTCGATCTCGTCCAGTCCTTCAAACGGGTTGAAGGCGTTGTCGCGAAATTCGCGAAACTGTGCTGGAGTCATCTCCACGACGGAAGTGTTTTTTTCGAGCGCCTTTTTGAACGGGGGTTGTAGGTCTGTTTCCAGATTATCCAACATGCTTTCGAATACATCGCGGACTTCTGCGGGAATCTCAGCGTTGGCAGTTTGAGGTGCGGAGAATGTGAGACATGCAACGGCAAACGCGAAGACGGTCAACTCACGCAAAGGCGCCAAGCCCGCAAAGTAATTCTGCACAGCTCTTTGCGAGCTTTGCGGCTTTGCCTGGGGTTTTTCCCAGCTTGTTCCGGGATCGATTGACTCGGGTGTCTTTCGTTTCAGGTTCACACAACTGGTTTTCATGTTCCGGATCAGCCGAGCGGAACGCAGTTTGATTGGGAAGGCCATGCTTATTTTTCCGAGTAAAGATTCCATCCAGAATAAGGTTTCTTTCAGAATAGTCAGCGGCGACGTTATTGCAGCTGGATTTCCAGATCCATGATTGTGTCGCCTCGGCGTATTTTGATTGGGATGACGTCGCCCTCGTGGAAGCGTTTGACGACCTCGATCAAATGGGTGCCGTCATTGATGATCACATTGTCGAATTGAACGACCACGTCACCGGGGGCGAGGCCAACTTCGTCTGCCGCCGAGCCTTTGGTGACCTTGCGAATTTTCGCGTCCGGTGCCTTGCGATCGACGTTGATGCCCATTCGTCCGGGTTTTGTCTTGTCACCGGGTTCGTTCAGTTCGGGCAGTTCGCCCCATGAGTCGCCCCGTTGCATGCGAGTCCAGTCGCGCCGGAAAATGGAAAGTGGCACGTGCCGATTGTCGGCGGTAATGTCACCAATTGAAGTGTGGATCGCGATTAGTTCTCCGTCGAGGTTGAACAATGGGCCACCGGAATCACCACCAATCAAAATGGCATCGGTAACAAACGAGTTTTGTTTCTTTCGCAGGATGCGACCGACGCGAACGGGAGGTTTTCGTCCAAGTTCAAAGCCGCCGGAATGTCCAAGTGTGATCACCCAGTCGCCCGGTTGAGCAACATCGGTTTCGCTCATTTTGACATAAGGAAAAGGGCCTGAGCCGATCAGCTGAAGCATGCCGGCATCGACGTTCAGGTTTTTCCCTAGGGGCTTCGCAGGAACCGTTCGTCCACTGGGGAAGATGACTTCGTAATTATCTTTATCTGAGGAACCCATCACGTGCCCGGCGGTCAGGACCAGTCCGTCAGGCGTAACCACGACACCACTGCCGAAACCAACTCCGTCAGAAATTGCGATGCACGCTGGCAAGGTTTGTTGAACCGCCCGTTCGACTTTTTGTTGGACTTCTTTTAGCTGAGAGACCGCGTCCGATTGAGAGAACGTTGGCGTGGGAAGCACAGAAGTAATGACGAAAATCAGAGCCGCGGTAGAGCGAGATTTTTTTTGGACGTTGCCCGACGCGGTGGGACGGTAGAAGCTTCGTGTCTCCCTTTTTAAAAAGAGAATCAAGGAAGCAACTTCGTGAATCAGTCCTGAAATCTGGCTTGCCATGACTGTCATCCTGGTCGGCGACTTGAATTCAGGCAATACGGATATCGTTGTCTGGCGAGATACATCGAGGTTTTCGTCAGGCAAAAACAGTGTTTTCATGATGCTGTCAAATTGCTATCGTTCGACCGTTCCTGAAGGAATTGCCCGATTACAAAAGATTCATTTCCACAGATCTCCGATTGCTCTTGAATTCGAGCCCTTCACGCTTTTCAAAGATCCTGATTGCGCTGTGCCTGATTGGTGCTGGCGGATGTGCGTCGCTGTCGCTGCAGACTCCCGCAAAATTACCCGATCGGCGCGAGGTGACTCGGGATAGTTTGGTTTTTCACACCAATTTTTACTTCCCACGGCGGCATCGTCTGGTGGAGGAGCTGCTCGGTAGAAGGGCAGAGATTGAATCGGTTCTCGGTTTGACTCCATCCGAGGAAACGATTCACATTTTTCTTTTTCAGGATCAACAGAAGTTTCGGCAGTTCCTGCAAGAACAACATCCGTCCTTCCCGGATCGGCGAGCGTTCTTTTTGCAATCGGCAACCAACCTGATCGTTTACGCTCATTGGAACCCACGCGTCGCGGAAGATTTGCGGCATGAGGTGACTCATGCGTACGTTCACAGTGTCATTCCTGAGGTGCCTCTCTGGCTGGATGAAGGGATCGCGGAGTATTTCGAGGTTCCGGCAACTAAGCAGGGGCTCAATCAGGCTCATCTGGACTATCTGGTTGCCGAATACGAATCGGGCCGTTGGAAACCCGATCTGGAGCGTTTGGAGTCACTGAATGAAGCTGGCGAAATGAGTCAAACCGACTACGCCGAGTCGTGGTTGTGGATTCACTACCTGGTTCATCACAGCGATCGGTCGCTTGGTTTGCTGCAAAGTTACCTTCAGCAGTGGCAGTACGATCGTTTGAACAACAAGTTGACGTTGTGGCCTCAGTTAACGAAGGTTGACTCTGACCCGACCCCGAGATTGGTCGATCACCTGCAATCGCTCGCTTCTCCAGTCACGTTGATATCAACTGGTGTTTCAGATTGATGTTTGCCTGTGACAATGGTGAACGAAGCCGACCGCGTTTGCTCGGGTGCAACAGGAACACCAAGCGGAAGTTGCCAGAAACTCGGTGGGCAGGTTTTAAACCTGCGGGATGCAGAAATTTGGCAGGTTAGAAACCTGCCCCCCCCATTCTGTTGGCAGGTTAGAAACCTGCCTCACCATTCTCTTGGCAGGGTTTTAACGTGCCGCACCATGCTTTGGGCAGGTTTCTTCTGCGCGAAGATCAAGCTGCCAAAGAATATTAATGGTTCAGTTTCAAGCCGAACGAAAGTCCTTTCGCGTAGATCTCACTCGAATTCTCTACGCGGCCCAGGACCACTGCCTGGGCAGGTGCCAGTGCAACCTGGTCAATAAACAGAGCATCAAAGCCAGCGTAAACGGACACGCAGTTTGGAATCAGATCCATGTAACCACGAATGCTCAATTCAGCAAGCCATGCTTCACCCGAATCGCTTTGATTGGTCTGGGCAGTGAATTCTGTTGCGTTGGTTGCGACCGTGGGCAACAGAGGTGAGGCGGCTCGGCCGACATGCATCGAGTTGTAAAACGCGCCTCCACGGCCAGCGACCTGAAGGTAAAAATCCTGAGTCACCGGGACGTTATATTCCAGTCCCAGTTGCAGACCGACCATCGAGTTTCTGGTCTCCGTTTGAACGCCCGCGGTGGCATCCTGGACAGCTGTCGGATCAATGCCGGTCCCGGGTTCAAAGAAGATACGAGTAGGAGAAACACCCAGTGTCGTGAATTCCGATTCTTCGCTGACAGAAATAAAGCGAGGTCCGAACAGCCATGTGAAACCCGGTCGTGTGTTGCGGCGGCTCATCAGTTCAATGCTGTTGTAGTCGGATTGGTATCGTGAGCTATACTCGCGAACGTCGTAGAATTCACCGATGTCAGGACCAGCCAATCCATTCACCGTCAGCCCTGTTGGCAGGCTGGGCATGATCAAGCTCAGTGCGGACACCTCTCCGGTGTTGAGCGGAACCGTTGGGATATTCAAGTCTTCCGCGGTCAAGCCAGGAGGCAGGATCGGGTTCATCGGGTTTGCGGCGTCGATTCCGGCCAGATCGGCAACTTGCAGGATTCCTCCCAGCAGGAACGGCGTATCAAGGTTTGCGTTGTTGACAAGCACATCCTCTTCCCAGCCCGCGTGCGATGCCCTCAATTCAAGCGTTTGGAGCGTCCGTCGGGTCGGGAAAATGATTTTGCCTTGAACTCCCGCAGCGCTACCGAGGTCGGTTGCCTGTTCGCTGGAAAGTAAGCTCCCCTGCGTGAAAGAATCCGTCGCGACGATCGTCGAATCGTTCAATCCTTCTCGGTCCATCGCGATGCCACCGAATTCAATCGTGACCGTTGGCTCGTGGCTGGTCGCTTGAGGCCACTGGGCCATGGATTGCTGGCAATTGCCGCCAAAGCACAGGGCAAAAGCGACGGCAGCAATAGTGAACTTGGTCTTCACAGGGATCTCTCCGGATCGGGGAAAGGACAAACTGGTGTCTGCACAATTGGATCGGTCCGCAATGGTGGAATAATAACTGCGATCGTTACTCCCGGAATGGTTTTCTCAAATTACCCAGACTGTCAGCAGTTGGTAGGTGATACGGGCTTTGGGTGACCTTCAGCGTCGAATCCCTGATCCGGCCAAGAACTTTTGCATGCACGCAGTCGCTGGCTGACAGTAGTTGCTTGACGGCAAGTTCATCGTAAAAGATCGTCAGTTAGATTGGTTCGAAGGTGATTTGTTTTCATTCGCTGACGCCTCTGACGTCCAGGAACGATCTTTTGATGTAGCTTCGCTTCTGCTACTTTTCCGGCCCCACCAAGTTGAGTCTCTTCCAATCCCCATAAATTCACAGTGCGGCAGTGCCGCCGACCAACCAGTGCTGCCGGCCCGAGCCAGTATCCCATTTCCGTTGGTCAATAAAATCTTTCCAAGAAAACACGCTTTGAATCCTTAGTAACACAGGAGTTCCTCATGCCTTTTCAGTTGCGGCAAGCATGGTTTGTTGTTTGCGTTTGTATCACTTCGATGGCAAGCCAAGCGGTGATCGCGTCTCAGGTCGACTACGAGTTCGAGGAGGGCGTGTTTTCGGAGGAGGTTATCGAAGAGCCGATCGTTGAGTCTCCATGGACGGGCTCTTTCGCGGCGGGACTGAACGGCAAGTCTGGCAATAGCGAAAATATTGACATCAACATGACATTGAATCTGGCTCGCGACACTGAGGTTACTAACACCACGTTGTTAGCCAGTTATTTTTACGCGTCAAACGCTGACGCTGGAGCGGTTACGGATCGATTTTTTGGCCAGTACCGGCGAGAGCGAAAGTTTTCGAATTACCCGAAACTGAGCATCTACCATCAGGCGTCGGTTGAAACGGATCGCTTCAAGGATTTCGATTACCGCATCGCGTTGCATGGCGGTTTGGGATACGAAGCGTACAAATTGGACGATCGCTTTCTGAAGTTACGCTTCGGTGCTGGTGCCTCTCGCGAAGTTGGTGCTCCCGCGCCATTGGACGATTGGTTGCCTGAATTGCAGTTTGGTAGCGATTGGGAGCGAAACCTGACCGATCGAATTCGTCTTTACTCAACGATCGATTTCTATCCGAATGTCAGTGATTTCTCTGACTTTCGCTTGAATACACTTGGCGGCGTTGAGTATACGCTCAATGAGCAGCGAAACATCAACCTTCGACTATTCGCGTTTAACCGATACGACAGTACTCCTGCTCCCGGAGATACTGAAAATGATTTGGACTACGGGATGGCTTTGTCGGTCGGATTTTGAAGACGATGTCTTGTTGGGTTAGCTGGTTGCCGACAAACGGGGACTCACCGCTCGGACGATTGTCTCGGTCCCGCGACCTCAGCCAGATCAGGCAGGTTTGGATCGGGAAATCGCGACGGCTGCTGCGTCTAGCCTTTCGATCGCTTCTGGCTATGATATGAGCCTGTTTTTTCAACATTTACACACTTTTTGACAAGACGTTATTCATGTCGCTTGATACGTGGTCGCCGGCATCGTGGCAAAACAAGACTGCCAAACAGCAACCTCAATACCCGAACAAAGACGAGCTGCAGGACGTGTTGACTCGTCTTGCCAAACTTCCACCGCTGGTCACCAGTTGGGAAATCGAAGGGCTGCGCGAGCAGATTGCTCAGGCTGCCGAGGGTGACGCGTTTCTGCTTCAAGGTGGAGATTGCAGCGAAAATCTGGACGACTGCGAAAACGATTCTATCGTTCGCAATCTGAAAGTCATGATGCAGATGAGCTTTGTGCTCATCTACGGGTCGCTGAAGAAAGTGATTCGAGTCGGTCGCGTCGCGGGGCAGTACGCCAAACCTCGTTCGGCGGATATGGAGACTCGTGAGGGCGTGACCTTGCCCGTTTATCGCGGAGACAACGTGAATCGATCGGGATTCACTGAGTCAGATCGGATTCCGGATCCTGAACTTCTGCTGCGTGGCTACGAACGTTCCGCTCTGACGCTGAATTTTATCCGTGGTCTGTCTGGCGGCGGTTTTGCGGACATGCATCATCCAGAAAACTGGGACTTGGATTTCGCGACCGATTCTGCTCGCTCGGAAGAGTATCATCAGATGGTCGGTTCGATCACGAATTCTTTGAAGTTCATGGAAGCGGTGCTCGGTTCGGCGATTCGCCAGAGTGAAAGCGTTGATTTTTTCACGTCGCACGAGGCACTGCATCTGCCGTACGAGCAGGCTCAAACGCGCCGCGTTCCGCGACGGGAGGGCTGGTACAACATGAGTACTCACTTGCCGTGGATCGGTTATCGTACGGCGGATATCGATGGTGCCCACGTTGAGTACTTCAAAGGGATTCAAAATCCGCTGGGGATCAAGGTGGGGCCAAAGTCGGACCCAGAAGGATTGATCGACCTGATCAAGTACCTGAACCCGGACAATCAGCGAGGACGCATCACGTTGATTCATCGGTTTGGTGCGGACGAAATCGCATCTTGTCTGCCGCCCATCATTGGCGAAGTCCAGAAAAACAAACAGAACGTCTTGTTCTGTTCCGACCCGATGCATGGCAACACATTTTCCACAAACTCGGGAATCAAGACGCGTAGCTTTGATAAAATTTCCAGCGAGCTGGAGCAGGCTTTCCAAATCCATCACCAGCAAGGTTCCATCCTTGGTGGAGTCCATCTGGAGCTTACCGGTGATAACGTCACCGAGTGCATTGGTGGCGCGAAGAACCTGAGCGAGCCGGATTTACAGAAAGCTTACAAAAGCAACGTTGACCCTCGATTAAACCATGATCAGGCGATGGAGATTGCATTTCTGATCGCGGACCAGATGAAAAACCATCGATAGGCACTCGTTGGCCAATTGCTGTGGGGCGAAGTAAGATCGACGCGACTCCCAATTTTTCCGAAATCCACCTCGACGCGGCTCGACGCTGCGAAGATCAGCTCGGCTACCGTTTTCGGAACAAAGCCTTTCTTTGCGAGGCGATCACGCACGCGTCCATCGCGGATACTCGTCTTGTTTCATACGAGCGACTGGAGTTTCTTGGCGATTCGATTCTAGGTTTCATCGTTTGCGAGTATCTTTACAGTACGTTTCCTGACTGGCTGGAAGGCGAACTGACCAAGGTCAAATCGAATGTGGTCAGTCGCCGTACCTGCGGGTTGATGGGCGAAGCGCTGTCCCTGGAAAAGTGTCTGGTTGTCGGTAAAGGAGTCGGAACGCAAGGCAAAGTTCCCCGCTCGTTGCTGGCCAATGCGTTTGAATCCATCGTGGCAGCCATTTATCTGGACGGTGGATGGGATGCTGCCAAGAACTTCCTTGTCCCACTGATCGAACGTCACGTGCAAAGCGCGATCGACGGAGGGCTGGAGATCAATTACAAATCGGAATTGCAGCAGTATTCGCAAAAACGTTTTGGACTTCCGCCACGATACATCCTGTTAGGCGATGATGGCCCTGATCACGACAAGTCGTTCAAGGTTGCGGCGGTGATTGGCAAACGAGAATTTGGTCCCGCCTGGGGAAAAAACAAGAAACAGGCAGAACAGCACGCTGCTGCCAATGCGCTGGCGAAGATCAACGGCGATGATGAGCCATTTGCGTAAGCAGCGAAGACGAATCTTTTGCTCGAGCAACTTCGACTGAGCTATCCAATGCAGGTTCTAAGCGATTCAACATGGCGGCGACTGGCGGCTGAGCATGTTGCCACGGTGGGGCCCTGGTTGAAGGCATTTCGCGAACGGCGAAAGCGACGGCTGCCGCATCCGGTGCACGACTTTCTTTTCGTGTACTACCGATATTCGCCAAAAAAGCTGCAACAGTGGCACCCTGGAATCGGATTTGCGTTGGAGGTGGTATCAAAACGAGGGATGGAGGTCGACTCGGTCGATGCGATGTTGGGTCCTGAATTTTCGGACGAAACCTACTCATCACTGCCAACGAACAATCACAATCCAACGATTAAGGAGCGCTCGGGATGCTCAACGATATTTTGTGACACGCGAAAGATCACTCGGTCACAGCGTGAACGAATGCAATGGTCGCGGGACATGCTGGCTCGTACGGCTGCTCGGTCGGGGAATTTCGGTTGTTTCGGGTTGCACGAGTGGGCGATGGTTTTCGAAGGAGCCCATGTGCGTCACAAGCAAACGGCTCCCTTGCGTCTGCCTCAGGTGGAAATTGATCAGGTCGTTCGGCAGCTGCCAATCGCCTGCAGTCATTTCGATGCATTTCGATTCTTTGCCGAAAACGCGCGATCGTTGAATGTCCTGCAGCCGACCGTTGATGATCGAGCCGACTTCGAACAGCCTGCATGCATTCATGCGAATATGGATTTGTACAAGTGGGCGTTCAAGGCAATGCCGTGGATCGGAAGTGACTTGCTGCTGGATTGTTTTCTACTTGCTCGAGACGCGCGTGAGATTGATATGCGTGCAAGTCCATACGACCTGGCTGAGTACGGAATTGAAGACCCAATTCGTATCGAAACGGATTCAGGTCGCAATGAATACCAGCTTCAACAGCGTGAGTTGGCCGACCGAGCAAAACCGCTGCGGCAGCGTCTGATCGATCGTCTGGACAGCATTCTCAGCCGGTCAGATTGTGGCAACCTCGAAGAAGCTTCGCCGCAACGTTGAGTGGTTCTAGAGCGCGTTTCGTTTAAGTCGAGCGGCTTTTTGATACTTTTCGCGCGGTTTTTCAACGCCGCAGACGCTACAGTTAAGTGCAACATGCACTATTCGTGTTTCGGGGTCAGATTCGTCAGCTTGATCCGTTCCAGAGAAGACAGCTCGGGGCTTCCTCCCTGGTTCCCGCTTCCGGATGCCGTGTAGAGATACTCGCCTGCGATTGCGAATCCAGAGCCGTGCCGCCCTCGATTGAGGGATGGAAGTTTCGTCCATGAATTTTCGCCACAATGAAACGCCTCGATGTCATCATGGGCCGTCTTTTGAGTGCCACTTTCACCGCCGCCAATGATCACACAATCGTCAATGGCGATCGCCATGTTGCCCGCTCGTGGCGTTGGAATGTCTTTGGCTTTATCGTTAGCCAACCACGTTTCGGTTTTCAAGTCAAAGATGTCACACTCTTCGACGGTCAGTTCAAAAAGTTGTTTGGTTTCATGTGAAGTTTTGCGTCCTGCAAAAGCATAAAGTTTGTCCTTGACGACAACCGCTTGAAAATGATCTCTAGCGTGAGGCGCGTCAGGTAGAGGCCGCCAGTCCCCTGTTTTGGGATCGTAGACATCCAGCCACGGAACGTATCCACCAACATGTCCGTTGGTGATTCCACCGACAACGTAAATTTTTCCGTTGTGCAATGCCGAACCAGCACCTCCCCGACGTCGTGACGGAGGAATAGTGTGCACGAACTCAAATTTATCGTCAGCGGGGTGATAGACGGCGACTTTTTCAAGTGGCGTTTCGTTTGGAAATCGCCCGGTCATGGCTCCGACCATGTAGATCGCTTTTTCAAAAACGACTGCTTGAAAATGGTGAAGCTCGATCGGGGTCTTCGACGCTGCGGTCCACGAGTTCGTCGTGGGATCGAAGACATCAACCGGATTGATTCGACGCCCACCCAGCAGGTAGAGCTTACCCTCAACCGACGCGAGTGCAGCTTCATGCCGCGCCGTTGGTTGACCGATCGACTCGACCGTCTGCCAGCCTTCCTGATCGGCCAGAGCGGTTTCGCAGATGAGTGCAATGCAAATTGTGATGGCGAGGGCAATCATCAGATGTTGACTCCTGCGTTGGTGGTGCCACGAGGCCCGAAAATGATCGCTTGAAGATTCAACGCGTTGATCATCAACTTCATCGTCTTGCAATGGCGATCAGTTTCCCAACGCGACGCCCCGTATGACACCTTCGGCGACAATGTTCTGTTCGACAAACGCTTGAAATTCGGCGGTGAACATGGCGTTCTTGCGAACTTTTCCGCGTCGCAACATCAAGATCAATCGGTCGCCCGGCACGACGGGGCCTCGAAACTTGACGCTGTCCAAGCCACCAAGTCCTACGACGTAGTCTTTATCGACCATCCCAGTCGTCACTGCGAAAAACGACGAAAGCTGAGCCGCACACTCACAAATCAGGACACCGGGCATCAAGGGTCTACCGGGAAAGTGACCACGGACCCAGAACATGTCTTCTGAGATATCCTTAAAACCAACGGCGCATTCCTCGGTCTTGTGCAGAATCCCATCAAGCAACGAAAGCTCGAAACGATGAGGATTGACACTCGCGATAGCATCCTGGTCGTGCAGAATCTGGTTCTGGTCGAAGTCTTCAAAACTGACGAGAGAGCTTTTCAAAACGCAATTCCATTTGATCTAGTGGTATGTCATGAATCAAAGTTCAAGTTGGCGTTCCTTGTTCATGCAAGGAAACGCGAGTGCCATCGTGTCGCCAGCCCGAAAACTCAAGTCAGACAAACCACGAGGTCACATTCTTTGGTGGTGGCAGGACCGTCGAATAAACGAAGCCTCTGCCTGGATCTATATTGTCCCAATCCGTCGCTCGGTTCAACAGGGCGGGCCTGAGTCTACTGATGGTTTTGCCACGCGAATCGCGTCTGGACAAGGGTAAAAGCCTGCCGGTTAGGAGTGTTGCGTTGGTTAGGCACGCAAAAAAAGACGCTCGATATGATGATTCAACGGATGAATTCAGTTCTTGATGGGATACAATAACGACTGGTCCGCCGGGGCGGCGATTTCAACAAGGTGGGGAAAGGAAAGGCGATGCGATTGAGCCCGATTCCAACACAAAGTGACTCTGACGCAGGCAGCATTTACGGCAGCATCTTTTCGGGGGAGCAGTATCCCGTTCGGGAGGTCCCATTTGAGCCGAAAGCCAGTCGTAATGACGACTTCTTCTCGCCTGGAAATGTGGACGATTCGTTGCCGGTGAAAATCTCTCAGTCGACTTCTGCGCAAACAGAATCAACAAGCACGCCTGCCGCGAACGAAAGCTCACTCGGGACGGTGACGGCGTCAAAATCAGAAACGGAAACGAGCTCGCTTGAACCCTCTGTTGAAACTGAAGCCCCGAACGATGCGGCAAGTTCAAACGCCTCGCAAACGATCGGAGTCAATGGCAAGCCGGTCGATGGCTCGACGCAGACCGCTCAAACGACGACGCCTTTCCGACCACCGGTGCCTGTCGACAATTCGTTTGACCTGAGTGCGATCGACCCGATGTGGTGGTGGTTATCGTTGGTCCCATTGGTGCTGGTCCCGTTGTTCCTGTTCCGTTTTGTTATGGGAACCAGTTCTTCTTACGAACTTGCCAAGTATAAATATCGCGGCCCAACGGTTTCTGATCCAGAAGCTTCCGATGTCAGAGGACGATTCAAAAAACGCTCCGCGACAGGAAACTCAAACGCTTCGTCTGGCGCTGCGGCAAAGCAGGTCGACGATGCAACGGATGTCGTTGATCCCGATGACGATCTGAGTTTCATCGACGAAATTGACGAAGGTGTGTCGATGAACTTCAACGCTGACCCGGTTAGTGACAGCGTGGCCCAAGTCCCTGCGGTCGAAACCCCGGCCGACCAGGCAGCTGCGGACGTAATGCTCTCAAACTTTTCTTCAGAAAGCGATCCAGTGAACGATCATTCAGACAGCGATGTCGACTTTGACTTTTTCGCGGACGAAGAGGACGCTTCGGTAACCGACGGCGTTGAATCGGCTGGGAATTCAGAGTTGAAGGAGAACTTTGCCGAAGCCGCCAATGAAGCCTCGGCACAGGATCAGGTTGAAGTTAACCAGCTGGTGAATGTTGCGAGCGATGACAGTGATGAATTTGATTTCTTCGACGACGATGATGATGAAGATGGTTTAGGCAAAACCCTTCCCGACGACGAACCTGCGATTGCCACTTCGAGCGTTGACGCTGAAAATGCCGAAGCAGCGTTTACGTCCGATGACCCTGAAACTGCTGAGTCAGAAGAAGTGTTTGCCGAGGCTCAGCAGGAAGATGATTCAGTCGAGGCGGCAGTTGCGGCAACAGCGGCAACAGCGGCAGTTGCGGCAACGTCGGCAGTCGCTGCGACTGCGAAAGGCGGATCTTGGGTAAAGCGTTTGTTTGGCAGGCGAAAAGCAAAAAAAACCGCTGTAGCCGAAGATGACATCGAAGACGCAGCAATCGCGGCGACTGCGACTCAAGAAGTCGAGGAGGATGACGTGATTCTTGACGACGTGAGTTCGCTTGAAGAACCAACCATCGCTGAAGTCAGTCCGGAGGAAACAACTGTTCCAGTTGGAACATCGCCTGGCGATTCAGGTTCGTTTGACTTCTCGGATTCCAGCGAAGCGTTTTCGTTGGATGATGATTCAAGTGACGGCTTGTTCGATGATGATAGCGACGCTGACTACCAATTCGATGCCGAAGGGGATCCGACGCCGCTAAGGTCAGGAGACGAGGGCCATTCAGAAATCGCGAATGACAGTTTCGACGAAGTCGACGTGGTTGCTTCTACTTCATCTGAATTGGAAGGCGAAGGTGAGCTCAAGCAGGTTGCTGCTGCTTCAGTGGATTCTTCACCTGCGATTGAAGAAGAATTCGAGACGGTCGGTCATATTACCGGCAGCGATGAATTGCCGCTGCTGGAAGATCAGATGCTGGACGAGCTTGTTGAGGCGGAGTCCGAATCGATCGATTCTGGTGATGATCATGTTATCTCGTTCGCAAATAGCGGCGTTGCTTCGGAGGACAGCAGTGCTTTTGACGCTCATGATCAACTGGACACATCAGAAACCGTCACCAATGAATCAGCCGAGCAGTTACTGGCCGAATTGAAAAGCCGGATTGATGATCTTGAATCACAAAACGCTACGTTGGAAACAGAACGTTCATCGCTCAAGTCAGAGCTTGACGAGGCGAATAAAGCAAACGTCGCTGCTCAAGCCGCGGAAGAGGACAGCAAGCGGCTTGCTGAACTTGAAGTTCAATTGAGCGAAGCACAACAGACGACGAAGCAACTGGAAGAAAAATTGGCTGCCGAGGCGGCTGCCAGACAGCAGGCAGCGGACGAGGCCGAAAAAGCACGCCTCGAAATTGAATCCGCGAAAGCAACAGCGGACAAGGCGATGGCGGAGGCAGCAGAATTCCGTGCCAAGGCTGAGGAAGCAATGTCAGCCAGGAGCAATGCCGAGCAAACGCCAGTTGATGCGGGGGTGCCCGGTGGATCGTTGCTGGCTGCAGCCGGTGGCGCTGTCGCGGGAGCGGCCATGGCGGGAGGCGCGACTGAATCTGATCGCTCGGACGACCCGTTCCGCCTGGAGCCCGACCAAGTCAAGATCATGTTGAAAAAGCTGAAAAGTGAACGCAAAAAACGTTTGCAGACGCGAGACTACTTCCTGAAGGCTGACTCCAAACGCCGCGAAGTTGCAAAGACTCTCAAGCAAGTATCTGGGGAACTGGAAAATCTGAAACTTGAATTTGAGAAGGTGACTGACAGTTCCTCAGAGAGTGTGCCGAAGCAATTCGTTGCTGAGCTCAAAGAGAAGCTGGACGCCGCTGAAGAAGCATTAAAAAAAAACAGATCATCGAAGTAGAAACTGCTGAGGCCCTGAAGCGGGCTCAGCGCGAAGCGGAATCCGCCACCGAGAACGTACAGCGACTTGACACGCAGCTGGGAGAATCGAAGTTTGAGCTCACTTCGTTGAGTGAAAAACTCAACCAGGCTGAGTCCGCAGTTGAATCGCTGACGGATCAGTTGAGTGCTGCAGCTGATCTGGAAACGCTGATGGAGCAGCGTGATCGTCAGCTGAATTCTTTGACGGGGCAGATCGCCCATCATCAGTTAAGTGCCGAGCAACAAGCGATTGATCACGCTGAGCTGGTTGCTGATTTGACGAATCAGTTGAGTCGGCAGACTTCGGATAACCAGATGCTCAACAAACGGGTTCAAGCGGCGGATCATGAAGCAGCGCAAGCCTCTTTGGCCGTTTCAGATCGCGAGCAGCACTTTCAGTTGATTCAAAACGAATGGGCGGCTGAAAAAAGTCAACTGCTCGAACAGGAACGGGTACACAAAAACAGGATCGCTGATTTTGATCGAGTAAATCAGGTGAAGCAGCAAGTTCAGTCTGAGCTTGTCCAACTGAAAACTGTTTTGAGCAAACAGCAAAAGCAATTCGAGATCGAGCGAGCGAACCTGACTCAAGCTCACGCCAGCGAGTTGAACGAACAGTTGAGATCATCTGGATCTTCATTGACATCCGCGAAGATTGAATTGCATCACTATCAAGTTCGCGTGTCAAATTTGCAGAAAACACTTGCCGAACTGACGAGTGTTAAAGACGATTTGCGGCGACAGGCGGTCGACGCCGCTCGAAAACTTGAATTGAATGAGCAGAAGATTGCTGCGGTAGCGGCAACGAACGAAGCGCTGAGTAACTCCACCGCAAGGCAAGATGAGCAACTTGCCGATATGCAGCAGCAGCTGAGGGCCACTCGTTCAAATCACGCGGAAGAAATTTCGAGACTGCAAACGCTTTTGAAAGCGAAAGACGAAGCCGTTACGGCACTTCAAGAAGAGCAGCAGAGGCTTTTGGAAGCGGCGCGGACAACCAAAACGAAAGACTCAAAAAGTTTGGCAGCGAAACGCAAAACTACGTCGACTTCGAAAAGCGATTCAACTCCCAAAGATCTGACGATAATTTCAGGGATTGGTCCGGTTGCTGCGAAAAAGCTTCGAGGGCTGGGGGTGGAGCGAATTGAGCAGATCGCGGCGTGGACTGCGGATGACGTGAAGAATTTCAGCGTTCAGCTGTCGGTCGGTCGCAGAATCAAAACTGAGAAATGGGTACAGCAGGCGAAACGGTTGTCCCGGTAGTGGTTCATCTCGACCTGGTTTTCGGGTTGAGCCCCGTCGGTTAACGCACATGCGAACCAGTGAATCAAACGGTCTAAGCAATTCAGAGGTTGTTGGTCTACCGAAAACCAAGGGGCACCGAACCACTCGTGGTTTGTTCCAACTCATTAGTGTTGTTACTTGCGGAGGATCTCGTTTTATCTTTTGTTTTTGAGGCTCAAGGAATGATGAATCGGTCGGTGAACCCCAGTCTTCAGTTGGAACAAACCACAAGTCCCGATATTTCATCTGAGTTGTGGGCCGTAACACGCAAACCATTGCCCCGCCGAAACTGCGGCCTCGGATTCGTTTCCGTCCAGAACGACAGACGGTTTTTGACAACATTCCGGTTTGCAAAGTTGCGGCAGTGTTTTCGAGACCTTGCTACCGGCCTGCGAAATATCCGGGCTAGCAATGTTGAACAATTTGCCGGTTGGATCGGGTGTTTTGGGCAGGTGAGAGCGACCTTGGTTTGCTTGTTGGTCAAATTTTAAACCATTTATTTAAAAGGGCTTACGTCATTTTCGATCATGCTGAGACTGGCGGAGGTGAGGAGCGCGACTAAAATCTCGGCCTCGTGAAAACGATGCCTGAAAGCTTGCTTCGTTCAAGGCAAGTTCAATCTCGTTTCTGCCTTTGAATCACTACCCCACTTTGGTCGCCCGTATGTCACGCTCGGATTTGATTTCGTCACTTCGAGATGTTTCTCCCACGATCCTTCCATCACTATTGATGTGCGATTTTGGTAATCTCGCGTCCGAAATTGAAACGCTTGAAGAGGCCGGCGTCAGTGCACTGCATCTGGACGTCATGGATGGGGTTTACGTCCCGAATTTCACCTACGGAATGACGATCGTGGCGGCCATTCGGAAGTTGACCGAACTGCCGCTGGACGTCCACCTGATGATGGTTTCGCCCGAAAAGTACATCCCCGCTTTTGTTGACGCGGGTGCGGACTTGATTACGTTCCATGTCGAGACGGTGGACGACCCTTTGGCCGTCGTGAGGCAGATTCATGACCTTGGGGTTGCGGCAGGGGTCGCAATCAATCTTGAGACGCCCGTGTCTGAAATTGCTTCGGTGCTGCCTGAGGCCGACATGGCGTTGGTGATGAGTATCAATGCAGGTTTTGGCGGCCAGGCGTTTAACGAGTCTGCGTTGAGCAAACTTGACGAGATTCGTTCCTTGCCGGGCGGCGAAGATATCCTGTTGCAAATCGACGGCGGCATTAACGCTTCGACGATTAAGGCCGCGACGGATCATGGCACTCAATTGCTGGTTGTGGGAAGTGCGATCTTCAAACAGGATGACTATGCAAAGGCAATTGAAAACATGATGGCTGAGGTGACAGCATCGTGAACAAAAAAGATTCAGATGTCTCCTGCGAGAACTCCGAACTGAAAATCATTCTGGTTCGAGCAGGTGCGACGGAGCTTGATTCTCAGGGGCGAATTACCGGAGCACTCGATCTGCCCATGTGTGAGGAGGCGGAGCAACACGTGCGAAAAACGGCGGCTCAGCTTTCATTCTTTTCGATCGAGACCATTTATGCGTCTGCGTGTGAAGCCGCACGTCAAACGGCGAAATTGTTGTCCAGTCATCGAAAGATAAAGGTGAAAATCAGCCCGGATCTGGCGAATCTGGATTGCGGACTGTGGCACGGAAAACGAATTGATGAAGTGAAACAGACTCAGCCCAAGCTGTTCCGGAAATGGGCGGAGATGCTCGACGGTGTTTGCCCCCCGGACGGCGAAACGCTGGCCGATGCACGGGACCGTGTTGCTGCGTTTTTTTCACATATCGAAAAGAGGCATCCTTCTGGCACGATTGCCGTTGTGGCACCACAGCCGCTGTTTTCGGTGATACGATGCTTTCTGGATCCGGCTGCGGAGCCTGAGCCATGGACAACGGTTTCTCAGTCAGGAAAGTGGGAAGAGGTGACGCTGGCGAAATTCGGCGCCTCGCCGCAAGGTGTGCCTCGACCGGAAAAGACAAGTCTGCAGCCGTCATAACCCTGCAAACCCGCACGCGTACTAACGAAGGGTGGGTGAATTGACGATGCTGATCCCTGTCTGGATCATTCTCGTGCTTTGTCTAGCTTAAAACTTGGGGTTGGCACTTCATCTTGATTCGATTTGGGCAAGCTAATCTAAAAGGCCAA
Source organism: uncultured Pirellulaceae bacterium (assembly GCA_964468915.1). Classification (GTDB taxonomy): domain Bacteria; phylum Planctomycetota; class Planctomycetia; order Pirellulales; family Pirellulaceae; genus Mariniblastus. The sequence continues at coordinate 25,027 of CAYXWX010000054.1, forward strand.
CCCCAAAATCTTAGTTTGACAAAGCACTCGTTCATCTCATCATGCCTGAATATTGCTCGCAATTTGAAGCGTTAAAGGCTCACGCCACAGAAACAGGTTATCTGTTGTCGTCGGCTGCGTTGCTGGAATGGGATCAGCAAACGAAGCTGCCTCCAGCGGGCGGGGGATATCGTAGCGAGCAGATCGCTCACCTTGCCAAGCTCATCCATGAACGTGAAACGGATCCAAAGCTTGGGCAGTTGCTGGACGAGCTGTCTGAGCTGCCTGAGGTTTCTTCGGGTGACCCTTCGTCAGACATGGCGACTACGGTTCGCGAACTGAAGCGGAAGTACGACCGGCAGGTCAAGGTCCCGGGCGACCTTGTTCAGGCGATTGCTCGTGCAAGCTCAAGTGGGCAGCAAGTCTGGGTTTCGGCTCGGCAGGCGAATGACTTTTCTGTCTTTGAATCGGCGCTCAAGGAGATCGTCAATCTCAAACAACATCAGGCTGACGCGATCGGGTTCGAGGGCTGCCGCTACGACCCATTGTTGGATGAGTACGAACCCGGAGCGGTCACCAGCGAAGTGACGCAGGTCTTTGAATCATTGCACAAGGAACTGGTGCCGCTGCTGGAATCCGTAAAAGACCATAGTGGTGAGATTGACTCGAGCGTACTCCATCGTGAGTATCCGATTGATGCTCAAAAGCAGTTTGTCGAAAACGCTTCTACCAGAATCGGGTTCGAATACAAACGTGGTCGTCTGGATGTGACTCATCATCCATTTTGCACCGAAATCGGTCCGGATGATTGTCGCATCACGACTCGTTACAACGAAACGTTTTTCAGTTCCGCGTTCTTTGGCACTTTGCATGAGGCGGGCCATGGCATGTACGAACAAGGTTTGCGTAGCCAATGGTATGCTCTGCCACCCGGGCAATATTGCAGTCTTGGCATTCACGAATCACAGTCTCGGCTGTGGGAAAACCTTGTTGGACGTAGTGAAGCATTCTGGCAATATTTTTTTCCGTTGGCCAAAGAAGCCTTTCCGGATGCCCTGAGCGATATCAACTGCAGTCAATTTCACCGTGCAGTGAATGAAATCACGCCATCGCTGATTCGAGTCGAAGCGGACGAGCTGACTTACAATCTGCACATCATCATTCGTTTTGAGCTTGAACGAGCGATGATCGAAGGTGACTTGCAAGTTGCCGATTTGCCGTCTGCCTGGAACGAAAAGTATCAGACCGCACTTGGCATCACTCCTCCCGATGACGCCTCGGGAGTACTTCAGGATGTTCACTGGAGTGCCGGTTTGATTGGTTATTTTCCAACGTATTCATTGGGCAATCTTTACGCCAGCCAGTTCTTCGCCGCGGCTTCCGACCAATTGGGGGATCTGGCAACGATGTTTTCCCAAGGTGACTTCAGGCCTCTGAAAGATTGGTTGAATCAAAACATCCACCAAGTCGGGAAATGCCAATCACCGGGGAAATTGTGTCACGGCGTTACGGGTAAAGAACTGTCCCATGAGCCGTTGATAAGTCACCTGAGAACAAAAATCGGTAAAACGAATGGATAGGCGACTTAATCCGGTCACTTACAAACCAGGTAAACGAAAAGATTTCGCCGGGACTCGATTCCTGGTTGAAATTTCCCTAGAATTTATGAGGCAATCGTGTCAGGTTCAGACCTTAATCACTCCTCCGATGTCGTTAGTCCCTTTTCCAACACGGACATCCATGGCACTTTGGGTTCGCCAAAGCCAGCCAGCCTTGGTTCCAAGAACATCACTTCCATGAATCGAATCAACAAGACGACGGCGCCCAGTCCAAGCGGTCCGATCATTGCCGCGAACTGCATCAGCTGTATGGGCATGGTGCGGATTCCGCATTCATTGCCGGTGAACACAACCGTTCGTTGCCCCCATTGCCAGGAGCTGTTTGTTCTTTCTGAATTGCTGGATCAGTCGTTGCCGTCGGTCGAGATTGTTGTCAGCGAAGCGGAGGCTGCTGAACAGGAAGATGCGCCGTATATTGACACATTGCACCTGAAACGAGACGAGCAGGCTAATCGCGAAGAGAGACCTCGCGTAAAATTTGAGATCCCCAAAGCGCTGAAAGATGGCGCCAAGCGAAAAAGACGACGTAAACGGCGTTCGAGATCAGCTTCGGGCGAGGGGAGTTCGTCCAAGAAGAACGGTCGAAGTTATGTGATCCCTGACAGCGTTCCCACCGACGGCGATTCGACCACAATGGGCGAAGCAATTGAGCGGCGACAGTCTCGCAGCGGCAGTCGACGGTCCAGTTCGGGCTCTTCGAGTGAAGGCTCATCTTCGTCTTCTTCCTATCGTGGCAAAGTTCGTTCGCATGCCAGTCGTTTGAAAGACTCAAAACCCGAATGGAGTACCGAGGATCTGTTCAAGATTGTTGCGGGAAGTTTGCTCGCGATACCAATCGCTTACATGATGTTGATTTGGGTTTTTAAATCAGATCCGTTTGGCGTCGCCAGTCCAGTAAGCCGTGTGCTGCCGTTTGCCATTCCTTCGAGCATGCACGCCAGTGATGAACCTGCCGTGCGGGCTCAGCCACCTGCGGATCTACCGAAATATCTGGAAGAGGATTCTGAGTTGAAGCCTTTTGTTCCCGAGCCGATCACCGAGGGCGACGACCGTATTGCGGTGCCGAATATTGACCCGGACGAAGTGTTTGGTCAGGAATTCGGACTGTAAAATCGGATCATCAGGTTGGGGTCAAACGACTTCGATTTCGCCCTCAACCACAACCGCATGATTCGTTTCTAGTTCGTTGAAAGTTTGACCTCTGGTGTTGAGGCTGTCCGCCAGAACGCGGCCATGGACTTTCAAGTTTACTGAACCTGAAGCGGTTGTGTCGGGGTTGCTCAGTCTGATGGCGACACTGCCAGTCATCTCATTCTGGCGATAGACAAGCTGAAACAGTTGCGGGTCTTTCAGGTAACTCACTTCCATCGAATCCACGTGCAGCAATCGCTGAGACGCCCACTCTTTACGAATGGCAATCAGTTGTTTGTACCAATTCCGAGTTCGTTTTTGATCTTCATTCAAGCGGTCTGTAGTGCCAGACGTGATTTTTGATTCGAAAAAAGCTGTGTCATTGAGCGGTGAAATTGTCCGATCCCAGTCTTGCTGTGGATGTTCGTGCCGGCGAGATTTTGCAATGGCATCGCGTAGCCAAGGATCATGGAAGTCGACGAAGTAGTGGAATGGGTTAGGCTCGAGTGATTCATCCCCCATGAACAACATCGGAATTGCCGGATACAGCAGGCTGAACGTTGCCGCGGCACGATGAAAATCCGCGTTGGTCAGGTGGTGTAATCGTTTTCCTTGGGGCTGATTCCCGACACTGTCGTGGGTTTGCAAAGCGACAACCGATGAAGGAATCGTATGCTTCGGTTGCAAGGTTTCTCCGTCGCGAATCACTCGTTCAGTGGGCGGCCCCTGATAGATAAAACCATGCGACAACACTTCGGCAAGATCTTCGGCATGGTAAGTTCGATCAGTCAGACGGGTCTCCGGGCTTCCAATCGAATAGATGGAATGCATCATGTCATCGCACCAGATCGCATCGAACCCCATTCCGCCTTCACTGGCAGGTTGAGTCATTGAGCGGTCGTAAACGTTTGTTTCGCCGATCAGCAGATAAGGTTTGTTGGTTCGTGATTCGAGTTCTCTGACTTTGGTCGAAACGTCCCGGATAATGGACGGCTCGCTGTTGTCGAACATGAAATGGATGGCGTCCAGGCGAAGTCCGTCAAAATGGAATTCTTCCAACCAGTAAATCACATTGTCCAGCACCCATTCACGACAAAGGTCGCGATTGTGTCCATCGTAGTTGTACGCGGGTCCCCATGGCGTTTGGTGCTGTTTTGAAAAGTAGGGTCCAAACTCGGCCAGATAGTTCCCCTCAGGCCCCGGGTGGTTATAGACAACGTCAAGAATGACAGCGAGTCCAGCCTGATGGCAATGGTTGATCAGTTGTTTGAGTTCGTCCGGCGACCCGTATTGATGATAGGGCGCGAATAAGTTGACGCCGTCATAACCCCAATTCCATCGTCCAGCACATTCCACAATCGGTAGAAGTTCAATTGCAGTAATGCCCAGATCAATCAGCTCAGGTATTCGTTCAATCGTTGACAAAAACGTCCCATCGACTGTGAAGGTGCCGATATGAAGCTCATAAATGACCAAATCCTGTTTTCGAATTCCATTCCAATTTTTATCTTGCCAGGGAAAAACGTTGGGTCCCGTATGTTCGGACCAACCATGCACTCCCTCGGGCTGTCGTCGCGAGCGGGGATCGGGGTACAGCTTGTCGAAGTTGCCATTCAATGCGAATGCATATCGATCCCCGGCCGAAAAATGATCGATGTCGGCGACGAACCTCCTGCCGTCCATACGTGGTATGGAAATCGTTCGATTCCATCCGTTTCGGTTGACAACGACATCTACCGACGACGCCCATGATTCGACTGCGACCCTGGTAACATCCCGTTTAATGGACGTCGTTCCGAGTTTCACGTCAGTGGACGGGGTGTTTTCGCTTGCCCCCGCCGGCAGCGCATCAAACCAATGCAATCCTTGAAAGACGCCTTGGATGCCGTCGCTGTCGGCAAAGAATAGTTGAGATTGGAGGCCTTCGTTTGAACACGATCGAGCAAGCGTCTGGCGTTCCGTCGTTCCCAGCTGAGGGCTGACGATCGAGTAAAACGAGCGTGCAAACGGGACCGTGGCGGCCGAAGACACAAAGAGCACCGACCTGGTGCTGGAAACGTGGTTTTGTGTTATCCACGACTTGAGTTCCTGCGGTGTGGTTTTCGGTTCGAGCTGGTCGTTATTGAAATAGTCGCCGGTTAGCACGTTGATCGTTCCGGTCACAGGGCTGAAAACAGCACAGTGTTTCGGAAGGAGATCGGAGCCCAGCGTATCACGGATTTGATTTGGCCTGTCTTGAGACACCAGGACGACCGAGACAAAATCCATCTGGCAGTATTTCAACAGTCGACTAAGAAGCGTCTGCTGTTCCGGGATCAGCGCAGCATCGGAAATCAACAGGGGTTCGGTTATCAGGATGACTGACGGAGAAATTGACATGTAACACGCGTGAGTTGCGGAATGAAAAGATTAGCTCGGACGGCCTGACTTATGGCGGCATTCCATAAATTTGGTTCTGCTTGGGATTGAATGGCTGTGAAGATCCCAGACGACGAGTTCCAACAGAATCCCGAGGAGTCCGCGTTGGTCGCGTGGGGTGTGAGCCCCAAGAAACGATATCCGCCGCACACATACATCTTCAACTTCCAATCTGTCGCCCCTTCGACGTTGTGATTTTTTACAAACATCGTTCGTAGTAAAGCCTTTCGCCCGGATATTTCATCTGAGATGCAGGCCGTAACACGCAAACCATTGCCCTGCCGGAACTTCGGTCTCGGATTTGTTGCCGTCGAGAACGACAGACTGTTTTTGACAACTCTCTGGTTTG
>CAYXWX010000055.1:0-29656 GCA_964468915.1 uncultured Pirellulaceae bacterium
ATTCTAACGCACCGGCGGCTCCCATCGTATGCCCGATGAAGCTTTTTGTGTTGTTTATATACGTTTTTTCGCACTCTCCAAAGACTCGACGGACAGCGTCACATTCAAGCGTGTCACCCATCCCGGTTCCGGTGGCGTGAGTACTGACGATATCGATCGAATCGGCGTTCAGCCCGGCCCGCTGCAATGCCATATTCATGCATTGAGCCTGCCTTTCCGGGTTCGGGAGGACAAAATCGGTCGCGTCTGTGTTGATCGCATAACCGACGATTTCGCCAAAGATTTTTGCATCGCGGCTCTTCGCGTCGGAGAGTCTTTCCAGCGTGTAAAGACATCCACCCTCGGCGACGACGATCCCGTTGCGATTTTTATCGAAGGGCCGCGAAGCCTTGGTGGGATCATCGTGCTCAGCAAGGGCGCCCTGGCTCGCGAAACCAGCAAAGATTCCAAAGGTGTGAATGCTTTCGGATACACCTCCAGCGATCGCAAAATCGCATTCACGCAGCCGTAACATCTGCAAGCCCTGAATCAATCCCGCGTTACCGGCTGCACACGCTGCTCCAATTGTGTAATGAGGGCCGGTGATGCCCATGTTCAGTGCGATTTCGCCTGCTGGGTTATTCGCAACGGTGCGAGGGTTGTGGTGGTGCGACCACGTCTTCACGTCGTAGTCAAACTGTTTGATCTCGTGGATTTCCGTTTCAGTTTCAACGTTTCCGTGCTCGGTCACCCCGACGTAAACGCCAATCCGATCAAGAGGCATTTGATCCCAATCGATCCCTGCGCTGGCGATTGCTTCTCTGGCGCAATAAATTCCCACGCTGCCCGCGCGGGTCCCTCGGCGAGCATCTCTTCGACTCTGATGTCGCGTCGCCTCGAAATCGCAGATGCCTGCGACGGTGTCGCCGAAGTAGCGGATGTTGTATTCGGTAACGCCACTTTTCCCGGCCAACAGACTCTCACGGAACTCCGCCAAGTTGTTGCCATTAGGCGACGTCAATCCGATCCCCGTGATCACGATTCGTTGATCGTCAGGCAGTTGGTCAGTTGAAGCAGGAGCGATCATAGAGTTAAACGGGTCGGCGGGGTGCTCAATTATCGGGTGGAGTGGCTGGTGTGGAAACGAGCAAAACAACGCTTGGTGGCGATCATTGCCGAGTTATTCTCTCAACCTGTCAGGGTTAAAATTATCTCTTTACCGGACGATTGGCAACCGCTGCGTCGTAAAGGATCAAGTTCCCGGTTTGGGGCCACGATGTGACCCAGCGAATCCAGCTATCGGGTCGCTGAACCATGTACGTGACTGCCCGAGAACGAGTTCTGGCGGCCTTGAGTTTATACCTGCGACGTATTGAGCAACGACGCCTCCAGGCGTTTCATGCCTTCCGAATTGGTGATTTTGGGGTAGTACCCAAAGTCTCGTTTTGCCCGCGAGATATCAAAATGGTGGTTTTTGGCAAGCTGTGCGGCCAGAAAACGAGTCATTCGTGGTTCACGTTCAATATTGAACAATTCGTGGTACGTCTCCAGAGCAGCACCCAAACGCCAGGCCCATGGATAAGTGATTGCCTGGCGAACTCGCGGAAGTCCAACGAGCCCCAGAATTTCATTGATCCAAGCCCAGCAGTTAACCGGATCATCCTGCGAGATGAAATACGCACTTCCGCAAACAGGTGAATCAGGACGCATCGCTTCAGCAGCCAGTACGTGAGCGTCCGCAGCGTTTTCCACGTAGATCGTATCGACCATATTCGAACCGTCGCCGACTCGACGAAGTTGCCGTGCTCTCGCTCGTTCAAGTAGGCGAGGTATCAAGTGGCGATCGCCGGGCCCCCAAATCAAATGCGGCCGCAAGGAGCATGTCATCAGGTCTTTGTGGTCGTTTGATTCGAGCACATGCTGCTCAGCGAGCGCTTTGGAATGAGGATAGTGGGCTAACCACTTTTTTGGATACGGTGCGGATTCATTCACGTTGATCTGATGATCGCCGTTGAACGTGACGCTGGGGCTGCTGGTGTAGACAAGCCGTTTAACTCGAGATCGCAGACAAGCTTCGACAACATTCCGAGTGCCGACCGTGTTGTTGCTGTGATAGTGTTTCCACGATCCCCAGATTCCCGAAACACTGGCAGTGTGGAACACGACATCCTGGTGTTCAAATGCGGCGACTGCTTTATCAAGATTCCGCACGTCGCCGTGTACGGTGTCCACTCCCAGACCAACGAGTGATTCGTCGCGACGGCGAGTCATGGCGGTAACTTCGTGCCCGGCGTCGATCAATTTTCGAACAAGATGGGAACCAAGAAATCCGTTGGCGCCGGTGACGAGTGCTTTCATGAAAGTTGATGTTGAATCGCAGGTGAGTGACTTAGAGCCTGGCCCAAAATATCAAAACCCGACGCGTCAGCGAGGGACCAACCACTGAAAATTCCCTCGCTGACGCGTCGGGTTGCGATTGCTTATTTGGTATCGGGACAGGTAGTTAGGAATGTTTTATATTCTATGCGAAATTTGATCCTCAGCGACACCATGCGAATGACAACGCAAGTTTCAAAACAGTCCGATTCATGGTGCAAGTTCATCAGAATGCGTTCGATGGTCGAATTGCAGAACTTCTGCCGGTTGGGGCTGTTCGAAACTGCTCAGTTCAGGTTTCAAACTTCTGCCATTGGCCGTCGATCAGACGCTCGTTCGGCACAAAACGGGCCTTGTAGTTCATGTGGGGCGAACCTTGAACAAAGTAGCCTAGATACAGATAGGTCAACTGGTTTTTCTGGCAGTGACGAATCTGATTAAGCAGCGAATACGTCCCGAGACTCAGATGACTGAATTGTGGATCGTAAAACGTGTAGACGGCGGATAATGAGCTATTGCCGAGGTCACAAATTGCAACGCCCGCCAGTTGATCGTCCAGCCAGTAGCTGAATTCGAATGATTCAAAACAGCTGCGAACGAAACCCCAGTTGTACTCGTCCAGATCGATATCGTCGTCGCCTCGAGCCAAACCTCGCTCGCGCCGATGACGGTTAAACAGGTCCAGGCGTGTCTCGTCAGCGATCAGGCGGGTTCGGCGAACCGAGAGTTTTCGATCTCCTCGGTTCAGGACGCGGCGATGATTTCGGCTGAATGAAAAATCCTCGACACGAATCCGAATGGGTTCACACGCTCGACAGCCTGGACACTGAGTCTCGTAGATGAACTCACCCGTGCGGCGATGCCCAAGTTCCAGACGCGTGTCCGCCTGATCTCCTGCGACTCGAGCGATAGGCATGCGCAATGGCATGCGAGCGATCTTGCCAGCGAGGTACGGGCATGGCTCGGTTTCATCGATGATGATGATGTCGTTTGCCGTGGACGGTTTCATCGAACACTCGACTGAATCGTGGTTTCGCTGCAGACGCACAAGTCATGAAGAACGCAACCGTGCGTTCCATAAAATAATCATCGCGCTGCCGCGTCAGAGGTCAAGCAATTTTTTCAATAAATGGGCCGTCATTTTGACGGAAGATAGGCGACCCTTATTTTCTGAAGTTAGAACGCCGCAGGTTGCGCAAAATCGTCGAAAGCATGGTGACGTTCGGGCGCTTTGTTTTCAAATCGAGTGAAGTCTTTGAACCAGTTCAATTCAACATCGCCCGTGGGGCCGTTACGCTGTTTTTCGACGATGATCTGAGCCGCCGTTTCATCGCCTTCGTAATTCTGGTCACCTTTGTGGTAATAACTTTCCCTGTGAACGAACATTACGACATCAGCGTCCTGCTCGATCGCGCCCGACTCACGCAGGTGGCTGAGCTTGGGCCGGTGGTCGCGTGAGTCTTCGGCCTGTCGATTAAGCTGAGAAAGACACAAGATTGGGGCCTTCAGTTCGCGAGCGAGTCCTTTCAGTCGGCGAGCAATCTTCGCAACCTGTTCCTGACGAGGATCATTCGCGCTGTCAGGTTGAATCAGTTGCAGGTAATCGATCACCACCAGTCCAAGCGAACCCTGGTTTCGTTTCACTCGTCTGGCCGCTCCCGCAATTTCCGACACATTACGCGTGGGTGAGTCATCAATAAAAAGAGGAACGGAACTCAGTTCACCGGAGATTTTGACAAGACGTTTGCGATCATCGGCCGCCAGAGAGCCGTTTCGCAGGCGATGGCCATTGACTTTTGCAACAGAACACAACAGACGTTCGATCAATTCGATCGCCGCCATTTCCAGGCTGATGAATAAAGTAGGCGCACGCGATTTGGTAACGACGTTTTCGCAGATGTTCATGGCGAAAGCCGTTTTCCCCATACTGGGTCGTGCTGCCAGAATGACCAATTCAGAACCGTGCAGGCCACCCGTCATTTTGTCGAGATCCGTAAATCCGGTCTCAACAGTTCCTTCCTGACGATCGCCTTTGAGCCGAGCCTCAACTCGATCCATCGCCAGTTCCAGAATTTCGTCAACCTGCGACAGACTGCTGGACTGACGACTTTCGCGAATTGCAAAAACCTTCTGTTCGGCCTCGTTGAGCAATGCGTCCGGGTCGGTTTCCGGTAGGAATGCATCGGTCAGGAGATCTGAACATGTCGAGATCAAATTCCGAGCCGTCGCCTTGCTGCGAACGATGTTGGCGTAGTAGTTCGCGTGGGCAGCGTGCGGAACGCTTTGAAAAATTTCCGCCATCGCAGCGGCACCGCCAACCAGCTCATAGGCATTTTTGGTCTTCAAACGTTCACGTAGCAGCAGCAGGTCGATTTTTTGACCCGCTGAGTGCATGTCCATGATGTTTTCGAACAACACGCGATGAGCCTCATCATGAAAATCCTCCGGTTTGAGAAGATTCACGATGTCGTCACAAGTCTCGGGCATCAGCATCATGCTGCCCAGCACGCCGACTTCCGCCTCCATGCTATAGGGCGGTTCTCGATCGACCAGATCTGGCTTTTGCTTCCTTTTGTCCTTGCGTTTGAAGGAAGAGAATCTGTCGGATTTGGGTTGATCCATCTGGCCATCCTGAAGTCGTTGACGCTGCGAAATTGAATCTTATGACTTTTCTCGGAATGAGCAAGCGATCAACAAGCAAGACTTCCCGTAGGATCCGGGGGGTGGCAGGTTGATACAAGTCAGCAGGCAAAAAAAATGACCGACCTGTAAATAACAGGTCAGCCATTGGAGAAAATTGTTTCGGAGCAAAAACTAAGCGTTTTCGTCTACCGTTGGAACGACCCAGACTTTCAGATCCGCTTCGATCTCTTGATGCAAGTGAACCTGGACGGTGTACAGGCCAAGCTCTTTCAAAACGCCCTGAAGTCGGATTTGGTCCTGAGTGACCACGATGTCCAGCGCTTTCAAAGCCGCAACAATTTCGGGGGCTCCGACGCTACCGTACAGGTGACCTTCTTCGTTCGCGTTCGCTTCGATGGTGATACTTTGCTTGGCGATATGCTTGGCGTGGTCTCGCAACGTTTTCAATCGTGCCGTTTCGATTTCTTGCAGTTTGACTTTGTGCTTGTCGACCATTCGCTTGTGATGCTCACTCGCGATCGTGGCCAGGCCCTGCGGCAGAAGGTAGTTGTTTGCGAATCCCGCGCGAACTTCCACGACTTCGCCCTGTTTTCCAAGGTGATCGACCGATTGAATCAACAGCAATTCGATGCCACCGTTTTTGCCGCGAGGCAGTCTTGAGTAACTGGAGCGATTGCGTTTCTGCTTTTTGGTTTTAGTACTTGGCATCGGTCGGTCTCAAAAAAAGTTAATCGTTTTCGTTGAATGAATTTTTCGTTTGACTTAAGCAACTCAGCTCCAGTCGCAGATTGCTCGATCTGGCATTGTGATCTGCTTCAGGTCGGTTCAATACAATGATTCGTTAAAAAGGGACATCATCATCAGGAGGAGCACCCTGGCTTGAACCCGAGTACGCCTGCTGAGTTTCCGCCGTCTGATTTCCTGTTGGCGAAGCCGAACTGGAATTGCTGCCGCCTCCGGAAGCTCCGCCGGGTCGCCCGCCAAGCATCTGCAGCTTTTCGGCGACAACTTTCACTTTGCTTCTCTTTTTGCCTTCTTGCTCCCATGTTTCCTGCTTGAGTCGCCCCTCGATCAAAACAGAGGAGCCTTTCGAGAGATACTCTCCTGCAATTTCGGCCAATCGGCCCCATAGAGTCACATCGAAAAAGTTTGCTTCGTCTACCCATTGATCATTGCGTTTAACACGCTCGTTCACGGCCAGGCCGACGTCTGTGACAGCGGTTCCCTGGGGCGTGTAGCGCAGCTCGACATCACGAGTCAAATTGCCCACGAGGACAACGCGATTAAAACTGGCCATGATGAAATCCTCTTTTGCTAACTGCGGCAGAATCGACAGATGGAGCAATCGAAATCAATGGAATCGAACGACATTTACGTCGCGGCCGGTTCAGCGGCCTCGGCAGGTTTGCTCTCTTCCGTTTCGGCAACGGCTTCGGCTGGGGCTTCGCCTTTCGCCACGGCAACCATTGGGTCAACCAGGCGAGGATCCAGCTTCACTGCGAGGTGACGCAGGATATTGTCATTCAGCTGGCACGCGCGATTGAATTTGACCAGATTGGTGCTTTCCACTTTCACATACGACAGCCAATAAGCTCCCTTGCGATGTCCGTTGATGGGGTAAGCCAGTTTCTGCTCATTCCACAAACGACTGGCCAGCAATTCACCGTCAACCGATTTGACGATTTCGTCAACCGTGTTGCCGGTAGCTGCTGGATTGCGAGCATGGGCGTTCGCATTGAAAATAAACATGCATTCGTAAACAGTCTCAGCCACGTTCCAACTTCCTTACTCAGGTTTCTGGTGTTTCGATTTTCAATTCAAAAGCCGCCAGCAATTCACTGTTCGGCAACAGGGGGTGGGGGATCGCCATTTGATCGCTTTCCCGCCTTAATCTTTTTTTCGTTTGTCTTCGCTTTTGCCGGATTTCCATTGAAACGATTCATGGCCTCCATCGGACCATCCTTAATCCACGTTTCAACCGCGTCCGCCGCTCGAGCGACTCCGGCGGCCATGTCCGCTGCATCGTCAGGCGAAAATTTACCTAACACAAAATCTGCTGCGTCCCAGCCTGGTGGAACTTTGCCGACACCAAGTCGCAATCGGCAAAAATCCTGATGACCGAGCCTTTGGATGATATCCTTCAGCCCGTTCTGACCGCCCGCCGATCCGCTCGTGCGGATTCGCAATCGAGCAACATCAAGGTTAAGGTCATCACAGATGACCAACAGGTCTTCTGCTTCGCATTTATAAAAATCAACTGCTGCCCTGACGCTCTGACCGCTTAAATTCATGTAGGTCAAAGGTGAAAGCAGAACTGTTTTCTGGTTTCCAATTCTCGTTTCAGCGATTTCTGCCTTGAACTTCGACTTGGGTCTCCCCACGTCATATCGTCTGGCCAGATTCGCCAATACTTCGAAGCCGACGTTGTGCCGAGTGCCTTCGTATTTGACTCCCGGGTTACCTAAACCAACTATCAGCTTCATCCGTTGTCAGCCGACTACTCGTCGCCAGACTCCTCTTTCTTTTCACCAATCACTTCTGGTTCTGCTGCAGCTTCGTCGGAATCCGGTGTTGGAGCCGCAGACGGAACTGAGCAACTGGCGACTACCTCGGTCGCCTCGCCCGCCAAAGTCGCACCGTCGGGGAGTTCTACATCACCGGCGGTCAACGTTTGGTCCAATTCCAGGTCATTGATCTTCAGCGTCAGTGAATCAACAACTTTGTTCGCCGGGCAAACGATCGTAAGCTCATGCAGGACATGTTGAACAACACCACCATTGTGAGTGCCGGGAGCATCGCCCTTCAATTCCAATGGCAGTGTCACTTCAACTTTTTCGTTCGGGTCGATACGAGTCAGATCGACGTGCAGAATCGAGCTGCCAAACGCATCCCATTGCACTTCCTTGATCAGAGCTCCTTCACTGACGGCGCCCTTTAATTCGACAATGTGCCCACCATGGCCAACGATCTTGTCGATCTCTTTTTGGTTGACGGTCAATGAAACGGTTCCTTCGCCGTGTCCGTACAAAACGGCAGGAATCTTCCCTGTTTTTCTAAGGCGTCTCATGCGAAGCGTTCCCGTGGATTCGCGAGCTTCGACGTTCAGTAAGTCTGCCACTGTCTAACCTTGTTCTCTTGTTCCGTTGATTTCAAATAATGTCTGCGAAGTTCCACTTCCCGTACAGCACCTCCGAACTCATTCGAGTTGCAAAGTGCAAACCGGAGAACTGACCAGTTTCTGCCGCTTGTCTGACCTCTGGAAGGCTGGCTGAATGACTGGTTGTTCGTCGAAATCACAAATGTTGAAATTGTCCCTTCAACACTGCAATTCGCCAGCCCAAAAGCCGCCTTATCGGCAAAGAACCGGGCTCGCAGGACATTTTCAGTTTAGAATCGGGAGATTGTCCCAGAATCGAACGTGTTGGCAAGCCCATTTGTTGATTTGACTGGGAAATACGCATGATTCAGGCCTCGACGAGCCCCATCGGTTGACTTATCGCGTTCCATTGAACTAGAACCGAGCGTCAGCGAAGAATCGCACGTGGGGTCGGCCGACCCCGCTGTAAAACAAAGCCTGATGACGAGTTGGAAGGTTAGGAAAGCAGGAATGGCTAAACGGTCCGAAAGTGGCAAAAAGAGAACTCCCAAGTTTGAGTACGTCGAACCCATTGGTTTTCGCGTCCTCGTTCGAAAGGATGATCCAAAGCGAGAGACCAAGGGAGGCATTGCCCTTCCGGACGCGGCCGAAATCCCGACCATCACGGGCCGAATCGTGACGATTTCGGCGGCGATCGAAAATGATGAGGACGTGCCGCTACGGCAGTACGATAAGGTTCTGTTTCACCCCAAAAATGCCATTCCAGTCGACTTTGAGTCCGATAACCAGCTGTTTGTCGTGCCGGTCGAGGACGTGGTCGCCGTTTTCCGACGTGACCAACAGAACGTGTCAGAATCCCAAGACTGATGGGAGCCGCTGGAGCGGGTTTCAGACGACTCGTCACGCCTGAAAAATGGTGCTGATCGATTCGTGGTGATGAATTCTCTTGATCGCCTCGCCCAGCAGCGGCGCGACACTCAGCACCTGCATGTTGGGCAGCATTTTCTCCGGCGAAATTGGAATCGTATCCGTCACGACAATGCTGTCCAGCGGAGCGTCTCGCAAACGATCAATTGCAGGTCCTGCCAACACGCCATGCGTCGCCGCCACGTGAATCTGGGCCGCGCCCTGTTTTTTTACCAGCTCGGCCGCCCCGCAGATCGAGCCCGCCGTGCTGATCATGTCGTCAAACATCAGCGCGACCTTACCTTCGATGGGGCCGCCAATAATGTTCTCCTGGGAAACCGTATCTGCGCCCATCCGCCGCTTGTCGATGATCGCGATCTCGCCGCCGAGTCGCTTCGCATGGCCAACCGCCCGTTTGATGCTTCCTTCGTCGGGACTCACGATCACAAGGTCCTCTTTGGGAATGTTCAGTCCACGAAAATGGTCCGTCAGAACCTTCCCGGCGTACATGTGATCCACTGGAACATCAAAAAAGCCTTGAATCTGAGCGGCATGCAGGTCCATCGCCAGAACTCGATCGGCGCCAGCTCGAGTGATCATGTTCGCGACAAGCTTCGCCGTAATTGGGACTCGGCCTTCGTCCTTACGATCCTGACGAGCGTAACCATAGTACGGAATCACCGCCGTGATCCGCTCGGCACTCGCTCGCAAACAGGTATCGATCATGATCAACAATTCCATCAGCGTATCGTTGACGGGCGGACACGTCGGCTGGACCAGAAACACGTCACGCCCACGCACGTCCTCGATTTTGCAGTGGAATTCGCCATCGGGGAACGTGGAAAACTTGCAGGAGCCGAGTTCCAGCTTCAGGAAATCGCAGATTTTTCTTGAGAGTTCAAGGTTCCCGCGACCACTGAAAATTTTGAGTTCCGGTATGAGCATAAAAGTTCGGTCCGAGAAAGCCTGAATGCTGAAAAACGAATCGATGAAGAAAAAACACCGTGAGTCTGATACGTCGGCAGTCGGTCGGTTTGGAAACTACATTCCAGCCTTTTTCATGGCCGCTTCAACGTCTGCGAGGTGTTCAACCGTATTCACACTGAGTGCTTCGATCGGCTTGAGCACCGGCAACGCTCGAACATCCTGCCCCTCTTTCAAGAGAATCGCCGGCAAATCGGTAATATAATACTCTTGCTGCTTGTTGTCCGAGGTCAGCTGATCGAGCGCTCCCAGCATTTTCTGACAGTCGAAAACGTAGGTGCTCATGTTCACTTCCGCGACTTTGCGTTGTTCGTCGGTTGCGTCTTTCTCCTCGACAATCTCAGTAAAGTTGCCGTCACCGTCGCGAATGATCCGACCCAGTCCGGTTGGATCTTCGTGGATCAACGTTCCCAACAGACAAGCCGGCCGATTCGCGGAAAAATCATCCAGCAATGTCTTGATCGAGTCCGCTTGAAGCATGGGCGAGTCGCCCGCGACCACCACCACAGGACCGTCATGGCTCTGCAGTTGATCGCGGCACATCATCACCGCGTGTCCAGTGCCAAGTTGCTCCGATTGAGTCGCAAAGCCAACGTCTTCGTGAGCCTCGAGGCTTGAACGAACCAGATCCTCACGATACCCGACCACCGCCAGCATCTTCTTTACGCCCGCGTTGCGAAGCGAATCAAGCACATATCCGATCAGCGGTTTGCCGTTGGCTTCACAAAGCACTTTCGGCAATTCCGATTTCATACGAGTGCCTTTGCCAGCGGCCAGAATTACGGCAAGTGGAGCGTCCATGATTCAGCTATGTAATGAGGTGGTGGGTAGGTTCTGAGGCAGAAGAAAACGGTCTGATTATCGACGACCAGTTCTGCTGGCAGTATCGTAATCGGAACCGCCGCGTTTCACGAGCCCTCCAGATTTATCGTTTGTCTTAACGCGTTCCATGCCCTTCTTCGACCGAGTTTACTGACGATTCTTTGCAGGCAGTTCACCAGCTTGAATCCAGCGTAAAACTTCTGGTTTATCCAGTCGATCGACCACCGCGTGAACATGCGAGTAGTCCTGATCGCGGCTGTATTCGGTTGGCACCGCAACCGTAAACGCGCCGGCTGCCACGGCAGCTTGCGATCCAAAAACGCTATCCTCAAACACCAGCATCGAACGGGGCTCCACATCCAGTTTTTGGGCGGAAGTCAAATAGACTTCAGGATCTGGTTTTCCATTGGTCACGTCTTCTGATGTCAGAATGAACTGAAAACCATCTTTCAAATCGAAATGCCCCAAAGCTCGGTCGGCAAAATTCCGATGGCTGCTGGTCGCAACCGATCGAGGCAAACCTCCGCGATCAATGACATCCAGCAGCGTTTCCAAGCCCGGCATCATTTCAATTTTGTCCGGTAACAGCGATTGAAAAATTTCGTCCGTTTCACGTTGCAAGTGAGCAACCGAATCGTTCAGCCCACATCGGTCGATCATGATCGAAAACGCTTTTGGTCCAGGCAGTCCCATCATGGATAGCTTCAATTCACGAGTGAAATTTTGCCCGCGTCTGCGTAGAAGTTCCTGACCGGCAAGGTCGTACAGATCCTCAGTGTTGAACATCAGGCCGTCCATGTCAAAAACGACCGCGCGAAGGGGTGAACTCACGATGTTTCCTGTTTGCTCAATCACTGGAAGGCATAGTCAGCACAGCAGCTCGGCAAGTGACCTCAATCTGCATCCGCTCAACCATTGGTCAGGTGAGTGGACTCATGATTCAACAGCCATTGTTTCTGCTTAATGCCACCCGCGTAACCGCCGGATGAACCGTCCGCTCGAATGACGCGATGACAAGGAATCAGAATCGCGATCCGGTTTTGCCCGTTCGCCGAACCTACCGCTCTGGCTGCCTGAGCGTACCCAATTCGCTTTCCAAGCTGCTGGTAACTAACTGTTTGGCCGTAGGGGATCTGGGTAAGCCCATTCCAGACTGTTTCCTGAAACGTACTGCCTTGAATTTTAACGGGCGTGAAGAAACGACTCAGACTGCCGCTGAAATAGAGTTCGAGTTCTCGTTGAACTTGTTCGAGAATCGGATTCGAACCGTCAAAGATTGGACGTGAATCGAGCTTGCCAAGCGTTTCCACCTGAGCATCAACGTCAACGCGAGATGTGAACTCCAGCAGTAACAAATTTTCTGCATCCGCGATCGCCAACATCGGTCCCAGCGGAGTTGAAATCAGCTGGCGATGAAGGCAATCGGTTGACAGAATGTTGGTACTCATTCCCGCATTGTACCGGGCGTCAGACCTTCTGAAATACGGCGTACATATTGTCGCTGAACGGTAGCCTCGCGGTAAAGCTTTGCTCTTGAAGCTTGAAACCGGTCTCTGTGGCGAGTGTTTTCAACGTTGCGGGTGTGAAATAGCTGACATGATCTGGGAATCGATAACCGGCCCATTGTTTCCCTCGAATCTTGCGATTCAAACAGTCGAAATTAGGAACCTTGATCACGACGCAACCATTGTCCTTAAGTGCGTCTTTCACCACCTGAAGAAGTTGAACCGGTCGACTTTCATGCTCGAGGAACGAGTTCATCAAAACCATGTCGATCGAACCGGATTCGACTTGTTTCATTCCGTCGATCGCATTGTTCTTGATCGTGTAACCGCCAAACGGAGCGAATCGCTCGGCGGACTCTTCAGCCAATTGATTCGAAACCTCAATCCCGATTGGCACGATGTTGACACCCGCCTGATAGAACTTTTCTCGGAAATCAAGCATCAGTTTTCCGTCACCGCAGCCTACGTCCAGAATTCGATAGTTGGTCGCCTTCGGTTCTGGAATGCGCATCGCAATCGAGAACGTCTTGTTGCGATTCGGCTCGATCAGAAATTTAATCTGCTTGGCCAGCTTCGACAGTTTCCACGCCAGCAGCCCTTCCTTGCGCCGGCGAGACTCGCTGGCGTCGATGGTTTTTTCCCACGCGAACTCCTCTTCCAATCGATCGTAGCTGGGAGGGTTTGCGATGAAGTGGAAGTCGGTTTCCTTGCAGCGGACAAGCAGCCAAGGTTCGTGCGAGTCGTCAAAAACCTCGACCTCGGTTTCACGATTCACGATCGGATTGAAAACTTTCATGAGCCCTGCCCTTCCATGGTTGGCGTGTGAAGTTTTCTTTTATACGAATGCCAGCACGCAGGCAACGGAAGAGGTGCTAGCGGATCGTTGTAGTCATCGTCTTCCGTGTGATGTCCTTCGTACGGACAAAATTCGACAGACATCACCGGGAACGCATCGGTTTCTGCTCAAAGAATGCAAGCAGTTCAAGAATAAGGACGTGCCGAAGGCACGAAAGCGTGTAGCCGCAGGTTTCAACCTGCGGAAACCGAACGCAGATGGTTCTTCAGTCCCGGTAGGGACGACAGCAAAGGTTTATCTTGCTTTCGTCCGATTCGGGACTTTGTATCAAATGAGTCGCAAAACCGTGGGTTGAAACCCACGGCTATATGCTTCTGTCTCTTCGAGACAACCTTGATCGACAACTGCGTAGTGCTTTGTTCCAACTGAAGATTAGGGTTGACCGACCGAATCATCATTCCGTGAGCCTCAAAAGCAAAAAATAAAACGAGACCCTCCGCAAGTAACAACCCTAAAAACGAGTTGGAACAAAGCAGTAGCCGGCAAATCTTCTTCAGATACCAAAGCTGCACGAGTCATGACTATACACTCGGCACGCTATCGCTCTGGCTTGTTCAGCACTG
Source organism: uncultured Pirellulaceae bacterium (assembly GCA_964468915.1). GTDB lineage: Bacteria > Planctomycetota > Planctomycetia > Pirellulales > Pirellulaceae > Mariniblastus. Next base: position 13,732 of record CAYXWX010000055.1, read on the forward strand.
GAGCAAACTGATCCACGGCTGATGACGCACCTGATGGAGCGGGACGCTTGATCTTTTCGACGCGAACCGCGCAGACCTTGTATTCACCTGTTCCCGTGACCGAGTCACCCGCGTCGTTGGTCAACAGGTTGGCCCGAGATTCAGCAAAATGCATGGGCATCCAAATGCAGCCGAAACGAACTCGTGGCGTGATCCACGCCTCTGCTTCGATCTCGCCACGCCGAGAAACGATTCGCACCGTTTCGCCGTGCTCGATCCCCAGCATCTTCGCGTTCTTACGATGGATTTCGATGAAATTCTGCCGCTGCTTGATGGCGGGGCCGAGATCGCGTCGAGTCTGAGTCGCACTGTTGTAGTGATACAGCGTGCGGCCTGTCGACAATACCAAAGGGAAGTCATCGTCAGGAAGTTCCGCACTTGGCCGATAGTCGACTGCCTGAAACTGAGCTTTCCCAATCAAAGGTCCATCAACGTGAAGCGTCGGAGTACCCGGATGTTCTGGTTCCGGGCACGGCCATTGAAGTCCTGCGATGTTTTCCTCCAGGCGGTCGTGAGAAATACCGGCCATCTTAGGCGTTAATGAAGCCAGCTCGTCATAGATCTCACCCGGATTCTTGTAGTCCGGCATGTCGTAGCCGCAAGCCTGAGCGAACTCGATCAGAATTTTCCAATCCTCGCGGGCATTACCCGGCGGATCGACCGCCTTGCGAACTCGCTGGACGCGCCGATCGCTGTTGGCAAACACACCGTCTTTCTCGGCGAAGCAACTTGCGGGGAAAACCACATCGGCAAATCGAGTCGTCTCATTGTGGAAAATTTCCTGACAGACAAGGAACTCACATTCGTTCAGCCCAAGTTCGACCTGCGACACGTTCGGCTCGGAGATCACAATGTCCTCGCCCATCACGTACATGCCTTTGATGCTGCCTTTCGCCAGCCCCTTCATCATCACATTCAGGTTCAGCCCGTCGTTTGGAGAAAGAGGAACCTTCCACGCGGCTTCGAATTTCTCGCGAACTTCGTCATCGGTGACTGGTTGGTAGCCCGGATAATAAATCGGAGTCGCTCCGGCATCATTTGCACCTTGGACGTTGTTCTGGCCACGCAGTGGATTCATTCCCGCCGACCGGACGCCCAGGTGCCCCGTCATCAGCACAAGGTTGGCCAGAGAGTAGACGTTGTCTGTTCCGTGAGTGTGCTCGGTGATGCCAAGCGTGTAATAAATCCCAGCTTTTTTGGTCGTCGCATACAAGCGAGCCGCCGTGCGAATGTCATCGGCCGGTACGCCCGTGATTTTCTCCGCTTCGTCCGGCGGATACTGTTGCACTCGTTCCTTGACCGCTTCAAAACCTTCCGTGTTGGCATCAATGAACCCTTGGTCGTGCAGGTTTTCATTGACAATCACATGAGCCATCGCGGAAAGCAGCCACACGTCGGTGCCCGGTCGAAGTTGCAGATGCAAGTCCGCCTGTTCCGCCAGCCAGATCTTCCGTGGATCCGCCACAATCAATCGTGCGCCGGCCTGTCGAGCCCGTTTCATCTCCATCGCGATGATGGGGTGAGCCTCGGTCGTGTTCGATCCGATCACGAACATTAAATCGGTGTCGCGAATCTCGGGAATCGAGTTCGTCATCGCACCTGCGCCAAACATCGTCACCAGACCGGCGACAGTTGGAGCGTGTCAGGTAGCGGCACATTGATGGATATTGTTGGTCCTGAATACCGCCCGCGAAAATTTTTGCATCAGGTAGTTCTCTTCGATCGTGCACCGCGACGAAGAAACAAACCCCAACGAGTCCGAGCCGTATTTCTCTTTGACGCGGTTCAACCCATCGGCGGCAAACTTGAACGCTTCGTCCCACGTGGCCGGATGAAGCTGTCCATCCTCGCCCCGGATCAACGGTTCCGTCAGGCGGTCTTCGTGATGAACAAAGTCGTACGCAAAACGCCCCTTCACGCATAAGTTGCCATCATTCACCGTTTCGCCTGGAGGCGGGCTGGTAATTTTGACCAGTCGGTTGTTGTGCGTATGCAGATCCAATTGGCACCCAACGCCGCAGAAATTACACGTCGTTCGTGTCTTCTCCGTTTCGAGGGGCATCAGTTTGGGAGCTTTCTTCTCGATCAACGCGCCCGTCGGGCAAGTGTCGATGCAGCCGCCACACAATTCGCAAGACGTATCGATCAAGCTGCGTTGGCCAGCGGTGGCGATGGTGGTTGCGGAACCTCGTTCGGCCAGCGTGATCGCGTTGACGGCTTCGACTTCATCGCAATATCGAGTGCATCGAGCACAAAGGATGCACATCTCAGGGTCGAATTCGATGTAAGGATTGTCATCGCCGGGTCGAGCCGCTCGCGGGGCTTCGATTTTCTCTAATGGAATCGGATCAATCGTCGCGCACAATTCTCGCAGTTGATTGATGTTGCCGGTTTCTTCCGGCAGTCCGCCCTCTTCGTCAGTTCGATGGTCCGACATGTACATGCTGTACAGCACCTGCCGATGTCGCGAGATTCGTTCCGATTCGGTTTGTACCTTCATGCCCGCATCAACTTTCCACGCGCAGCCCGGCTGCAGGCGACGCTGGCCTTCGACTTCCACCAGGCACACACGGCACGCACCGGCCGGATCGAGCCGAGGATCATGGCACAATGTCGGGATCTCGACGCCGTTACGCTCGGCCACTTCGTAAACCGTTTCGCCCGGTTCGGCGGAATATGACTGGCCGTTGATTTCGACAGTAAATGAATTTGATTTAATCATGGAATTTCGCGCTGTTTGTAGTAACGCCTTCAGGCGTTTTCACGATTCAAAAAATTCAAGTGTTTAAAGCCAAGTAAAATTAACTTAGGTTCAACGGCTAAAGCCGTTACTACGAACTATCTTACCTTAAATGCCTCAGGAAAATGTTTCTGCGCGGATTCGAGCGGTTTCGCAGCGACCATGCCAAGCCCGCAAATGGAACCTTCTTCCATTTCCCACGCGACATCATCGGCGTAACTCAAAGGAGCCGTATCGCCCAACTGAACGTACTGGTCAACTTGCCGCCGCAAATAACGAGTCCCGATTCGGCACGGCGCGCATTGGCCGCAACTTTCGCGTTCGAAGAAAACCAGCTGCCACTTGACCGCTTCTGCCATGTCCACGGTGTCGTTCAAGACAACCAGGCCGGCACTGCCCAGCATCGAGCCAACGTCGGCCAGATTTTTGTAATCGAGCGGCAGCGTTCGATAGCTCATCGGAAGAAAACCGGATGAGGCTCCGCCCGGACTGAACGCCTGCGGTGTCCCTTCGTAACCGCCCGCCGCTTTAACCAGCTCGTCCAAAGTCGCTCCAAGCGGTAGCTCGTACACGCCGGGCTGATTTACATGGCCACTGACGCAGTAAAGCTTGCTGCCGGCTTCTGTCTTGCCGAGATTCTTGAACCACTGACCGCCTCGATCAATGATCGCCGGAATGCAGCAAACCGTCTCTACGTTGTGCATCAACGTCGGCTTGTTTCGAAAACCTTTCTCAGTTGGATACGGCGGCTTCAGCCGAGGCATCCCGCGTTTGCCTTCAAGCGCTTCAATCAAGGCGGTTTCCTCGCCGCAGATATAAGCACCGTGCCCCAGAGCAACATGTATCTTGATGGGAGCAATCTTGTCTTTTGCAATCTCGATTGCTTTTTCCAGACTGCGTCGTTCGCTGGTGAACTCGCCTCGAATATAGACATAGATGTCTTTGGCACCGATGGCTTGAGCAGCGATCGCGAGCCCTTCCAGCATTTTGATTGGCTGACGAAGAAGAATTTCACGATCCTTGAACGTACCGGGTTCGCCCTCGTCCGCGTTGCAGATCACGTAACGTTCGGTCTCTTCCTGAGCCAACACGCTGGACCATTTGAAGTGAGCCGGAAACCCCGCGCCGCCTCGGCCTTGCAAGCCGGATTCTTTGAGAATCTCAATCACAGCTTCGGCACCCAGTTTTCTGGCTTGCTCGAACGAGTGAAAACTTTCATCAATCGGGCCGGCCAGGTTCATGGGCAGCTCCGGGTTGTCCGCAGTGACGCCGGTTTGCTTGCCCTCGTAAGTCACCAGTTCCAGATCTTCATTCAACGTCGCAGGGGCTCGATCGCACTGGGCCAGACAACTGACTCGTTCGCACGAGATCTCTTTGGCTTCCAGATCGGCCGCCAACTGGTCTGCTCCCGCCATCTGGCATGTCAGGCCATCGCAGATCCGAACTCGCCGGCCGGGTTTGTTAATCAGCGTGTAAAACATGCCGGTGCCCCAGATATCGGCTTCGGGGACACCTGTTTCCCGATGAACATTGCGAACCGATTCCTCGGTCACGCCTCCTTCATGTTCCAGCAGTTCCAGGATTCGTTCGCGTTGACGTTGGGCTTCGTGGGTCAGCATGTTTTTGATTCAGGAGCTTCGGGTCGTTGAGAATCAAACTGTTGAGTACAGTATAAAGATTGGTTCGGCGTCGCGAATGCCGATTCGTTCACTTAATGTATGTTGCAAACCCACTTATGACAGGAAAGTTGTCCCAATATCGGCGAATCGTCGTGAAAATTGGCTCGGCGCTGCTGGTCGATCTGTCATCGGGTGTCCGCAGAGCGTGGTTGGAGTCGCTGTCAAACGACTTGGCGTCGATTTGCCAGGGCGGAGGTGAGTTGATTATCGTGTCATCGGGCTCGATCGCGTTAGGGCGAAGGCAAATGAGCGCTTATGACCCGACACTTTCGAAGCGACCGTTGAAACTGGAAGAAAGCCAGGCGGCGGCAGCGATCGGGCAGATTGCGCTGGGGCGAGTGTGGTCAGAGGTGCTGGGCGACCACAACATTGAGGCCGGCCAGATTTTACTTACATTGGGTGACACCGAGGAACGTCGACGGTACTTGAATGCTCGCGACACGATCGGTCAGTTACTGCGTTGGGGATCCGTGCCGATCATCAATGAAAACGACACCGTTGCCACGAATGAGATTCGGTATGGTGATAACGATCGCCTTGCGGCCCGAGTTGCTTCGATGATGGACGCCGACTTGCTGGTGTTGCTTTCGGATATCGATGGGCTATACACCGCGCCTCCGGGGGTTGATCCAGAGGCTCAGCTTTTGGAATCGGTCGAATCGATCACTCCGGAAATCGAAGCGATGGCGGGCGAGAGCGCGTCCGTGATTTCCAGCGGAGGCATGCGAACAAAGATCGCTGCTGCGAAAATCGCGACTCAGGCAGGGACCGAAATGGTGATCGCATCAGGCAAAGTGGCTCATCCACTGAAGGCACTTGATGATGGTGCCCGCAGCACATGGTTTGCCGCTTCTGAGAATCCGATCAACAACCGTCGCCGCTGGATTGCCGGAACGCTTGACACTTCCGGAACGATCACGATTGACGATGGTGCCATCAAGGCATTGAAGTCAGGCAAGAGTCTGCTGCCGGCGGGAGTCACAGGGCTCAACGGATCATTTTCGCGAGGCGACACCGTGCTGATTTTGAACTCGAAACGAGAAACAATCGGTCATGGGCTTGTTGAGTATGATTTTGATGACGCGAAGAAAGCGATGGGGCGTTCGAGTGATGAATTGACTGAATTGTTGGGCGAAAATTATCGATCCGTTCTGATCCACCACGATGATATGGTGCTGGAGTGACCAGTTTGCAGGTTTCAGTTGTTGGTACTTCCCCGAATTCAGTGGCAGAGGTTTCACGCCGACCCCATCCGGGGTGGCTTGAGGCGGTGCTCAATTGTCTCGGGGTTTCCACCCCGAGCTACCGACGCGAGCCCCGTCCGGGGCAGATGTCACGGTGCCCCGGATAAGTTTTAACCATTTACCGCCCAGGATAACGTTTAATAAATCACCGCCTCATATAAGTTTGAACCATTTACCGCCAGGATAACGTTGAATCAATGACCGCCCCGGATGGGGCCGACGCAGGTAGCTCGGGGCGGTAGCCCCGAGAATGGGGAAATTGAAACGGGGCACCCCGGATGGGGTCGACGTAATGCCAAACGCGGAACAAATGATGCGACCAACTCTGGTGAATCGCCACGTCTGGATAAATCACTGAAATCAAATCGATCGATCGCGAATTCGTGTTGATCGACATTCATTCGTGGTACAACAAAACGAAGGTTCGCCCCGGATTATTTTGAAACGCGTTTTGCATCCGCGCGGCTCGGGCGGAGCCTCGCCCTCCGGGGAATTTTCACCCTGTACTCTGCCTTGCATTAAAAAACATTTTGCACCATTCAACATCACTAAACGAAAATGACAACGACTTCTCAAGAAAAATCAGTTGCGGAAATCATGTCCGATGTCGGCCAGCGGGCTCGTGCGGCCGCTCGACAGATTGCCAACGCTTCCACCGAACAGAAAAAAAACGCCCTAAGAGCCTCGGCGGCGCAACTTGATGCAAATCGAGACGCGATCCTTTCTGCCAACGCCACCGATATGCAGGCTGGCGAATCGGCCGGGCTCTCCAAGGCGATGCTGGATCGTTTGAAGCTGGATGATGGTCGAATTGATGGCATTCGCGACAGCTTGCTCGCGATCGCGGAACTCGATGATCCCGTTGGTCAGATCATCAGCCAGTGGGATCGTCCGAATGGTTTGAAAATTGAGCGAGTACGCTGCCCATTGGGAGTGATCGGCGTCATCTTTGAAAGTCGGCCCAACGTGACGGCCGACGCAGGGGCCCTGTGCCTGATGGCGGGCAATGCGGTGATTCTTCGCGGTGGAAGCGATTCATTTCACAGTTCCCGAGCGATCCATCAGTGCATGGTCGATGGATTAAAAGACGCTGAACTGCCACCTGAAATCGTACAATTGGTTCCCACAACCGACCGAGCTGCCGTGGGCGAGATGTTAGCTGGCCTCGATGGAAACGTGGACGTGATTGTTCCTCGCGGCGGCAAAGGATTGGTTGGCCGAGTTCAAACCGAAGCTCGTGTTCCCGTTTTCGCTCATCTTGAAGGAATCTGCCACGTGTACGTCGACGGCGAATCAACGGTTGAAATGGCCGTTGAAATTGTCTTGAATGCCAAAATGCGTCGCACTGGAATTTGCGGCGCTGCCGAGACCCTGTTGATTGATCAAGCGGTCGTTGAAACTCATTTGAAGCCAATCGCAGACGCGCTTGGTGCTGCAGGTTGCCAGCTTCGCGGTGACGATCAGGTCTGCAAACGGATCGATGGCTCGACCGCCGCAACGGAAGAAGATTGGTCGACCGAGTATCTGGACTCAATCCTTTCGATCAAAGTTGTCGATGGAGTCGAAGAAGCAATCGAGCACATTCAGAAGTACTCGTCATCGCACACCGAAGCGATCGTGACCGACGATGCTGAAGCTGCCGAACGGTTTTTGAACGAAGTTGATTCGGCCATTCTATTGCACAACGCTTCGACTCAGTTTGCTGACGGCGGCGAATTCGGCATGGGGGCCGAAATCGGAATCGCGACGGGAAAGATGCACGCGCGAGGACCGATCGGCGTCGAACAACTAACCAGCTTTAAATACCGAGTCCGAGGCACCGGTCAGGTTCGTCCGAAGTAAGAATCGGGAAACGGCCTGAAAGCGACGGTGATTTGACGCTATAATCGAACCCATGTCCTCCGATCGTACGCAACATCAATCGTCAGCCGACCTGAAGAAGACTCGTGACTTGAGTCTGGAACCGACTCGGCCTCCCGCCGACGTAGTTGGCTACACGTTGCAAAAGTTTTTGGGCAGTGGAGCGTACGGGGAGGTCTGGTCTGCGATTGACAAGAAAACAGGCCGAAGTGTCGCCATCAAGTTTTATACTCGACGGTCCAGCTCCGACGTTCAATTGTTGGCAGCTGAGGTGCAAAAGCTGGTGGTGTTGGCTGCTGACCGGTACGTGGTGCAGTTGCTGGACGTTGGTTGGGATGCTGATCCTCCTTATTACGTGATGGATTTGATCGAGCACGGATCGCTTGAGCAACGTTTGCGTGGTGGCCAGGGGATGCCGGTGAACGAAGCGGTCGAGTTGTTCACCGAGATTGCGACGGGGATGATGCACTTGCATGGAAAAGGGATCCTGCATTGTGACTTGAAACCCGGTAACGTGCTGCTCGATCAGGATGGCAAACCTCGAGTCGCCGACTTCGGGCAGTCCCGACTAAGCACCGATGAAACCCCTGCGCTCGGGACGCTGTACTACATGGCGCCCGAGCAAGCCGACCTTGAGGCGTTGCCTGACGCAAAGTGGGACGTCTATGGATTGGGTGCCCTGCTGTTCAGCATGTTAACGGGCAAGCCTCCTTATCACTCTGCAAGCCTGACCAACAAAATTGAATCGTCGGTTGACATTACTGAGCGTCTGACCGAGTACCGTAGGGCGATTCTCAGTGCACCCAAGCCGACCGATCATCGCACGGTCCCGGGAGTGGATCGGGCTCTGGCCGATATCATCGATCGCTGCATTTCCGCCAAGCCAGCGCATCGGTTCGACAGCATTCAAAGCGTTCTTTTCGCGTTGCGTCAGCGTGAACTGACGCGGGCACGTCGCCCGGTGATGCTGTTGGGGTTGATCGGTCCGATCTTGTTGACGACGGTGGTCACTTTGTTCGGTTGGTGGGCGTTTCGTGAAGCGGTTGCTCGCACAGACGACGCCATCACAACCAAAGCAGTTGAGAGTAATCTGTTCGCGGCGAAGCTTGCCGCTCGTTCCGCTGCCGAGCAGATTGATGAATACTTCCAAGCGGTGATTGAGCTGACGCAGGATGCTGCTTTCCTGGAACAGTACGAAAAATTTCTGAATGACGAAGCAGCCCAGAAGCTTGCGTCGCAACTTGCGCACCCTCGTTTGAATGCTCAGCAGGATCTGCAACCGCGGCGTGATTTTATTCAGAATGAAACGAGAAAAAATCTTCAGCCGTTTTTGAATTCGCGTTTGTTTGATCGGCTGGGAAAGTACCCGTTTGCCGCAAGTTGGGTTGTACTGGATCGAGCGGGAACTCAGGTGGCATCCGTATTTCGCGGCACCAACACGACGCTTGGAAGAAACTATTGTTACCGAACATATTTTACGGGCGAAGACAAGGATTTGAAACTGACGCGAGATGAGGGCTCCGTCGAGTATCAGGTTGCCGATGATCCGCTTGATCGCAAAATCATCGACCGAGCCCATTTGTCGGCAGTCTTTTCCAGTCGACAATCCAATACCTGGAAAATTGGATTCTCCGCGCCGATTCTTGTGGATCAGAAGGTGAGGGGCGTCGTTCTTGCGACGGTTGAGCTTGGCAGTTTCATTGAGTTTGAAAATGGAGCACATCAGTATGCCATGCTGGTCGATTCGCGAGATGGCGAATTCACCGGTGCGATTCTGGAACATCCGCTGTTTAAGGCGATCCTGAGACAAGGCGATCGTATTCCGGACGAATTGACTGAAACGAGAGTCATCGACGTTGAAAAAGCGAAGGAATGGATTGAGTTTCGTGATCCGATTGGCGCTTCGGCAACCGACGAAGCGAGTCCTCAGGCAGCCTATGATCGACAGGGATTGGCTGCGTGGGCTCCGGTGACCGTCAATGCGATGCTGATGGCGGAGGCCAGACAGCTGGCCGTCGGTACCTACGATAAAAATACCACGACGCGCGATTCACTGGCCGAATCCCGAATCGAAACCGGTCTGCACGTCGTCGCCGTGGAAGACAAAAATTACGTGATTGAACCGGCTCACGCACTTGGAAGAACGCTCGGCCGACTTTCTCTGCTTGCGTTACTGTTTCTTTCTCTCGTCGCTTTGGGCATGTGGTTGCTGGTCAACCGGATGCTCAAAGAATCGCGGGAACGAATGTCGCGAGCGTTCAGCCCTTCCGGGCAGACTGGCACGAACTCGTTCCAGGATCTTCCAACGCTCGCAGCGTCTCCGGATTCGGATAAAACCTCAGCTGTTTCGTCCGAATAGCAACACAGATCAGCCGAGTCCTCGTTTTGAAAACTGTTTCAATCAGTTGCGGCGCGGATGGTGAACAGGCCCAATTCCGGGACACTGTTCCACCGAATTGGCTTCTCTGCGGATAATCCTCGGCTGACATGCATCAGCATGCGACCGATTTGAAAGGTTCCCGAAGCGTAGCGGACACCATAGCGACTGGGAGCGATGATGGGTCCAACAATGGGGAAAGAAATCTGACCACCGTGATTGTGGCCGGCGAACATCATGTCGAATTCAAACGGTTCAGCCCACGCCAGCTGGTCCGGACTGTGACTGATAAGAATTTTCAGATCTGGCCTGCTTCCCGTTTCACCCGGTTCTGCGTCAGCGTTTAAAGGCAGGTACTCGGCGCCGGAAAACCAAGGCAGTTCGTTGCCTGCAATCTGAATACAGGCACCGTTGATTTCAATCGTATGCCAGCGCCCGCCCACGTGGTTCAGCCCCAGATCCTTGAGGCGTGCACAAAGATCATCGACATCGCCAACTCGCGAATCATGGTTGCCCAACACGTAGAAACATCCGTATCTGGATTTCAAAGCCCCAAAAACCGGTTCGATCCATGGCAGGCATTTTCGTTTGTCGATCAGGTCTCCCGAAATGATAACCAGATCAGGCTCAAACGTATTTGAACGTTCAACCACTCGCTCGAAGAATCGCAGGTCGACACGGCCAGTCAAATGAAAATCGGAAAGATGGGCGATCTTCAATCCATCAAGAGAATCTGGAACGTCGCGTTCAACCGTCAATCGATCCGTCGAAAGTGTCAGCGACTCGTTCATCGGGAACTTGCCCAGAAGCGATCCCGAACGACTGTGAAGCAGAGGATCTTCGGGTGTTGGTTTGAGTGTCTCCGTTTCCTGCGAGAACTCGATCACTGATTCAGGCCTTGCGGGTGAGAATTTGCGTATGAACCAGAACATGATTGTCGGGAACGCAACAACCAGAGCGATGAACGTGTAACCGCGGCCTGCAAGATTGTCGCCGATCAGCGACAAATTCAAACGGTATCCCACCGCCCATCCCAAAAGTTGCCACATGAGAAACAGCACCGGAAAAACCAAAAACGAGAGCACGAAGATCTCGGATGTTTTTCTGGCCCAGCGAACCAGTGCGGTCGAGTGCAGGAAGTTGAATGTTGCACACCAGAGTCCCACGTGTCCGATGAAGGCGAGAGCCCAATAGATCAATGGCATGGCGGACGTGAGGTGGGAGGTGGAAAATCCAGTGAGTGTCAGCCGCCCGTGCCATCAAAACAAGGCGTGCGATTGGCGACGTAACCGAATGTCATTTCGCGGGAGTCTGCGTATCGCGAGTCACCATCGACTCAACAATCTCCAGCAGTTGGTCCACGCGAAACGGCTTGAACAGCACTGCATTGGCTCGCAAGCCAGCCTGACGCGCTTTGACAATCGAATGCCCCGGATCGTATCCGAAACCCGTCATCAGAATCAACGGCGGATCGTCAACCAGCTCTTTCAGTTGCATCAGCAAGTCGTAACCGCCAATATCGGGAAGGCGAATGTCAGCAATAATCGCGTCATATTGCGTATCGGTGGGCCCACAGGACTGCACCATCAGAATCGCTTCGTGACCCTCGTGAGCCGTTTCGACGACGCAGCCCGCACGTTCCAGCAGGCAATGAGCAGACGTGCGGACCTGTTCATCGGCATCGATAACGAGAATCCGTTTGTCGATCAAGGCCGGACGCTGTTCTGCGTGAACAATAAATTTCTTGTCGCAATCAGGAACGGCCTGGCGACCAATCTGGTGAATGTGTTTTTTGACTTCACGGGCGTGCGTCAGGATCGCTCGAAGACGTTGCGTCACATCGGGGTCATGACCGATGTAGCTTTCAATCGCGTGGACAGTGTCATTCAGAATTTCGTCCAGCGGCAAAGCAACGGCCTCGCGGATGGCTTCGATGCTTTCCAGTGTGGCGTTGCTGCGCTGTGCGTCCAGAAGTTTCAGCGTGTTCAAGGAAGCCGCGATGTCATCGGCGAACGCTTCCATAAACCGTAGATCTGATTCGTCAAAGGCTCGCGGGTTCGGGCTTTCCACATTGAACGAGCCGATTACCTGATCGCCAAATGTCAGCGGAACCGTCAACGAGCTTTTGGCTCCCACCAGACCATCCAGATAAAGCGGGTCATTGGTGGTGTCCTCGCACAGGTAGCTGTTGCCTGTGGCGACGACGAAACCAGTCACTCCATTTCCTCGCGCTTCTGCTTTCAGCGGTCGCCCCTGGCCTTCATCCGAATTGATTCCATAGGACAACAGAACGCTCAGATCATTGTTCTCCTGATTGAGCAGCCGAATTTCAACGACGTCGTATTTCAACAGGTCGAGTGCAAAATGAAGAATATTCTCCTTCAGCAGATCGATCCGCTGCTCGACATCCATCTGATAAATTTCTTCCGGTCTCAGATCCGCAAGACCGTTACCGGCCGAGTGCAATGCGTCGAGTTTTTGTCGATGGTTGTGCGCGATTGTTGTGTCGGCCATCGTCACGACGACGTTTGAGCATTGACCGTCAGGCGCAATGATCGGAACAGCTTTTAACGTGAAAAAACGTTCCTCACACGACAACAGCGATTCGTGCTCCTGGCCGGTTCCAATCGCTGACCGAATCGGACTTGATTCCGCGCCGACAATCGATGACTCACCGATGGCCTCATAAAAATCAAGGCCGGCCATGTTTGGATTATCAAACCAACTGGCCAGCCTTTTGTTTGCTCGGATAATTTTGCCCTGCTTGTCCAGAAGCGCGACGCCGTCGGGCATCAGTTTCAGAATTTCGGCGCTGTGAACGAGACCTGCGATCGAGTCACTGCCGGATTCCCGGTCGGCGAAGTAGACGCCATCGAAACTGTCCTCGGCCAGCAGCTGCAACGCCTCTTGAGTGTTGCTCGAAAGAGTGACTTCGCACTTCGACCGATCGAAATCCAAAACCGGTTGGCTCGAATCGTCGGTGCTACGGTTGATGCAAAGGACTTTTCGCACGGGTGTTCAATCCGGACGTGAGGCTCAGGCAGGAAAATTAAAGTTGATTAATCATGTACCTTTGCCAAGGCGAAAGCAAGACTCAACTGCACAAAACAATACAAACGTTTTGAACGAGCAAACAAGACAGTCCGGTCAGTTCGATCAGGACCCTTGGCGCGGTTAATGATTGTCGTTGTGACGGATCGAACCAGCGAGATCTTTCGTGCCAGGACGGCCCCTGGTTGTGCTTCCTTTGGTTTGGCTGAACGCTGAAATCCATCGCGGTCGATCAGCGGCTCGGAGGCAAGAATGCGTGCCCTCGTTGGCCGTTAATGGCAGTCTCTTGGGCAAAGCCGTTATGGCGTGGATTTCGCTTGTTGAGTGATCAGCTTTTCGGTTCCCCGATATCCTCGTTCCAAAGTTCGGGGTGGTCCGCGATGAATTGTTTCATGAGCTCGATGCAGGTGGGATCGTTGACGATTTCAAGCGTGGTTCCTCGCGATCGAACATAGTTCTCGGGGCCCTGGAAGGTTCTGTTCTCGCCGGCCACAATTTTAGGAATTTTGTATAACAGGGCCGCGCCGCTACACATGTCACATGGTGACAACGTCGAGTACAGCGTCGACCTGGCGTATTGATCCGCAGTCAATCTGCCCGCGTTCTCAAGGCAGTCCATTTCCGCATGCAGGATCGCGCTTCCTCCCTGGACCCGGCGGTTGTGACCTCGGCCGACAATTTTGGTATCGATCACAAGTACGGAGCCGATTGGAATCCCACCTTCGGAAAGACCGAGCCGGGCTTCTTCAATCGCAGCGGTTAAAAATTCATCCATTCGAAATTCCCTTCATCATGCCAGCATGGTCTTTCGATTAGCAGGCAAATGGTTGGCGATTGCAAGGCCCAACGTTCCTTGATGAACTTTGTTACAATGTCAAGATGGCGAAAAAGAAAAAGGGAAAGCGAACGGTTCGAGCCGAATTCCGAAAGCGTTACGACGGTCGGACGCGGAAGACAGACTACACCCGAGAGTTTGCAGAAGACGCCGATGCGCTTGAAAAAGAAACCCGTGGCGAGCGTGTCTCTGGAAAAGGGAAACTGACACGCAAGCGAACCGTTTCCGGCGCTGCCAGCAAACAGGAGCAGGCGGGATTTCAGATTGATCTGCAGGTGGATCCCGACCTCTGCCGTGAGGGCCGAGTCATTCGCGTGCACGGATTGACCAGCATCGTTCAAGTGGAAGACGACATCTACGAGTGTACGGTTCGAGGCATTTTGAAATCACTTGCGACGGACTTGCAGCACGTGGTTGTTGCGGGCGACTTTGTCACAATTCAATTGCAGCCTGAAGGCACGGACACCAACCAGGCGGTGATCGTGCGAGTCGAACCGCGTCGAAACCAGATCAGTCGCACCAGTCGCCAGCGTCAGCAGATTATCGTTTCGAACGTCGATCAAGTTTTTATTGTTTCGAGCGCGGCGGAACCAATCCTGAAACCGAACCTGGTGGACCGGCTGTTGGTTTCTGCAGAGAAGGCGGGGATTCGACCGGTAATCGTGATCAATAAAGTTGACCTCGTCGACCCAGCGGATCTCCAGCCAGTCGTCGGAGTCTGGGCTCAGCTCGGTTACGGAGTGTTGCTGACTTCGACTGAATCTGGTCTGGGAATTGAAAGGCTTCGAAATTGGGTATCGGGTAAGGATTCAGTGGTGACTGGGCAAAGCGGCGTTGGCAAATCGTCGCTGCTGAACGCGATCGAGCCGGATCTGCAACTACGAGTCAGCCATGTCAGTTCAGATAACAACAAAGGCAGGCACACAACGACGGCCGCGAATTTGGTTGCGTTGGAAATGGGAGGTCATCTGGTGGATACGCCCGGGATCAGGTCCTTCCAGCTTTGGGATGTGATTCCTGAGGAGGTGGCGGGATATTTTCGTGACATTCGCCCCTTCATCAACGATTGTCGATTTCCCGACTGCACACATACTCATGAAGAAGATTGCAACGTGAAATGGGCCGTTGCCGATGGAAAAATTGACGCGCGACGCTATGAAAGTTACTGTCAAATGCGACGAAACGATATGTTTGTTTAGTTCAAAAGTATGAATACAACGTCAGAAAGCCTGCTGCTTCGTCTGAGCGACCATTCAAGCGTGACGCGAAGTGACGCATGGGTGCGATTCACGAAGCTGTACACGCCGTTGATATTTTACTGGGCTCGCAAGACCGGTCTGCAGGCGCAGGATGCGGCGGATCTGGTTCAAGATGTCATGGCGATCGTGCTGCGAAGAATTGCGTCTTTTGAATATGACTCGGGAAAGAGTTTTCGCGGTTGGTTGCGGACGGTAACGTTGAATCAATACCGACAGAAACTACGCAAGCAGAAATTGAATGCGATCGATGCGTCGGCTTCTTTTCTGGATGCTCAACCTGATTCGAACCGAGCGGAGAAAACGTGGGATGAGGAATACGCTCGATCGTTGCTTCAAAACGCGATGAAGATGGCCCAGCCTGATTTTACGCCTCGAACGTGGAAGGCACTCGAAATGCTGTTGAAATCAGGCAGGCCAGTTGCCGAAGTTGCGGTTGAACTGGAGATGAGGCCTTCGACTTTGTATTCCGCAAAGGCTCGATTGATGCGGCGATTGAAGAAGCAGTTAGACGGCCTGTTTTAAGTGTAGTAGCCACTACTTGATCTGACAGACACATCCTGAATCAGGCTTCGGCCTGTACGAGTTGGTCAAGCATCTTTTGCCTGGCCAATTGTTTTGAGTCCGTGAAGGTCTGCATTGGCGTTTTTCCGTAACACGCAAACCAACGCGGTGCCGGAACTTCGGTCTCGGATTTGTTGCCGTCGAGAACGACAGACTGTTTTTGATAACTTTCCGGTCTGCAAAGTTAAGGCAGTGTTTTCGAGACCTTGTTGCCGGCCTACGAAATATCCAGCCGAGTGCTTTGTTCCAACTCGTTTTCAGGGTTGTTACTTGCGGAGGG